>NZ_CP033897.1:0-323315 GCF_003813985.1 Corynebacterium gerontici
GTGTCGGAAGGCCCAGGAGCACTCGGCGATACTTGGACCGAGGTTGTTACAGAACTCACCGCTCTTTCAGCCGACCCCACCAGCGACATTCCTCCGATTTCACATCGCCAATTTGCCACGCTGAACTTGATCCGCCCCGTGGCGATGCTTGAGGGAATCGCGGTGCTCTCTGTGCCACACGAAAGTGCCAAACGTGCAGTCGAACAGGAGCTTGGTCCGCACATCACCCAGGTGTTAAGCACAAAGATGGGGCGCTCCTTCAGCATTGCCGTCACTGTGGATAGCACTGCTGTTCAACAGCCTCCCGTTACCGAAGCGCCTGCGCCTACCCCTGCTCCGCCTGCAGCTCCGACGCCGAATGTTCAACCAGCTCCGAGCTACGTTGAACCCCCAGTGAGCCAAGAGCCGAAGGGGTGGTTTACTACCCACGTTGATGAGCACGAACATCTGCGTAAACGGGAAAAGCCGGCGCACGATCCCAACGACTTCGCGCTGCTCAACCCCAACTACACCTTCGACAACTACGTTGTTTCTGATTCAAACCGCCTTGCATTCTCGGCGGCGAATGCCGTGGCGGAACAGCCTGCTCAGAGCTACAATCCTCTTTTTATCTGGGGTGGCTCGGGTCTTGGGAAAACCCACCTCATGCACGCAATTGGTAACTATGCGCTGCTGCTTAATCAGAACCTGAAAATCAAGTACGTCTCCAGCGAAGAGTTCACCAACGATTACATCAACTCCGTGCGCGACGACCGCCAGGAATCCTTCAAACGGCGTTATCGCTCGGTAGACATCCTCATGCTGGACGATATCCAGTTCCTGCAGGGTAAAGAGGGAACCCAGGAAGAGTTCTTCCACACCTTTAATGCGCTCGAACAGGCCTCCAAACAAATCGTTCTCTCTTCCGACAGGCCGCCAAAACAGCTCACTACCTTGGAAGATCGCCTGCGCACCCGCTTCCAAGCTGGGCTCATCGTGGACGTCTATCCACCGGATCTCGAAACCCGCATCGCGATCCTGGAGAAGAAAGCTGTGGCGAGCAATGTCACCATGAAACGTGACGTTCTAGAGCTCATTGCAAGCCGATTCAATACCTCGATCCGCGAGCTCGAAGGCGCATTCGTGCGCATCAACGCCTATTCCTCGATCAACAACGAGCCGATCACCATGGGTACCGTTGAGCACGCGCTTCGCAGCATCATGCCTGAGCAGGAATCTGTGGAGGTCACGGCCGACAGCATCATCGCCGAGACCTCAAAGATGTTCAATATTCCTGAACGTGACATCCGCGGATCACGCAAGACGCGCGCGGTTGCGCACACGCGCCAGTTGGCCATGTATCTTTGCCGCGAGCTTACCGACCTCTCCCTTCCCAAGATTGGCGAGCAGTTTGGGGGCAAGGACCACACCACGGTGCTCTACGCGGTGGATAAGATCCGCAAGGAAATCACCCAAAAGCGCGATACCTACGATGAGATCCAGAAACTCACTGCCCGCATCAAAGGCAATGGACACGGATAGAGCACAGGCGAGAAACAGCCCCACCTTTGCGTGGGGCTGTTGGCGTTTATCCACAAAACCCCACAACAACAGTGTTTTCAACAGTTTCCACAGAGTTATCCACAACCGTGTAATTACAACCTTGTAATTTGGTGATTGTGCTAACAAAATTCCACAATTACCCGCCTGTGCATAACTAAGGATTCACTGTGCACAACAAGGCCATGACCTGGGGAGAATTTGTGGAAGAATCGGCACTCCAAAAAGTTATCCACAGGCGGGCGAAGTTGTCCACAGAACCTCCACAGCAATGCCCACAACCCGAAAATTCGTCTTGAGCATGTGAAATTACATGTTTTCCACACATTGCACAGGACTTACTGTTATTACCAACTCTTTTCTAAGTAATTACATAAGTAGAAAGAGGGGCTGGGGACAATCTTGACTTCGCTGCGAGCCGAGAGGCGGCAGCAGGTGATTTTTGTAATCACAAAAGTTTTGCTTGGCAGCAAGTGCAGGTACGTTAGGTCTTGTCATTTTCGTGGAGCGTTTCGCACCCGCGAATTACAAAATCTGTTCAAGGAGCCGTGGGGAATAAGCATGGATGCACAACAGGTGTCATTCCGGGTTGGCAAAGATGAACTTGCTGGAGCAGTGAGCTGGGTGGCTCGTAACCTTCCAAGCAAGCCAACGCAACCGATGTTGCGCGCCATGCTGATTAACGCAACCGATGACGGCTTGGAACTCGCAGGTTACGACTATGAAGTTTCCACTAAAGTTCATGCTCAAGCCGATATTGAGCACAGCGGAACCGTCGCAGTAGCGGGTCGCTTGCTCGCAGAAATTGTCGCGAGCCTGCCCAATAAGACCATTGAGATGAAGTCCGAGGGAAACACGTTGGAAGTTACGTGCGGCACCTCCCGATTCGAGCTTCCGCTGATTTCCTTGGACGAATACCCACCGATGCCAAAGTTGCCCGAGGTTACCGGCGAATTCAGCCCCGAGCTTTTCGAACGCGCCATTTCCCAGGTGTCCTCCGCAGCAGGTTCCGATGACACCCTGCCCATGCTGACCGGCATTCATATGGAAATCGACGGTGAAAATGTCACCCTCACCGCAACAGACCGTTTCCGCCTGGCGCAGCGCCGACTCCGCTGGTTGCCGCAGGTTGAAAATGCGAAGGCGAAGCTTCTGATTCCAGCGAAAAACCTCAGCGATCATGCTCACACCCTCACTGTTTCCGGTGATGAGCAGGTGGAAATTGCCGTCGGCACCGGCGAGCAGATCGGTGCCGAGGGTCTGTTTGGCCTGCATTACGGGAATCGCCAGACCACCATGCGCATGTTGGACGCCGATTTTCCCAATGTCGCACCGCTGCTACCAAAGGCGCACACCGGATTGGCTCGGGTGAATATCAACCAGCTCGTTGCTGCTATTAAGCGCGTGACCTTGGTTGATCGCGGTGCTCAGCTTCGTTTGCAATTTGGCCAGGGTCAATTGATCTTGTCTGCTGGCGCTTCCGATGCCGGCCACGCGGAAGAGGCGATTGCTTGTGATTATGAGGGCGAAGATGACTTCATCATCGCGTTTAACGCCCGTTATCTGCAGACAGGCCTGAATTCCCTGGGCAGCGAAAACGTAGTGTTCGGTTTCAATGAACCTTCGCGCCCCGCAATCCTGGTGCCCGAGCCAGAGCAGATGCCGCAGCGCGGTGAAGACGGTGCGTTCCCCACCCCCGCCGCCGACTACACCTACCTGCTCATGCCAGTGCGCTTGCCGGGCTAAGTCGCTTCAACAACGTGTATTTACGACACCTCGAATTGCAGAACTTCCGCTCTTGGAAGGATTGTCGCATCGACCTCAAGCCGGGAGTGCACCTCTTTGTTGGCCGCAACGGCTTTGGCAAAACCAATATCGTCGAAGCCATCGGGTACGTCTCGCACCTGGGCTCCCACAGAGTCTCGGGTGATGGGCCGTTAGTTCGCCAGGGTCAAGAGCAGGCGCGAATCTCTGCCACTGCGGTGAATCAAGGTCGTGAACTCACCGCGCACTTATTGCTTAAACGTCGCGGAGCGAACTTGGGGCAGATCAATCGAACCCGCCTCAAATCGCCACGGGAACTGCTCGGAGTGGTGCAAAGCGTGCTGTTTTCTCCGGAGGATCTGGCTCTGGTTCGAGGCGAACCGGAAGAGCGCCGCAGATACCTGGATCATGTCATTGCCTCTCAGCGTCCGCGTCTGGCCGGGATCAAGGCCGACTACAACCATGTGCTGCGCCAAAGAAACTCCTTGCTCAAAAGTGCAAATGTGGCTCTGCGCAGGGGCTATGGGGGCAGTGGTGAGTCGGCGTTGCTCACGCTGGATACCTGGGATGCACAACTTGCAGCGCTCGGTGGGCATCTGATGCAGGCGCGAATTGAGCTGATTGGGCAGCTTCAGCCACTGGTGCACGAGGCCTATGCGCGTATCGCTCCCGAATCGCGTCCCGCTAGCATCAGCTATAAGCCGTCGGTATCCCTTGTCGGGGTCGATGAAACGAGCCCGGAGATCCTTGAAGCGCTCATGCTGGCTGAATTGGGCGTCAAGCGGGATAAAGAGATTGATCGAGGCATGTCACTGGTGGGGCCTCATCGCGATGACCTCGATGTGTTGCTCGGCGATTATCCCGCCAAAGGCTTTGCCAGCCACGGTGAAACCTGGTCGATGGCGTTGGCGTTGCGCCTGGCGGAATTTGAGGTGCTGCGATCCATGGGAACGGATCCGGTACTGATACTGGACGACGTATTCGCGGAGCTCGACGCCAAGCGGCGCCAGCGGCTCGTGGAGGTCACCCAGGAAGCAGAGCAGGTCCTGATCACCGCGGCAGTAGGTGATGATCTGCCCGATGGGCTGCAAAGCACCGAGGTACACCGGCACCAGGTGAGCATGGAAGATACGGAAGAAGGAAGGATCTCGTTGCTCGATGCATGAACCTGACGATCCGATCGCCGCGGCATTCCAGCATATGCGCCAGGAAGCCAAACGACGCAGCGGCTACCTGCCCAAACTGCCTCAGAAGGCGCGCTCCATGGATGGATTTGCCGCGTCCAGCTCCAATGAACAGGGTGAAAGTGGGGAGCGGGGGACGTCGAAAAGCAAGGGCATAGGCCGCCCCACAGGAAAAGATGGACGGGCGTTGCCTCGCAATAATGTGCAAGGCATCGGGCAAGTGATTCAGCGGGAGGTGCGCAAACGCGGCTGGCAAAAGGAGCTGGCGAGCGCGCTGGTGCTCAACCACTGGGAGGAGCTGGTGGGGGAGCAGGTGGCGGCGCACACCAAGGTGGAGATGGTGAAAGATCGCAAACTGTTTCTCAGTTGTGATTCCACGGTGTGGGCGAGCAATCTGCGGCTAATGCAGCGGCAGATCTTGCAGAAGATTCACGCAGAAGTGGGGCCAGATATCATCACTGAACTGCGTATTTTCGGCCCGCAGGCGCCGAGTTGGCGTCATGGTCCGCTGCACGTGAAGGGGCGCGGGCCGCGCGATACTTACGGATAACGCCAAGCGGAAGACCCGGGCAGTGGTGGGGAAGAAGAAAAATGCGAAAAAACTTGCGCTGAACCCCACCTCTGAAGGGGACGTGCCACCTAGAACGTGTAAGCTAGAACAGGTTATTCACCTAAAACAAGGAGTGCAATCTTTCGTGGCTAACGCTCAGCATGAATACGGCGCCTCATCGATCACCATCCTCGAGGGCCTCGAGGCGGTTCGCAAGCGTCCGGGCATGTACATCGGTTCCACAGGCGAGCGCGGATTGCACCACCTTGTCTGGGAAGTTGTAGACAACTCCGTTGACGAGGCGATGGCGGGCTATGCCGACCGCGTGGACGTCACCATCCTCGCTGATGGCGGCATTGAGGTCGTGGACAACGGCCGTGGTATCCCCGTCGAAATGCACCCAACGGGTGCGCCCACCGTGCAGGTGGTTATGACGCAGCTCCACGCAGGCGGCAAGTTCGACTCCGAATCCTACGCGGTGTCGGGCGGTCTGCACGGTGTGGGTATCTCGGTGGTCAACGCGCTGTCGACTCGTGTTGAGGCGGACATTAAGCGCGACGGCAAGCACTGGTTGCAGAACTTCAGCAATGCGGTGCCGGATCCCCTGGTTGAGGGCGGTAATGCGCGTGGCACTGGTACCACGATCCGTTTCTGGGCTGACCCGGAGATTTTTGAGACCACCACGTATAGCTTTGACACGATCTCGCGTCGTCTGCAGGAGATGGCCTTCCTGAATAAGGGCCTGACCATCACGCTGACGGATAAGCGTGCCACGGATGAAGAGTTAGAGCTCGAAGCGCTGGCTGAATCCGGCGATACCGCCGAGAACGTGTCGCTGGACAAGCTGGACGAGGACGGCGATAAGAACCTCGACGCGCCGAAGCCGGAGAAGAAGAAGGAAAAGAAAAAGACCTTCTACTATCCCAATGGTCTTGAGGATTATGTCGCGCACCTGAACAAGACCAAAACCCCGATCCACCCCTCCATCGTGTCCTTCGAGGGCAAGGGAGAAGAGCACGAGGTTGAGGTGGCGATGCAGTGGAACTCTGGCTATTCCCAGAGTGTGCACACCTTCGCCAACACCATTAATACTTTTGAGGGTGGCACCCACGAAGAGGGTTTCCGCGCCGCGCTGACGTCTTTGATGAATCGCTACGCTCGCGATCACAAGCTGCTCAAGGACAAGGAGCCGAACCTCACCGGCGATGACTGCCGTGAGGGTTTGGCCGCTGTGATTTCGGTGCGCGTTTCGGACCCGCAGTTCGAGGGTCAGACTAAGACGAAGCTGGGCAATACTGAGGTCAAGGGCTTCGTGCAGCGCATGGTCAATGAGCACGTTTCCGATTGGCTGGACGCGAACCCGGCTGAGGCGAAGACGATCATTAATAAGGCCGTATCCTCCGCGCATGCTCGTGTGGCTGCCCGCAAGGCTCGCGATTTGGTGCGCCGTAAGTCGGTCAATGATCTGGGTGGGCTGCCCGGTAAACTCGCCGATTGCCGTTCCAAGGATCCGGTGAAGTCTGAGCTTTACATCGTGGAGGGTGACTCCGCAGGTGGTTCGGCTAAGTCCGGTCGCGATTCGCTCTACCAGGCAATTTTGCCGCTGCGAGGCAAGATCCTCAACGTGGAAAAGGCGCGCCTGGACAAGGTGCTGAAGAATAACGAGGTTCAGGCGATCATCACGGCGCTGGGCACCGGTATTCACGATGAGTTCGACATCAAGAAGCTGCGCTATCACAAGATTGTGCTAATGGCCGACGCCGACGTGGACGGCCAGCACATCGCCACGCTGCTGCTGACCCTGCTCTTCCGTTTCATGCCTGAGCTGATCGAGGACGGCCACGTCTTCCTGGCGCAGCCGCCGCTGTACAAGTTGAAGTGGGCGAAGGGCGAGCCTGGCTTTGCCTATTCTGATCGTGAGCGCGATGAGCAGCTCGCTGAGGGCCTTGCCGCTGGCCGCAAGATCAACAAGGACGACGGTATCCAGCGCTACAAGGGTCTGGGTGAGATGAACGCCAAGGAGCTGTGGGAAACCACGATGGATCCGACGGTGCGCACGCTTCGCCGCGTGAACCTGGAGGACGCCGCCGCCGCCGACGAGCTGTTTAGCATTCTGATGGGCGATGACGTGGTGGCTCGTCGCAGCTTCATCACCCGTAATGCGCGCGACGTTCGCTTCCTCGACATTTAAGCTTTTCGACGAAACAAAGGCCCGGAAAACTTTCCGGGCCTTTGTGCTGCGCTAGTGTTCTTCGACGTGGCTTTCGAGCAGATTGCCTAAGCCTTGGAGTTCTGGGCCCAAGATCTTTTCTGCCTTGCCTCGCAGCGATTTGTAGGCCTTATCCAAGCCAGGGACGTCAATGTTCTTGGCGTTTCGGTCTGCTACCTCGAGTAGAGAATTGGTGACATCGCTTTTGTGTGCACTGAGGTAGTCACCGAATGATTCGCCGAGATTTGCTTTGTACTGGAGCCAATGGGGTTCGAGGGCGTCGACAAGCTCTGGCAGGAGAGCGTTAGAGCCTTTTTCTACGATGCCGGGCTTGGCCTTTTTCGCGGCGGACACCGCGCCTTTGAGTGCGATACCGGTGATGCCCGACTGGCGGGAGATTGCCTCGTTGATGAAGGTGGCGAGGTCGGATGCCACGGCTTCGCGCTTGTTCAAAAGATCGGTGAATTCAGACATGGCACAAGCGTAGTGGCATGGGGCAGAAAAGGTGAAGCGGCCTCCGTATGGGTTCGAAGGCCGCGAGAGGCGTTGTCATTCTTCCTCCACAGTGACGTCGAGGGATCGCGCCACCGTAATCACAACAGTCACAGATGTTATCAGTAGTCACTACAGCCACACAAAAAGGGGTGTAGCTGCCGGAGGTTTGCGATTTTCGGGCGGTGGGAAGCATAGTGGTATGCAACACAATCAAAGAAGAAGAGGACTCAATGCACAACTACGCCACCGCCCTAGTGAACAAGGCCAGCCACTTAGTGCCCAACCCCTACCGACACCGGATTCGTGGTCACCGCGTGCTCATCACCGGAGCGGGATCGGGAATCGGCCGGCTCATGGCTCTGGAATGCGCCGATCGTGGCGCTTCTGAGGTAGTGGTGTGGGATCTTTCCGAATCGAGTGCTCAAGCCGTGGTGGAAGAACTCAAGGCAGCAGGCGCGCGAGCCAGCTACTACGTGGTGGATGTGACAGATCAAGAAGCTGTGGAGGCGGCGGCCGATGAGACAGGAGAAATTGACATCCTCATCAACAACGCCGGGATCGTCTCTGGCGAAGATTTCCTGGATAACCCCCAAGAAAACGTCGACCGCACCTTCGCGGTCAATGTACGGTCTCTCTATCTGACCACCCGCGCGTTCTTGCCCGGAATGATCAAGCGGCGCCGTGGCACGGTGGTCACCATCGCGTCTGCCGCAGGACTCACCGGCGTGGCAAAGCAGACCGACTATTCTCCCTCCAAGTTTGCTGCCGTTGGCTTCGCGGAATCACTGCGAGTGGAAATGAAAGAACGGGGACACCGCGTGAACTCGTTGGTGGTCTGCCCCTTCTACATCAACACGGGCATGTTTGAGGGAGCAAAGTCCAAGGCCCCCTGGTTGCTGCCCGTGCTGGAGCAAGAGCAGGTAGCCGTCCACGTCATCGACGCGATTGAAGCAGGGCGCCATCAATTGGTGCTGCCCTGGACCGCCCGAGTCGCCTACGTGGGGCGCCTGCTCCCAGTGCGCGCTTATGACGCCATTGCCAAATTGATTGGCACTTCGAGCTCCATGGATGAATTCGTAGGACGCAAGAATCCTGCGCCGAAGAGCTAGCTGGATGAGGTACTGAAATCTACTGGAAACACTGCGTTTCCAGTAGATTTCTAGTTTGACCTGGTGTTTTTCCAGCTACTAGAAACGTACTGGAAAATTTTCCAGTAGAGTTTGCTCGTCAGCTACTGAAGCTGGAGATCCATAAACACGCGAGCCAGCACCTCAGCAAAGACGTCATTTTCCGCTCCTAAGGGAGCAATATTCAACGTCAGTTCCCGCAGCGATGCCGCTGCTCGTTGAATATCAGCGTGAACTGAAACCCCATGAATTTGTCCAGCGCTCGCGGCGGCAAGTGCCACGATGCCGGCATAGTTTCGAACGGGTTGTTCTAGCTGGTCGGCGATGATGAGCACCTGCTCCGGGGTGAGACCGCGCACAACGAACCCAGAGGCACTCATGGTCTACGCACACTACGAAGGCGGCTGCGCATGGCACGCACTTCGGGGATGTGGATGGCGGCAAGTTCGGCCACGTGGGCGTCGAAAAGCTGCCTCGAAGCCTGAGCCAAAATTGCGCGCTTCGCTGCCTCTTGTTTGCTGGTGCCTTGAGTTTGGGCGAGGAGTGTGAGGGCGCGGTCTTCGTCCTCGCTGAGTCTGAGCGTCATGGCCATGAATTATTGGTAGCACGGGAGGGCATGCGCATGAAGCCGGGTTGCTTAAGTGGCTCAAATGAAGTTGGCAACTTGGCTCAAGTGGAGTGGCAAAGTGGCTCAGCGGAAAATGACGCAGTAAAAGATGGCGCAGCGGAACGCGGTGAAAGGACTCGCTGGAGTCGCACGGGTGTGGCCCGGAGCCTAGGTATTTACCTTAATGCTTTCGGGGATCTTCTCGAGCGATCTGGCGGACTTGGCTTCCAACAAGAGCCCACTGCGGATAACTATTATCAATAGCTTTGAGCACTGAAAGCGTGTCATTCAGGCGGCCACGGAAGTTGGTGCCTAAAAGATTTTCTTGGTGCGAAACCCGGTTGCGTAGTCGGGTGAGTCGTTCAACCCTTCTCCCCAAATCCACGCGCGATTCATCGTGGTGATCGATATTCGGAAACGCGTTGTGTAGGCAGTCCGCCCAAAGAACTTTGGCTTTTGGGCGGAGATCCGGAAGTGCCTCCCCAAGCAAATTCGACCAATTTCCTAAAGTGAGTTGCGCTACAACATCATCATGGGTCAGTGGGTGATTCTTGCGGGGGTGAAGACGATGCCTTCGTCGTGATTCCTTCATAGCATGCCGTCGAGCTTGCATCATTGGACGCTTCAACATTGAGTACAAAAGATCCGCTGATTGGTGTTCGAGGCACCAATTCCTGCTCCCGGTTATCGTTTCGTTCCAATCTTGAAGTGCCAGATTCATGGCATTGCGCATGAGTACCTCGAAATAGGACAAATGGGAATGCAGGGCTCCAGCCATCCGGGTATTCCATCGATACAGGTCCACCGCTTTTTCCAAATCTTCACCAGCCGCCAAATAGTAAGTCTCGAATCGAGCAGCCCCGAGCATCGTTTCCAACCTGCTTTTGGATTCCATCGATATCTGTTACCCTTTTTCCAGTGAGCGTCGATGTAGGTCGGCGCACCTTACCCCACGACCCCGCGCCTAGTGCCCGGGGTCGTTGTAATTAGATCCCCTAAGCGCAAAATTTACCTGCCAAACGGTTATTTCGCGCGCATGAAGCCGGGTGGCTTAAGTGGAGTGGCAAAGTGGCTCAGCGGAAAATGGCAAAAGCTCCCCGCAGCACTGTGACTGGGGGAGCGGTTCGAGTTAGGAAAGTCCGAACTTGAGGCGCTTGAGTTCGGCAAGCTCGTCGAGGATCTTGAGCTGCTTCATCTTCAGCGCGATCAGCTCGTCGATCGAGTCGGCGTCGGACGCCTGGGCGTCGTTGAGCTCGAATTGTTCAATCTGCGTTTCAACGTTCGGGTCGAAATCGAAGCCACAGATCCGGCCAGGCGGGACATCTACCCAAAAGAAGGCCTTCTTGGATTCCATAAAGAGGGGATCATCAGGGGTGAGTTCCTCGGTGTGGAAGTACTTGCGAGTAGAGCCCGCCACCGGCTCCCAGTCCGTGATGCGGCGAATGTTGTCTGCCTTGACCAGGCCCACGGTGGATGGCAGCAGGTAGGCCTCAGCGTCCACGGCGAAGTCTGCGTTTTCGTCGCTGATTGGCCAAACACCTTCGAAGGTGCCGTAGAGCATGTCTTGGCTGAGGTTGGCCAGATTGTCGTAGTCGTAGCCGGAGTGGGTGCGCAGTTCGTGGCCATCTTCTTCGGAGTAGACGGGATTTTCTTGGCTTTCGCGCAGGCTTACGCGAAAGACGGGGTTTTCCACACCGTATTCGGCGTAGTCAGCAATGTAGGTGGTGTTGGCTGCCAGTTGCTCGATCTCGCGCTGGTCGATCCTCGGGGCCTCGCCCTCCACCGATACATCGTGCAGAGCACGGACCGCCAGCAATTGGCGCATACGGCCAATGTTGACGGAAGGCTTGCGCCCTTCTGGATCCGTAAGCAAATCGGCCAAGTGGAGGGCTGCTTTGGAAAGAGTCAATGAATGCCCCATTTTTCGCTCCTTGGGTTGTTGTTTGCCCTTTCGGGCCTGAAATTGCGAGTCCGTTTCTTGCCCGATATGGATATGTAATCACATATACGATTTAAATACAACACATAATCAAGTCAGATACAGCACATAAACAGTTATAACAATGCGGGGCGGGCCAGCGAGCCCGGCGTTAGCTGCGCTTTAGTAGGACATTTGGCCAGCACTGGCCGAGCATACATTTATATGTCTGCGTATGGCTACTACACATAAACATTCCACATTTTCCACTGAACACTCCCAAACTCTCGCTAAAACCCACCAAATATCAATCACTGCTACCAGTCTGATACCACTTCTTCGCGCTCAACCCCTGAAAACGCCCCTCAAGCGACTAAACTGGCACTGTTATCCTGCCCAACAAGAAAAGGTGATTTATGAGCGACGATCTCTTCACCTCGGATGAGTACGATCGCATCAAACCGATCGACCTCAACGAGGAGATGCAGACCAGCTACATCGATTACGCGATGAGCGTGATCGTTGGTCGCGCGTTGCCGGAGGTCCGCGATGGCCTCAAGCCCGTGCACCGCCGCATCCTCTACGCGATGTTCAACTCCGGCTACCGCCCGGATCGCAGTTATGTGAAGTCCGCGCGTCCCGTCTCGGACACGATGGGTCAGTTCCACCCCCACGGCGACTCCGCCATCTATGACACCCTGGTGCGCCTCGCCCAGGACTGGAACATGCGCTACCCGCTTGTCGACGGCCAAGGTAACTTCGGTTCCCGCGGCAACGACGGCCCTGCTGCCATGCGTTATACGGAGTGTCGTCTCACCCCGCTCGCCATGGAGATGGTGCGCGATATTCGTGAGAACACCGTCGACTTCTCACCGAACTACGACGGCAAGACGCAAGAGCCGGACGTGCTTCCTTCGCGCATCCCGAATTTGCTCATGAACGGCTCCGGCGGCATCGCCGTGGGCATGGCGACGAACATTCCGCCGCACAACCTCAACGAGCTGGCCGACGCTATCTACTGGCTGTTGGACAATCCCGACGCCGACGAGTCCGAGGCCCTCGAGGCTTGCATGGAGTACGTGAAGGGGCCGGACTTCCCGACACGCGGACTCATCGTTGGTACTCAAGGCATCAAGGATGCCTACACCACCGGCCGCGGTTCAATCCGCATGCGTGGTGTCACCTCCATCGAGGAGGAGGGCAACCGCCAGACCATCGTGATCACTGAGCTGCCCTACCAGGTGAACCCGGACAACCTGATCTCGAACATTGCTGATCAGATCCGCGACGGCAAGCTTGCCGGCATCTCTCGCATCGAGGACGAGTCCTCCGACCGCGTGGGTATGCGCATCGTGATTACGCTCAAGCGTGATGCTGTGCCGCGCGTGGTGCTGAATAACCTGTATAAGCACTCCCAGCTTCAAACCAACTTTGGCGCGAACATGCTCTCCATCGTCGATGGCGTGCCCCGCACCCTGCGCCTGGACCAGCAGTTGCGCCACTATGTGGCTCACCAGATCGACGTGATCGTGCGCCGCACCCAGTTCCGCCTGGACGAGGCCGAAAAGCGCGCACACATTCTGCGCGGCTTGGTGAAAGCGCTGGACATGCTCGACGAGGTTATCGCCTTGATCCGTGCCTCCCAGACCGTGGACATCGCCCGCACTGGGCTGATGGAGCTGCTGGATATTGATGAGATCCAAGCGGACGCCATCCTCGCCATGCAGCTTCGCCGCCTGGCTGCCCTGGAGCGCCAAAAGATCATCGATGAGCTGGCTGAAATCGAGCTGGAAATCGAGGATCTCAAGGACATCTTGGCGCGCCCGGAGCGCCAGCGTGAGATCGTCCGTGATGAGCTGCGTGAGATCGTCGAAAAGTATGGCGACGAGCGCCGCACCCAGATCGTTGCTGCTTCCGGCGAGGTGAGCGAGGAAGACCTCATCGCCCGCGAAAACGTGGTGGTCACCATCACTTCCACCGGTTACGCCAAGCGCACCAAGGTGGACGCTTACAAGTCGCAGCGTCGCGGCGGCAAGGGCGTGCGCGGAGCCGAGCTCAAGCAGGACGACGTGGTCCGCCACTTCTTTGTCAGCTCCACGCACGACTGGATCCTGTTCTTCACCAACTTCGGCCGCGTCTACCGCCTCAAGGCCTACGAGCTGCCGGAGGCGTCACGCACTGCCCGCGGCCAGCACGTTGCCAACCTGCTGGAATTCCAGCCAGAAGAGCGCATTGCCCAGGTAATCCAGCTCCAAAGCTACGAGGACGCCCCCTACCTGGTGCTCGCCACCGCTCAGGGTCGCGTGAAGAAGTCGCGCCTGTCCGACTACGAGTCCAACCGTTCCGGCGGCTTGATTGCCATCAACCTCAACGAAGGCGACAAGCTCATCGGCGCCGCCCTGTGCTCCAGCGATGATGACCTGCTGCTGGTGTCCGAGGAAGGCCAATCGCTGCGCTTCCGCGCCGACGACGAGCAACTGCGCCCCATGGGCCGCTCCACCGCCGGTGTGAAGGGCATGCGCTTCCGTGGCGACGATCAGCTCTTGGAAATGACCGTGGTCCGCGACGACGCCTTCCTGCTGGTGGCCACCTCTGGCGGCTACGGCAAGCGCACTGCCCTTGAGGAGTACCCAACCAAGGGGCGCGGCGGCTTGGGCATGCTCACCTTCAAGTACACCCCGAAGCGCGGCAAGCTCATTGGCGCACTCGTGGTGGACGAAGACGATGAGATTTTCGCCATCACCTCCGCCGGTGGTGTGATCCGCACCGAGGTGAACCAGATTCGCCCAAGCAGCCGTGCCACCATGGGTGTGCGCCTGGTCAATCTGCCTGATGACGTAGACCTGCTCGCCATCGACCGCAACGTTGAAGGCGAGGGCGAAGAGGAAGCCGAGGCCGTGGCTAAGGGCGAGAAGGAAGGCCCGAAGGACAAGGTGGCCGACAAGGCACAGCAGGCTCTTGATGTCGAGGGTGAGGAGTAAGCCGTGGCTATCAAGCGCAGCAGCCTTGTGCGCGTCTCCCCGAAATCAGCGTTGCTCAGCGCACTGGCACTCTCGCTTGTTGGATTTGCAGCGTGGATCATCTGCGTGAGCCTGCTGTACTTCGGCATGGACGCTGCGGGCGTGTTGGACAAAGCAAATTCCGTGATCGGCGGCGTAGGTGGCAAGCAGAGCATCACCTTTGGCCTCGTCATCACAACCGCAGCCATGCTGGGGGCAGTGGTGGCGGTGCTGAATACTCTGCTCGCCCCGGTGGCTGCCATCATTTACAACGCCTCTGTGGACGTTTTTGGTGGTCTACGTGTGTACGTGCGCGAAGAAGTGGACTAAGCTGAAACTTGCTTAGCTTTTCGACGCCAACGTGACCGCTAAAAACCGCTACTGAACAGGCGATTTGCTTAGTTGGGAACGGGATGTGTAAAGTTCTATCTCGTTCCCAGGGCCTATAGCTCAGTCGGTTAGAGCGCATCGCTGATAACGATGAGGTCGCAAGTTCGATTCTTGCTAGGCCCACAGGAACAAAGGGGCATTAGCTCAATTGGTAGAGCATCTGCTTTGCAAGCAGAAGGTCAGGAGTTCGATTCTCCTATGCTCCACAGCCCAAAATCCCGGCCACCGATGGTGGTCGGGATTTTCTTGTGCCCAGTGCGCACTCTTGGTAACCTGCGTCACATAAGCTCCCGCTAGAGGAAGGAATGTCATGAACAGCCAAGTGCCGTGGCACATTCGCTACAGCGTGGTGCCTAGCCTGATCATGGCTGCTTTAATTCTGGCTGTAGTGCTAACGGAAAGAGGTCTTCTAAGTAGCATGACCCTCGTATGGCTCATGCTTAGTTTGGCGCCTGCCTACATGGCGGCGTTAGCGTGGAATTCGATCCGCGTGATCAAGTACGAGCAGCGGAGTTAGTGCTGCCGCTTCTCGATCTCCTGGCGGCGGGTGGGGTAGAGCACTAAGAGATACACCAGCGTTGAAGCAGCGATAGCCACAATCCCGGAGACGTAATGCTCAAGCAGGACCAAGACGATGCCCGCGATCGCTAGCAGCGCATAGAGCAAACGAAACAGCAGCACCCGCGTGCTATCGGACATGGTGAGCAACCCTTCTCAGTACCGGCAAGGAAAACCTAAGGCCAATCTACAGCGTATTCCTCTGAGATTTTGGCCATGCGCCTACATCCGGCCGATGGGGAAAAGCTTTGAGGTTGTGAAAGGAAACACCCCTAGAAGGGGTGCACGGAGCCTTTCGGGACCGCGTGAAAGACCGAATAGTGGAGGGTAGATCCTTATTAAACTTCTCAAAGGAGGTAGTTTCACGTGAAACGTCTTATCCCAGCCCTTGCTGTTGTTTGTCTCTCGGTGGTGGCATGCTCAGGAGACTCTGAGGATTCAGCACCCTCAACCAAGTCACAGGTAACGGAAACGGTGACGTCGACAAGCGAAGAACCAACCACGACGGTCACAGTGACCCAGGACAGGGAGACCGTAGAGCAGCAGACAGTAACAGAAACGGTGGAGCCAGCACCCGCACCAGTGATGGGATATACCGAGGCGCCGGGACAGACCACTCCCACGCCCATGAATAAGGTCATTCAAAGTTGTGGCCAAAAAGGGCTACATGAGCGAGGCACGACCTTCTTCACCGATGGGACGTCCGGCTGGACCGAGCAGTGTGCAGCGGCGATGGAATAAGAAACAAAAACACCGTCACGGTGCATCACTGTGACGGTGTTCGTTTTTAGCACTGATCAGGCGTGCTCGTACTCCACCTTTGCCCAGGCGTGCAGTTCCTGAATCTGCGCGAGGGCGTAGTTTGTGAACAGGTGCGGGCGGGCGAGCATCTCGCCGCTTCGCAGGAACACAAATTCGGCGCATTCTGCCGGCTTCTTGCCTGCCGCGTGGGAAGCCCGTGCCTGCTGCATGTCTGCCAGATCCTTTGCCACATTGTGGGCGACGGTGGCGCGTGCAACCACCGCGAATGCAGCAGCTAGCAGGGCAATCACGCTGAGCATCGGGGCGAAGAAATAGGCGGCAGCAGCCACTGCAACGCACACCAGTGCAATGGGGGTAACTGACTTAATCAAAGGTTGTGCCTTCGTGGCACGCTCAGGCACTCCGACGGTGCGCTGAGTGTTCGCTTCATGCAAAGAAGCGGGTTGGCTCATGGTGTGATCCTTAGGAAAATCGCTGGGGTGGAAACGATGGGTTTTGCCAGGTAGGCGGAAAAACAGATGAAATAATAAGCCCAGCAACTGCCATGTAGCTAAGTTTCTAACGCCTCCTTGAATGTGGTGCTCGTTACACTGTTCTCATTAAAGCTGTGCGCTGCTTTTTCAGCCACAAAGCCAAAGGTGACACTCACAAAGCGTCCACCCATTCGGGGGTGATTTAGGCATTTAGCGCTGCCAAATTACTTCCTGTTGAGCGTTGCGAATGATGGCCGTGGGGGCGTCGAAAAGCGAAAGCTCCACCTCCAGGAAATCCTGGCCGCCGCGCTGTTGGACGCGGTAGCAGTAGCGCTCGTTTTCCAACTCAAGGGTCTCCACCGTGGCGTTCACCAACCAAGAGTGCTGGCGCCTCAAGGCGATGAGGGATTTCCACACGCCCAAGACTGAGGACTCGCCAGGCTCGGTCCATGAAGGACGCACAGCATCATCGCCGCCCATGCGCTCTTCCTTTACACCCTCCATACCCAGCTCGTCGCCATAGTAGATGGAAGGAATACCCGGCATGGTCAATAGCAGCACCGCTGCGAGCACTGCCTTATCTTGGCCCACCTTGCTAGCAATGCGCGTGACATCGTGATTGCCCACAAAGGTATTGGGAATGAAGTGCTCCAAGAACTCCATGTGGCGGCGAACTGACCACTCCAGCTCAAAAAAGTTCGCGTCATGCAGCGCGGACCAGCACGCCTTCCATAGCTCATATTGGGTGACGGAATCCATGCCGGATTCTTCGACGATGGCGGGATAATCCCCGTGGATCACCTCGCCGAGGATCCACGCATCGGGGTGTGCTTCACGTACCGGTGGGAGCACCTTTGCCCAGAATTCATTGCTCACCGAATATGCCGCGTCCAAACGCCAACCGCTGGCGCCTCGATCCAGCCAATACCTCATCACCTCAGCCACGTACGCCTGGCAGGCAGGATCTTCATGGCGCAGGCGCTTGAGATCGCCGTGGCCTTCAAACACACCTTCACCAATCAGCTCCGGGCGCACAAAACCTTCCGCTACGTGGCTAAATACCCCATCGAGCACCAAGGCGATGCCTTTTTCCTGGCAGTCAGCGACCAGGGCATCGAAGTCTTCCTCGGTGCCCAGACGCGGATCAATGCGCAGGTGGTCGATGGTGTCATATCCATGCGTCTGTGATGCGAAAATTGGCCCGAGCAGCAGGCCATTGCAGCCCAAAGCGATCAAGTAATCCAGGCTGCTGCGCAAGCGTGTAAGCCCGTCACCCTTTTCTTGCTCACCTCGAATATCCACCCCCGCGAATCCAAGCGGGTATACGTGCCAGAAAATTGCGTGGTCGATCCAGGCCATGAGCTTCTCCGATCAAAATAGGGGGCACTTCCATGTTAGGCACTTGCCATCATGCTCATCTGTAGTTGCCGCCGTGAACCCACGCTAGCCGCCGCGCCTGCCCTTGCCACCACGTAAACCCACTGCCCGCCAAGCACACTTTGAGTTTGGGAATGCACCCACTTTTGCGCGTTCCCACATAATCGGACATGCCCTCCAGAGCAGATGCACCCCAATCTAGGGGCGGGCATGCGCCCTGCTCAACGCTACTGAATCGATAAACAAGCAGCTCAGATACGTCGCGAGGGTTTGACCATCCCTATCCACTTAGGAAACGATAACGAGGTGAAAATCTTCCAAAAAGTGCTCGCAGTAGGTGTACTCGCCGCCGTCACGCTCAGCGGCTGCTCCGCCACCGGCGGCGCGCCCCGCAGCAATGGCGAAGGCGGCCAAGCAGGTGGCGTTGATACCCCCCGCTATGTAGTAGCCATGGTCACCCACGGCGCGCCGGGCGATACCTTCTGGGATCTGGTGCGCAAGGGCGCCGAGGATGCAGCCAAGAAAGACAACATTGAGCTGCGCTATTCCTCCGACCCCGAGGCCCCCAACCAAGCAAACCTGGTGCAATCAGCTATCGACGCCAAAGTGGATGGCATTGCTGTCACCATGCCCAATGCGCAGGCTATCGGACCCGCGGCGCAGAAAGCCGTGGACGCCGGCATCCCAACCGTTGGCTTGAACGCGGGGATGAACGAATACCAGAAATACGGTATTTCCTCCTTCTTCGGGCAAGACGAAAAGGTGGCAGGCACCCTCGCAGGTGAGCGCCTGGATAAGGAAGGTGCCAAGCACGTCCTGTGTGTGATCCACGAACAAGGCAATTCTTCCCAGGAGCAGCGCTGTGGCGGTGTCAAAGATGGGCTCAAGGGCGGCCAGATGGAGATCCTCTACGTCAACGGCAAGGATCTCACCAGTGTGCAGTCCACGGTGCAGGCAAAACTTTCGCAGGATAAGAGCATCGATTGGGTCATGGGCCTTGTGGCTCCCGTGGCGTTGACCAGCGTGGATGCGGTCAAGAACGCCGGAAGCCAAGCCAAGATCGCTACCTTCGACACCAACGCACAGTTGGTGCAGGCCATCAAAGACGGCGCCATCCAATTCGCCATCGATCAACAGCCCTATTTGCAAGGCTATCTGGCGGTAGATTCTCTCTGGTTGGCCAAGCGCAACGGCAGCGTGATCGGTGGCAACCGTCCTGTGTACACCGGACCGAGCTTTGTGGATGCCTCCAACGTGGATCAGATCGCCGAGGCGGCAACGGAGGGTCTGCGATGAGCCCAACTGAAACAAGCACCGATGATCGTCTTCCTGAGCGCACCCGCATGGCCAAGCTGATCCGCCGCCCGGAGCTTGCCAGCCTGCTTGGTGCCATCGCCATCTTCATCCTCTTTTTGGCAGTAGCGCCCGCCTTCCGCTCCCTGGAGGCATTCTCCACGGTGCTCTATGCCAGCTCCACGCTTGGCATCGTGGCGTTGGCCGTGGGTTTGCTCATGATCGGCGACGAGTTCGATCTTTCCTCGGGCGTGGCTGTGACCACCGCGGCGCTGGCAGCCACCATGCTCAATTACAACCTCCACCTCAATTCATGGGTGGGTGCTGGCTTAGCGCTGCTGATCTCTCTGAGCATCGGTGCGCTCAACGGATTTCTAGTCACCCGCACCGGCATTCCCAGCTTCCTGATCACCCTGGCGGCATTCCTCATGCTTCAGGGCCTCAATCTTGCCATCACCAAGCTGGTCACCGGCCAAGTAGCAACACCGACCATCGCAGACATGCAAGGTTTCCCCTCTGCGCAAAAAGTCTTTGCGGGCACTGTCCACATTGGCGGGGTCAGCGTGCGCGCCACGGTGTTCTGGTGGATCTTCTTTGTGGCACTTGCGTCATTCCTGCTGTTTAAGACCAAGTTCGGCAACTGGATCTTCGCCGTCGGCGGGGATCAAGATGCTGCTCGCGCGGTGGGCGTTCCGGTAACTCGCGTTAAGATCATCCTGTTTATGTTCGTGGGCTTTGCCGCCTGGTTCGTGGGCATGCACAACCTCTTCGCCTTCGATTCCATCCAAGCAGGCCAGGGTGTGGGCAACGAGTTCCTCTACATCATTGCCGCTGTGATTGGCGGCTGTGCGCTCACCGGTGGCCGCGGCACCGCCATTGGCACCGCGATTGGCGCACTCATCTTCGGCATGACTAACCAGGGCATCGTCTACGCCGGATGGAACCCCGACTGGTTCAAGTTCTTCCTTGGCGCCATGCTGCTCTTTGCCGTGTTCACCAACACCTCCTTTGCCAGCTTCACGAAAGGCCGCCGATGAACCCCATCATTCAACTGGAGCAGGTGACCAAGTCCTATGGCACCTTCGAAGCGCTGCGTGGCGTCAACCTGAAAGTCCACGCGGGCGAGGTCGTTTGCGTGCTCGGCGACAATGGCGCCGGCAAATCCACCCTGATCAAAATCCTCGCAGGCCTGCACAAACCCACCTCAGGCACCCTGCTTGTCGACGCCACCGAGACCCAATTCCAAGGCCCGCGTGACGCCCTAGCGCACGGCATTGCCACCGTGTACCAAGACCTGGCCGTGGTGGGTCAGATGTCGGTGTGGCGCAATTTCTTCCTCGGCCAAGAACTCACCGGGCGCTTTGGCCGTCTGCGTGAAGATGAGATGAAGCGCATCACCAAGGAGCAGTTGCTCTCCATGGGCATTGACATTCCGGATGTGGACGTAGAAGTAGATAGCCTTTCAGGCGGCCAGCGTCAGGTGGTGGCCATTGCCCGTGCCGTGTACTTCGGTGCTCGCGTGATCATCCTCGACGAGCCCACGGCCGCGCTCGGCGTGAAACAGTCAGGTATGGTGCTCAAATTTGTTGCCGCTGCCCGCGAGCGCGGCATTGGCGTGGTGCTCATTACCCACAATCCCCACCACGCCTACCTGGTGGGGGATCACTTCAGCATTCTGAACCTGGGGCGTCAGATTCTGGATGCGGATCGCAGCGAAGTCACCCTTGAGGAACTCACGCAACAGATGGCAGGTGGCGGGGAACTCGAAGCTCTTTCCCACGAACTCGCCCGTTAGCAGCAAAAAAAGCCAGCCGAAAGGCTGGCTTTTGCGTTTGCAAGGGGTGACGGGGGCGTCGAAAAGCTTAAGACTCGTCGTCCTCGCGCAGGCGGTGCTTGGCAATCTGCTCGTCGATGGACTTCAGCAGCTCCTCGTCGCGCTCCGGGGTGCCCTCAAGAGGGTTGGCGGCTGCAGCTGCATCGGCGGCGGTGTCCAGGCGCTCATCGTCCTCCGTGGAGGTGGAGTACACCAGCTTGGAATCGGCTGGGGCGGTGCCATAGTCCTCAACGCGCGGCGGTTCAGTCTCGGTTTCCTGCTTGGTCATGCGTGCCACAACGTAGGCGATCGCCACAACGATGGCCGCCACCAGGGCGAAGATGCCAAACTTCTTGCCCTTGGAAGACTTCTTGCGACCCAACTTGGCGTCCGCCTTCGCCTGAGCCTTCTTGGCGGCCTTCTCGGCCTTCTTGCGCGCGCTCTTCGACTGCTTATTGGCCTGCTTGCTCAGCTTCTTCCAGGTCTTCTTCCCGCGCTTTTCCAGATCCTCTGCAGTGTCGCTTGCCTCAGCCTTGGCCTTTTCCAGGCGCTTCTTGGACTGCTCCAGCACGGTGGCGAGCTTGCCCGAAGCATCGTCGCTGAGGTTCTCGGCGGAGTTAGCTGCCTCCAGCAGGCCGTCGTAGGCATCGGACGCCGCCTTATTTTTCAGTTCCTGGAACTTGTGCCAAGCGGCCTTCGCGCCACGGTAACCCATACGCAAGGTGGTGGGGTTCATAATCGCTCCTTCGTAGATGTTTGCGCTTTAGTCTATGTGTCCGTGCGCTGCTTTGCATGAAGCCCACGCGTATAATGCCCACCATGACTGCAAAGACTGCAACCGCAATCCTGCACACCAACCGTGGTGACATCACCATCGATCTTTTCGGCAACCACGCCCCAAAGACCGTGGAAAACTTCGTCACCTTGGCTGATGGCACCGCCGACTACAAGACGGAAAACGCCGCAGGCAACTCCGAAGGCCCCTTCTACGATGGCGCTGTGTTCCACCGCGTGATCGACGGCTTCATGATCCAGGGCGGCGACCCAACCGGCACCGGCCGTGGCGGTCCCGGCTACATGTTCGCCGATGAGTTCCACCCCGAGCTTCAATTCGACCGCCCCTTCCTGCTGGCCATGGCGAATGCAGGGCCCGGCACCAACGGTTCCCAGTTCTTCATCACCGTGGCACCCACCCCGCACCTGAACAACCACCACACCATCTTTGGTGAGGTCACCGACGCGGATTCCCAGAAGGTTGTGGTTGACATTGCTGGCACCGCCACCGACCGCATGGATCGCCCCGTCGAGCCCGTCGTGATCGAATCCGTGGAGATCAAGAACTAAACTCCGCTTCAACCAGGCCTTCGTCTTCTTTAGCTTTTCGACGAAGGCCTTTTGCATACCCAACGCAAGGAATGGAACACCATGTCTTCTCTTGCCCGCAGTGTCAAAAACTTCGCGCGCCCAGCACCCGTCACCGCTACGCTGCTGCTTCTGAATGTGCTGGCCTTCGCAATCACCGTGCTGCAATCACGCTCGCTGATGCACCCCCTCCAAGCATCCTCATTTGCCGAGCACGGCATCTTGTATGCGCCGTACATGCACGCCCCGATCGAGTGGCTCCGCGCGCTCAGCGCATTGTTCTTGCACATTGATCCCACGCACCTGGGGTTCAACATGCTCATGCTGTTTCTCATCGGCCGCGAGGTTGAACGCGGCCTGGGCTCCATTCCTTACCTGGGTGCATATCTCGCCTGCGGGATGGGTGGCTCCTTGGCGGTGATGCTCCAAGCACCCTTATCGCCCACCGTAGGGGCCTCAAGTTCGCTTTATGGGCTCATGGCGATCCTGCTGGCGTTCAGCATCAGAAACCGCACTCAGGTCACGGCCGCCCTCGTGCTCATCGCTGTGAACTTCGGGTATTCACTGATTACTCCCAATGTTTCTCTGTGGGGACACATCGGGGGATTCGCCGTAGGTGTGTTGCTGGGCGCACTGATGTTTTCACGCCTGCGTTTTCGTCTGTGGGTATGGGGCGTAATGGCCGTGGAAGTCTTCGGGGTGGCGATGGTGGGGAACGCCTTGGCGGTTTGAGCATGCGGGGATTGTTCGGGGTTCTCCACTGCGGCTGTGGATGAATGGGTGCTTCGCGGGGGTGTGAGAAAAGGGAAGAGTTGTCCACAGGAGTTATCCACAATGTGGATAACTACATTCTTGTAAGATTCCCACAGGTGTTCGGATTTTGCTCGTGTTCGATGGATTTGAGCAGGGAATGAGCCCGAATAGCTCGAACAATTCGCAGCTTGGGCATCACGGGGAAAAACTTATCCACAGCCTGTGGAAGGGGCTGTGATCAATCTAAAAGTGTGATTTGTGCACATCTTTATCCACAGCTGTGGATAACTGCGAATGTGGATAGAGTAAAAGCTATGAAGAAAATGCTGAGCTTGCTGTTGATGGGTGCCCTCGCGGGATGTGCAAATCCTTTGTCCGGAGATCCCACACCCAAGTCACTTGGTCCTGCCGCTGACGTAATTATTCATAGCGCTGACATCCCGGAGCTCGACTTCCGGGAGGAAGAGATTTTGCACATGGGTAACGCAGGCGTGCATGAGGCTACCTCTTACGAACCACAGGAGTGTGCAGGCATTGGCTGGGACGATTCCGAAACCCGTGCTTGGGGTAGAGCCGACGGTGACGAGATGGCGAGCACCGGCTTTAATACCCCTGATGGGGTCATTTTGGTGATGGTGGATAAAAAGCCCGTCGAAGTTGGCGATTGCCCCTATGTTGTCACCATGGGAGAAACGGCTGGAACACCTAATTCTCATGCGTACAAGGTGACTCAGCTTGAAGGGGGAGGAACGCTGCAAAAACGTTTGGGAGGGAGCTTCGAGTACCAACAAATCGTGCAAATCGGAAACGAGGGCGGATACCACTTCGTCGTAGTAGACCCCCGCGGCCAGCAGCCAGATTTGGTACAGCAGGTGGCACAGGCTCAAAGGGAGAAGCTCGCCTCTTAAGAGTTATCCCGGAAAGCACAAAGCCGGGCATGAGTCACGAGTGTGACATGCCCGGCGTCATCGTGCGTAGGATTAACGCCAACCCATTGTCATAAGTAGTCCTAGGGTGAACAAGCCAAAGCCGATGCCATAGTTCCAATTGCCTAGGTTCACCATGAACGGGATTTGCGGTCCGGCGAGGTAATAAATGATCAGCCACGCCAGGCCGGCCAGCAGGAAGGCAAACATGATGGTCTTGTACCATACGGGGGTTCCAGCAGCGTTAATTTTTACCGGTGTGCGGTTTTCGCCCGCACTACCGGGGATGTATTCGCTGCTGTTGTTTACTTTTGCCTTTGGCATACTGTCGCTTTCTCCTTATGCCCAACGTTGGGTCTTTGGCACAGATTAGCCCGTGAGGGCTCCGAGATCGAATTCATAGGTGCGGATGGTGATCGTGGCGTCCTTGCGAACTTCTTGCCCAGCCTCCGGCGTTGATCCAGCGATTTTGCCGCGATCAGTAATCAGTGGCGTCGCCACCGTTCCTTGCTCGGGCAGCTTGGTCACATCACCTGTCCAGCCGGCTCCACGAAGTGTGGTCACGGCCTGCTGTGGAGTTTGCATGCGAATGTCAGGCATGCGCATGAGCTGGCCATTTGAAACCTGAACAACCACCTCGGCATCAGTTGCAAGCTGCTGGCCCTCGTTGCTTGCAGAGACCACCGTGCCCGCAGGCTCCAAGGAATCCACTTCTTCCATACGCGGGCGGAATCCGAGTTGAGTTAACATCGGCTCGGCCTGCGACCACTCCATCCCGGTGATATTGGGAACCTTCTGAGTTGCCGCACCGGTGGAAACGGTAATCGATACCTTCGATCCTC
The DNA here is from genome assembly GCF_003813985.1 of Corynebacterium gerontici. Taxonomy (NCBI): domain Bacteria; kingdom Bacillati; phylum Actinomycetota; class Actinomycetes; order Mycobacteriales; family Corynebacteriaceae; genus Corynebacterium; species Corynebacterium gerontici. The sequence goes on from NZ_CP033897.1 coordinate 24,942, forward strand.
TGGATACCTGGGCGCCCGCGGAAGGCGATTGCTGCATCACTTCGCCCTTCTTCACCTCATCTGAGGTGTCTTCGCGCACGGTGGAGTCCAGTTCCAGCCCAGCTTTTTTTAACAAACGTTCGGCATCTTGGGTGGTTTTGCCGCGCAGATCCGGCACCTCGGTGACTTCCTTGCCTGAAGAAACCGTGAGCGTCACTGTCGAGCTGGGAGGCACAGATGAGCCGGCGCCCGGGTTGGTGCGAATTACCTTGCCCCGCTCGATCGTAGGATTGGGTTCCTCCATCACCTGCACTTGCAGGCCCAGCCCCTCCAGCTGCTGTACGGCCTCTACCTGCGGTTTTCCATCGAGGGTGGGAACCTGAACCATATTCTTGGTGGGGCTGCTGCTCGAGCCGGTGAGGTAGTCATAGGCAAACACGCCACCCACGCCCAGCAAAAGCGCCGCGAGGACGGCGGCAGTAATTTTGAGTCCCTTATTATTGCTTTTCGACGCCCCACGTTGATGCCGCGCCGGTGGCGCCGCGGGTGCCTGCTCGCCTTGAGCAGTGGGCTGCTGTTGGGGGACGACGTTGGTGCGGGTCGGCGGTACAGGTGCCACCGGAGCTACCTGCGTTTGTGAGGCGCTGTCCACGGGATCGACATAGGAACGAGCGGCGTTAGTGACTGCATGGCGTTCGAGTCGTTCCAGATCAGCGGCCATATCCAGGGCCGTCTGGTAGCGATCGGCGGGGTGCTTTGCCATGGCAGTGAGCACCACAGCGTCCACATTCACCGCTGCGGTGGGCGTGAGATCCCGGATGTACTCACTGGGTTTCACCGGATCCTCTTGCACATGCTGGTACGCCACTGCGAAGGGGGTTTCACCTTCGAATGGTGGATGAGCGGTGATCGTCTCATACATGACGCAACCGAGTGCGTAGACATCCGAGCGTGCATCGGCTAGCTTGCCGCGCGCCTGCTCAGGAGAGAGGTACTGCGCCGTACCGATGACCGCAGAGGTTTGAGTCATGGCGCTGGTGGCGTCGTCAAGCGCCCTGGCGATGCCGAAGTCCATGATCTTTACTGCCCCGGTGTTCGTGATCATGACATTGGCTGGCTTGATATCGCGGTGGATAATGCCAGCCTCGTGGCTGACCTGCAGCGCATGGCACACGGGGATGAGCGTGGATGCCGCCTCGGCGGGAGTGAGCGCACCGTCTTCGCGGATAATGTCGCGCAGCGTTCTGCCGTGCACCAACTCCATGACGATATACGGAGTGTTGAGCCCCGCAATTTCCGTCTCACCCGTGTCGTACACTGCCACGATGTTCGGATGATTCAGGCGTCCCGAATTCTGGGCTTCTCTGCGGAAACGTTCGCGGAAATTGACGTCGCGAGCAAGGTCGGCCCGAAGCATCTTCACCGCCACCTGGCGGCCTAGCAGGGTGTCGCTTGCAGCAAACACTTCCGACATTCCGCCGGTGCCGATCATTTCGCCCAGCTCATAGCGGTTGGCAATCATGGTGCTTCGCCTCCTTGGCTGGGTTCGGGTGTTGCGTTCTGTTCGCTAGCGAGATCCGAAAGCTTATCCAAAATGGACGGGCTCTGCGTGGGTTCGGGCGTAGGAGTGGGTAGTTCCGGCGCAGTTCGTTCAGGTGTTTCCACCACAGTCGTCGGCGTGACTTCCTCCACCGTGGTTTCCTCCACTGTCACCACCACCGGCGGCTTCGGTGTACTCGTCTCGGGATTCAGGATGCTATCGAACATTCCTTGGGACGCCGCCCACACCACACCCCCAACGAGTGCGGCGAGGATCAACACCAGCATCACCCACGGCGCAGAAGACCGCCGCGGCGCAGGGGCGGGCACATAACGCGGCTGCACTTGCCGAACTTGCTGAGTTGCCGGAACAACTGTGGTGGGCTGAGCCACCTGGCCGAGCATCTGCGTTGATGCTGTTCGCGGAGGCTGAGGCGCCACGCGTTGCAATTGGACCGATTTGGGTTGCGGGGGGCGCCTACCCATACGCACCGCCGATACCGCCAGTGCCAATTCGTTACCGTCCGCATAACGCTGACCCGGCTCCTTGCGCAGCGCAATGCCTACCAACTCCCTCGCCTGAGCGGAGACAGTGGTGGGCAGCACCGGAGGAGCCTGATTGATATGCGCGATGGCTACCGACACAGAAGAGTCGCCACTGAAAGGCCGGCGCCCAGCCAACATCTCGTATGCCACTACGCCCAGGGAATAGACATCGGTTGCGGCGCTAACGGACTTCCCCTGAGCCTGTTCGGGGGAGACGTATTGGGCGGTGCCCACTACCATTCCCGTGCGTGTGAGCGGCACGGCTTCTGCTGCTTTTGCAATGCCGAAGTCGGTGATCTTGACTTGGCCGGCCTCGGTGATGAGCAGGTTGCCCGGCTTGATATCGCGGTGCACCAGACCCATTCGGTGAATGATGGATAAACCATGTGCGGCTTGCTCAAGTACATCGAGCGCCAGGGGTTCATCCAAGCTGCCTTTGCGCGAGAGCATGTCTGCCAAGGACTCACCGCGAACGTATTCCATCACGATGCAGCACATGGTTCTTCCGGCTGCGTCGGTTGCCTCGCGGTAATCGTAGGTTTCCACCACGTTTTCGGAGTGGATATTTTCGCTGGCAAGCGCCTCATTCCGGAAGCGGGAGAGGAACTCGTTGTTGTCCGAGAATTCCGGCCGCAGAACCTTGATGGCCACTTCCCGTTGGGTGCGTAGGTCGTCGGCAAGCCAAACGGTGGACATGCCGCCCTGGCCAACAACCCACTGCAGGCGATAATCATTACCCAACAAGTTCTGCAATGCTTGATCAGTTGTCATCTATGCCGCCCCCTGAGCTGCTTGAAGGACGGCGCGGCCAATCGGCGCGGCAACGGATCCGCCCGTAGCGGCCTGTCCACGGTCGCCACCATTTTTCACAACCACCGCGACGGCAACATCGGCGTCTGGAACAAAAGCGATGTACCAGGCGTGCGGGTTGGAGTTCCTCGAATCCTCACCGTGTTCCGCCGTACCCGTCTTGGAGGCGATGTTCTGACCCGCATAACCCGCAGTGTGTTGCTCTGACAGGCGCATGAGATCCGTCAGGGTGGAGGCCTCCTCGGGAGTAAGTGCCTGGTTGAGTTCCTTGGGCTTGATCTCCTTGATGGTGTTGAGATCGCGACCCACCACCTTGGAAACGATATGGGGAGCCATGCGCTTGCCACCATTGGCAACGGTTGCTGCAACCACGGCATTTTGGAGCACAGACATGGCCACGTCGCGCTGGCCAATGGCAGACTGGCCAAGCGCAGCATCGTCCGGAATGTCGCCGATGGTGCCAGAGGCCATTGGAATGCCGAGGTCGTAGGTGTCACTCACTCCAAAGGCGTCAGCCGCCTGACGGAAATTATCCGCGCCGGCTTCAATGCCCATTTGCACGAAGGCGGTGTTGCATGAGTATTGGAAAGCGGTAGCAAGAGTCACGGTTTGTTGGCCAGCACAGACTTCGCCACCGTAGTTTTCCAAGGTCGTATTGGTGTTGGGCAAGGTAATATTCTTTGCGCCGGTGAGCTGGGAATCCGGACTGAAGCCCGCCTTGAGTCCCGCCAATGTCGTAACCACCTTGAAGGTGGAACCGGGTGGAAGCGTTTCCTGGGTAGCGTGGTTGAGCAGGGGATTGCCGGGCTCGGCGTTGTAGTTTTCCCAAGCCTGTTCGGCAACATTGGGATCCACAATGTCTTGAGGGTTGAAACTGGGGGTGGATGCCATGGCGAGGATCTCACCACTGGAAGGGCGGATCGCCACCACCGCGCCTTCATAGCCAGCATTGGCAAGTTGGCTATAGGCAAGATTTTGTACCTGGGGATTCAAGGTGAGCTCAACGTTGGCACCAACCTGTTCCTTGCCCAATAGATCATCCCAGATGCCGCTCAGGCTCTGGGCCGGATCGGTGCCATTGAGCACATTGTTGTAGCTCGCCTCAATGCCGGCGGCGCCATAAATATCGGAGATATACCCTTCCACCGGGCCGAAAGCCATCGGGTCGGTTGGGTAGCGACGCTGATAGAAGCCATTTTCATCCTGGAATGATTCAGCAAGGATCTGCCCACCAGCGGAGATCTGGCCGCGCGGTTGCTGCTTCATCTCAATGAAGGCGCGCTTGTTCAATGGGTTTTCAGCATACTTCTCACGGCTGAACGCCTGGATAATCGTGAGGTTAATGAGCAACACCAGCACGAGCAGCAGGGTGAAGATACTAGTGAAACGAATGGATCGATTCATCGTGATGCCTCCAATCCTGCGGAGTCATTGGAATAGCTGGAATCAGAAATGCGCAAAATAAGACCGAGGAGAATGTAATTGGCCATCAGGCTGGATCCGCCCTGTGACATGAAGGGTGTGGTCAAACCAGTCATGGGCATGAGTGCGGTGATGCCAGCTACTACAACGAACACCTGGATTGCGATAGTGAAGGAAAGACCGGCGGCAACCAACTTGCCGTAGGAATCGCGCGAACGCAGGGCGGTGCGTAGTCCGCGAGTGACAAAGATAGCGAAGAGCACGATGACTGCGGAAAGGCCAATCAATCCAAGTTCCTCACCAACCACAGCGAGGATGAAGTCGGATTCGGCCACCGGAATGAGCTCGGGATGCCCCTTGCCAAGACCGGACCCTGCAATGCCACCAGAAGATAGTCCGAAGAGTGACTGTGAAAGCTGGTAGCCAGTGGTGTCGAAATTGGAAACCGGATCGATGAAGTTCTGCACGCGGGCTTGGATCTTGTCGGAGATCTGATACACAGCGGAGCCACCGACGACCACCAGCACAGCGCCGATGAGCAGCCAGGACACACGCCCGGTAGCTAGGAACATCATGGCGAGCACCGTGGCAAACAGCAACAGCGCGGGGCCGAAGTCATTTTCGCCAGCCATGATCAAGATGGCCACCGCCCACACTGCAAGGATGGGGCCGAGGTCGCGCAGGCGTGGGAACTCGAGACCCAAAATGCGATAACCGGCTACGTTAAATAGTGCTCGCTTATTCACCAACAGTTGGGCGAAAAAGAGCAGCAGCAGAATTTTTGAAAACTCGCCGGGCTGTACCGAGAACGGGCCGATGGAAATCCAGATATTGGCGTCCGCGTTCATAGAGGTGGGCCACACAAGCGGCAGGGCGAGCAGCACCAAGCCAACAAGTCCAAGAATGTAGGAGTAGCGACTCAGTGCCCGGTGGTCGCGAATGAGAACGAGCACCGCCACCATGAGCGCCACGCCAACCAGCGTCCAGACCACTTGCTTATTGGCGAGGTTCTGATCGAGCGCCAGGTCAAGGCGATAGACCATGACCAAACCAAAGCCGTTGAGGACTGACGCCACCGGAAGCATCACTTGGTCTGCGTGCGGTGCCGTCATGCACAACGCCAGGTGGGCAATCGTGAACACGAGAATGAAGCCGCCAATTACCCAGAGCACTTCACTGTTGACCCCTTCGCCTTGGGCGAGATTGAGGTTGAGCAGCGTGACGGCCATAAGGACAGCCGCAACGAGCAGGAGTCCGAATTCTGTGCGCCGTGCAGCGAGACGTTGAGCGAAACTCATTGGCGCACCTCCCTGCAGTTCACACCGGGACTTGAGAGGTCACCGGGAGCGGCAGACGTGGTGGACTTGGGCGCAGCACTACTGCTTGGCGATGGTTTGCTTGCGCTAGTTTTTGTTTCGGCCTGTCGAGTCACGCACACCGGCAACGCTTCTTGAGCGAGCCGCTGTGTCTGGGCAAGTGCTTTGTCGTAGCTCCCGCTTTCCAAGTTGCCTACGGAACTGCGTGCCGATTCTTTGAGGTCACTGACCTTGAATGGTGTACATGGCTCAGAGGCGTCGCTGGCGATGAGCGTGAGTTCACCTTCACGGCTCAGGCACGCCCGTTGGTATTCCTCGTGCAATTGTTTCCCTAACACGCTGTAATCCACACCGTGTTCAATCACAATCTGATCCTCATTGGTGGATACGTAGTAGTTCTTCTCGATGGCGTTTGATGCCCACCAACCGCCGCCGAGGAGGACGGCGAGTACAGCGAGCACGCTGAGGAACCCCAGGAATTTCTTTGGCTTTTTCTTCTTCGCCATGGTGGTGCTTTGCTCTGGCACCGTTGCTGGATCGGGTTCGATGATCTGCGATTCTCGCGGCCGTTGCGCACCCGAAGCTTCAATCGGCTTCGACAGCGCAATGGCAGCTCTGCCAGCAGCAGTGTCAGGATTGGGCGCCTCAAACACGCCACCGAGCAACGCGCCAACAGTGGCCGGTTTTTGGGGCAGTGCGGTTTCGGGTGTGTCTCCTTCCACCACGTCTGCCACAACGACAGTGACGTTGTCCGGGCCCCCAGAGCGCAGAGCCAATTCCACCAGGCGGCGCGCCGCTTCATCGGGCGTGCCATTTGCGAGTTCTTGTTCGATGGTGGAGTGCGTGACTGGATCAGAAAGCCCGTCTGAGCAGAGGAGGTAGCGATCTCCGATTTGCACGTCAATCATCTGCAACGTGGGATCTACGGGCCTACCGGTGTAGGCCTTCAAAATCATGGAACGTTGAGGATGAGTGGAAATATCTTCGGGGTCCAGCTCTCCCTTTTCCACGAGCGACTGCACATAGGTGTCGTCCACCGTGATTTGCTGCAGTTTGCCTCCACGCAGGCGGTACCCACGTGAATCGCCGACATGGCACATGGCGAGATCCTCGCCGTTGAACATGAGCGCCGTCAAAGTGGTGCCCATGCCATCAGTTTCTGGCACCTCGCGCACGCCCTGTGCAATGGCGTTGTTGGCGTCATCGGCCCCCGTGGCCAGGAGGGCGAGCATGTCATTGTCGCCCGGGTCAGCGTCGAGCGGTTCCAGGTGACGGATCATGATTTGGGAAGCAACCTCGCCTGCGGCGTGGCCACCCATGCCGTCGGCAAGCGCAAGAAGGTGCGGGCCTGCGTAGGCGGAGTCTTCGTTATTGCCTCGGACCAGACCGCGATCGGAGGCGGCGGCAAAGTTGAGTTTCATTAGCCGTTCAGCCTTATCGTTGTGCGTCCAATCTTGATATCACTGCCAACACCCACGCGTTCGGGCTGGTCAATGCGATAACCGCCGGTAAAAGTGCCGTTGCGTGAATCGAGATCTTCCACAAACCATTCATTGCCGCGCTTGAACAGGCGGGCATGGTGCGAAGAGGCGTAATCGTCGCTCAACACAAATTGGCAATCCTGAGCCCTGCCGATGATCACTTCATTGAGCTGAGTGAGGGCAAGAGTCGAGCCAAGGAGCGGGCCATCGACCACGGCGATTTCCTGGGGAACCGCTCCACGCTTGGCCGGGGGTGCCGGTGGAGCCTGGGTGTATTGCACAGGGACGCCGGGCATACCTTGGGCAGCCGCTGCTTTGGTGTCGCGGCGCAGGGTGTTCAACGCAAATAGGATGAACAACCACAGCAACACGAGCAAGGCGATGCGCAGTACAAGCAGAATCACGGAATCCAAGGTGGACCTTTCAGTTCTTCCTCGATGGGGCTGGGGCGCAGTGCGCAAAGGCGCGCTGGGGTATGAGACGGATTGGTTCAGGGTTGGGCATCGACGATACGCACTTCGATGTGGGAATGCCCGACGGTGATCACGTCGCCGTCGGCAAGCAACCAATTCTCCACCGGGGTGCCATTGACCGTTGTGCCGTTGGTGCTGTGCAAATCGGTGAGCACCGCGTCCTCGCCATTCCACTCAATTTCCGCGTGTTGGCGAGAAACCCCGGTGTCCGGCAACCGCAGATCCGCGTCGTTACTGCGGCCAATAATGTTGGAGCCAATACGAACCAGGTAGGTACGTGAGGATCCATCTTGCAGCAGTAGCGTCATGGTGAGCCCGGATGCTGAAGTTTCGGGTTCGCCCATCGGCACGTTCGGATCATGTTCCGGTGCGGCCGACATGTACTGCGTGCTCGGTTGTTGAGGATGAGCCTCCACGGCAGCCTCGCTTTCTGGTTGCTGATGATGTGCTGGGGTGTCTGCCGCTGGCTTGCGCCGTGGGGCCATTTGTTGGGCAAAGCCCATGAAGCCACCTGCTGCGGTGGATTCTGTGCTGGCGCGAAGCTGACCTGTGCGTAGGCCTTTGTCTAGAGCCACAGCCACAGTGATTGGCCCAGCAGGTTGCCAACCTTGGTTTCTGTAATAACGCGCGAGCTGATCCGCAAAGTTCTCCGGCAGTCGCGGGTGTTCTTGCTGCAGATTAGAGTAGTCCTTGGCGCTCACTTCGATGCGGAACACATTGGGAGCCTCGATTGTGCCCTCGTAGGTGTGCACCGTTTCGTCTTCCGCTGCTTGTTTGAGCAGTTCTTCGATTTCTGCTGGAACAACGCGCCCGCCGAAGACGAAGGCGAAGCTGTTGTCCAAACCGCGCTGCATAGCGCTGTCGAGCTTGGCGATCTTGCCCATAAGAGACATAGCGTTCGCCTCCTCCAATCCGCTTAGGTTTGCTTGCTTGCCGACGCCACTCGGCCACACTTCAAGCCCCAGTATAGGGTCCTCGGTGCCACATGCCCTATTGCAAAGCACTGAAAATGCAGAAAATTTGCGGAATGACCTGCACATTGGCAAATTCTCAGTCGGACGTGTTAGGTTATTCCAGTCGCATGAAAATTGCACCACCGGCCCAGGTGGCGGAATTGGCAGACGCGCTGGCTTCAGGTGCCAGTGTCCTTTACGGACGTGGGGGTTCAAGTCCCCCCCTGGGCACAAAATAAAAACCGCAACCGAGAGGTTGCGGTTTTTTGTTGCTCGCTGCGCTAGCTGCTGATTGGGCGGCCCCGGGGAGTCCACGAGCACTGCCAAGCCACCCGCGGGACCACTGATGGTCCGGAGGTGGCAGACTCCAGTTTTGGTATCGCGCCAGACGCGCAACAGTTCGCGTCGACAGTGCTCTTGTTCTTCTATGATTTCGAAGCGATTTTCATTAGTGCTGGTAACCACTGTAGCGACTGCGGAGCATCGGCCAAGAGTGGTAGCTGTGGTTGTTCGCAGCGGGACATCGTGTGCTTCATGAAGAACTCGCTGTTTAGTGGCTAAAACAACTCTGAAACAACTCCACAATAATTCTTAAACAGATAATTCCGGTTCTGCGGGGCGCAAAAGTGGTCTACAGCACAACCGTAGGGTGTTTCTCTACTACCCCGCTGACCGTCCCGCACCGTCGATCACTCAGAGTGCATAAAGCGCATGGTTTCGTCACGTGATGAACTAAGGGAAGTGGATTTTGGTCGTGGGTGCGTGCGAGGTCTGTGGGGGCAACATTCGTGTGCGCGTCGGCCGGGCGTGTGCGAGGTTCTGCTCGGCTTGGTGTCGGCAACAGTCGTACCGGTCGCGGCTACGTGCCCGCATGGTCGCCGCGGGTGTAGTGAACAAAGCCACGGCGGTGTCGTCGAGCCGTTCGCTTGCGCAGCGTCAAAAACAGCGCCAGGAGCGCACAAACCACGAACCCATCCGGGGTGTGGAAACGTCGCAAACGGGCTTAGAGCGCGATCTGCGGGACATGGCGGCACTACGGAGACAGGTCAACGCGCAACAACGCCGCATCGAACACCTTGAGCAACAACTACGCATGTTCGGCATCGAACCCACCTACCCGTACCCGAACCGCACACTTACCCCTCACCCCGATCGGCAGCACACGCCCAACTTTCGTAGTCGCGCGCTGTCTTGCTGCTGTTTCGTTGCGTCACGCAGCGAAATCAATACACTTTATGCTCTCTGAGAATCCACGGTCACAGCCGCTGCTTACGCCGCGACAACACACCCCGTTGGCAAACACCCGGTGATCGCTTGAGACTGCCCGGTGGGGTGGTACGTCCCCTGTGTGATGAATAAAAACCGCGCGAACTTATCCAACGACTTATAGCCAGACTTATAACCCCACTCCGATCACCAACCCCGAGCGAACCACGACAGAAAAAGAACAACACCCCGTTTTCAAGCCCTGAACAGCGAAAAACAGGGTGTTTTCACGCTGTAGAACTGTCTACAAGACGCCCAACTCTAAGACGTTGAAAGCGCGCATATACGGGAACGTATAGCGGGACGTATAGCGGAACATATCGGCGGTGAATTGATGATCCGTTCTTGATGGAAACGTTCTTCATGGTTACCCTTGTCACTAAGCGATGTAACGGGGATCATATTTTTGGTGGTGTCCGTTTTGCTTTTCCTGGACCTCTACCCAAGCAGAAGGAAGTGTTATGAATCTTCGTAAGTGGACTTCTGGACTGTTGGCTGCGGTAGCTATTGGCTCATCATTTGCAGCACCGCAACAAGCTTTCGCTGTTGATCGAGCATCAATCTCGGATGAAAACACCGGAACGTACTCGCTTCTGCGCACTTCGGAGAATGTCACTCAGATCAAGGTTGATAACGCACATGTAGAGCAACGTGGCGATGACGTGGTTCTGGTTGGAGCTGGTGGACAGGAAGAGAATATTTCTCAAGAGCTGTCTGACTATCCGTTCGTGAATGTCGAGAAGATCAATGACGCGACGGCGCAGGTCTCGATTTCTGACAAAACTGCACACGCTCTGAGTCAGGAGCGCATTAATTGGAAGTGCGCTCTAGGGGCGGCCGGAACCGGTCTCATGGCTGGCACTGCTGCTGCGACGCTCGGCGGAGAGGCAGCAGGTGCCGCACAGTCTTGCTTCGACTAGAAAGATAATGATCATGACGATAATTGCTGTTATCTGCGTGTGTTTCGCGGCTTTTATAGCGCCAAAGGCCTTTGCAAAGCTTGGTTCCACAGGACAAAGACTTCTTGCAGCCTTTGTCTTTGTTCTAAGCCTTATTAGCTTTGTCGTGACCAGCTACAAAGCTGACATGTCGCCGTATTTAGTGTTGGGAGCGCTTTTGCTTGCTCTCTTCTTTGGTGGCATGCCAGGCGTCATTCAAAAGAGGCGAATGACTTAAATGTTCAAGAGGATTTCTTAAGCGTTAGGTGCTTCTACCTGAATGGCTTTTGCATACCGATGGACAGTCCCAACCGAAAAGCCGGTCTCGGCGGAAATAGCTCGAATACCGAGTCCTTTTGCCCTGAGACTCGCTACTCGGTTTCTTTTCATTTTTGCTTTAGCTAGATAGTCCTCACGAGGCTCTGAAGTCCAGCGAATTATTGAACTTTTGGCAGCGCCAGTTCTCTCATGAAGTTCCTTCACTGACCAGCCATTCCTTGGATGTTGTTTAAGCATTTTTAGGAACCTCTATTAGCTTCTTAACCGTTTTTTTCGCATCATTTTTTCCCCAGCGTTTGTTGGCGCTTTTGCGTCCGCGTTCGGCTTGTTTTTGTTTGAGCCATTCGTCGGTGGGGATGGGGGCGATGTTGCGCCATGTCCATCTGGCGACGGAGCGGGCGATGTGGATGACTTCGTTGTGGTTGAGTGCTCCGCGTGTGTAGTCGTTGGCGATTTTGTCTTCGTTGCGCAGTGTGGCGCGGTCAAGGACGATGGCTTCCCATTCGGCTTGGTCTTGGTAGGAGCCTCGCCTGGTGTATGCCCATTTGCGTAGGTAGTCGAAGAGATCGACGTTTCGTCCAACGCCGCTGGTGGTGAGTGCTTTGTGGTCGTCGTAGCGGGGGAGTGCGCCGAGGTTGCTTAGTGCTGTGGCGAGTTCTTTGAGTCCGTAGCGGTGTTGGTCTTCTCCCCAGATGGGCAGGTGGGTTTCGCTGAGGGGGTTCTTGGTAATCCTGCCGGTAAAAGCTGGGTCGCCCTCAAGGATCGTTGCGAGTCCTGATTCGATGCGTGCGAGCAGTCGGATGGGGCGTCGGTTTGCGGCGTCTGTGAGGCACACAGGGGCTGCGAGGGCGTAGACGATGTGTCCTGAGTTGGTGTGGGGGTTTAACGCCGTCCAGGAGGGCGCAGGAAGCCCGAGAAGCCCGGGAAGTTCGTCTGCCATGCCGCCGTCGTGGTCGGTGATGATCAGCGACTGCAAAACCAGCGGGTTGGCTTCGATGTACGCCAGCGTGAGTGCTTTGGCTCGCGTGGTGCGTTTGTAGGTGCCGTCTTTCGCATCGGACGACAGGGGTGCGCGGGGCATCCAACAGGCGTTGAGAAAGTCGGCGTGTGGGTTCATAGCGACCACTGTCGCACGGGGGTAGTCCAAACCCCGGCATTTCCACCGGCGTGTTCAAAGTTACCGATAATCGAATCAATTATTCGATAGCTATTGGGTCTGAGATGACGGTGCTCTCGACTGAAAGCCTAGGTCAATCACTATGTAAGTAGTTATTTCGAGTTGTTGTGAGTTGTTTGGATAGTTGTTTACTACCGACCCTCAAGAACCGTGGATTTTTCCTTTCAGCAGTGTGCCTACCCGCCCAAAGAGCAGGTCGATGAGCCACGCTAATAGGATGACGAGGACGGATCCGGTGAGCATTTCGATGTAGTCGCGGGTTTTTAGTCCGTGAAAAATTAGGCGGCCTAAACCCACGTCTGCGGTGTATGCGGCGAGCGTGGCGGTGGCGATCACCTGCAGTGCAGCGTTGCGGAAGCCACCCACAATCACGGGTGCCGCCAGTGGGAGCTCAATGCGCCTCACCAGTTGCGCTTCAGTAAAGCCCATTGCCCGGGAGCCGTCGATAGTGTTGCGATCCACTGCGGCGATGCCCGAATATGTGGCCGCGAGCAGGGAAGGGATCGCAAGAATGACAAGCGCGATCAGCGGTGCCTTGATACCGATACCAAAGATCAACCCAAAAATGGTGAGTAGGCCCAGGGTGGGCAAAGCTCGAGCGGCACCGGAGATGCCACCTACGAACAGGGAGCCGCGCCCGGTATGACCGATGGCGATGCCAGCGGGCAGGGCCAGCAGCGCGGCAATAAAGACGGCGAGGAAGGAAATGCCGAGGTGTTGTGTGATTCTGAGCCAGTATTCAGACCAAGCGGAGGCGTCTGTGAGTGAGGCGAAGAGATCGTCGATCCAGGTCATGCCTTTGCCTCCCAGGGGGCGAGCACGCGCTTGATGGCGAGCGCGAGGACGTCGAAAAGCAAGGCCAAGAGCACAACCAGCACGATGCCGGTTAAGACTTCGGCGTTAATGCCGCGCTGGAAACCGTCGGTGAAGAGGGAGCCGAGGCTTGGCACACCAATGAGCGCGCCAATCGTGACCAGGCCGATGGTGGATACGCTCACTACTCGGATGCCCGAAATGAGCACCGGTATGGCCAGTGGCAGATCCACTTTCCAGAGCAATTGTTGAGGACTTACCCCTTGTGCAAGCGCTGCGGTGCGCACGTGCTCGGGGACGGATTTGAAGGCATCGGTGGCGGTGCGAACCAGCAGGGCGATGCCATAGAGCGACAGCGCCGTCATTACGTTGATTTCTGAGCGAAGCGGAAAGCCAACGATGAACGGCAAAATCACCAACATTGCCAGCGCGGGAACGGTATAAAGCAACGCGGTGCTGGCCACCAAGAGGTTGCCTATGCGTTTGGTGCGTGCCGCGAGCATGCCCAAGGGCGTTGCTACAACAATGGAAATGAGGATCGCCGGTAACGCGAGGCTCAGATGCTGTAAGAGCAGACTCCACACTTGGAGCCAGGCGTGAGAGAGCCAGGTCATTCGATCACTCCGATCGGTTTGCCGGAGGCGTCCACTACAACGGTGCGTCCGTTGAGCGTGGTGGTGGAAAGTTTGCGCTGGCTGTTCTTGGCACCCACGAATTCAGCCACGAATTCGCTTGCTGGATTGGCTAGCAGCTCAGCGGGGGTGCCGGCTTGGGCGATGCGCCCGCCTTTTTCCAGCACGATCACTTCGTCGCCGAGGCGGAAGGCTTCGTCAATGTCGTGGGTGACCAGCACGATGGTCTTTTGCAGGCGCTCTTGGAGTTCGAGGAGCTGGGTCTGGAGTGAGTCGCGGACGATCGGATCCACGGCGCCGAAGGGTTCGTCCATCAGCAGGATGTCGGGGTCGGCTGCCAGGGCTCGGGCCACGCCAACGCGCTGTTGCTGGCCGCCGGAAAGCTGAGCGGGGTAGCGCTTATACAGTTCCTCGCCAAGGCCAACGGCTTGGAGGGCGTTCGTGGCGCGTCGATAGGCTTCTTGCTTGGATTCCTTATTTAATAGCGGCACCGTTTTGGCGTTCGCGAGGATTGTGCGGTGGGGCAGGAGGCCGCCCGATTGGATGACGTAGCCGATGGAGCGCCGGAGCGCCACGGGGTCGGTGCTTGAGATGTCCTCGCCGCGCACCGTGATTCGACCTGATGTTGGCGTGACCATGCGGTTTACCATCCGCAGGAGGGTGGTTTTGCCGCAGCCGGAGGAGCCAACGAGCACGGTAATTTTGCGCTCGGGAAAGGTGTAGGTGAAGTTTTCCACGGCGCGGGCTTGGCCGTAGTGCTTGCTAACCTGCTGAAATTCGATCACGGCTTGTCCCTTCGGAAGATCAAACTATAAGCGTAGTGGAATTTGTTCGAAGGGGGAGAAGAATAAATTGTCTGCGTAAACTAGACAAAGCGGTATGTTTCGTGCTTGGCTAAAGCGCATGTCTACTCCCGCCACCGTCGCCCCAGCTTATCGACGCCGCGTCATCGCCACCCTCATGTTCGTCCAAGTGATGGCCGGACTAGGCCACGGTGTGACCTTCTCCATGGGCTCCCTGCTCATTTCTGAGCTGCTCGGATCCGCCTGGGGAGGCACCGCACTCGCGCTGACCATGGGCGGTGCCGCATTGTGGGCGGTTCCGCTGGGGCGCGTGGTGGCAGCCAGAGGCAGGCGCGCCTCGCTCACGGTAGGCCTAAGCCTTGGCATCCTCGGTGCTGTCAGCGCACTGACGGGCGCGCAACTTGGATTCGCGCCATTCGTGCTCCTGGGCTTCCTGCTGCTCGGCGGTGAGGTGGCCACTAATTATCAGGCTCGCTTCGCCGCCGTCGACGTGGCAGTGGGCAAGCACCGGGGTCGCGACCTCTCCCTGGTGATGTGGGCAACCACCGTGGGTGCGGTGGTTGGGCCGCAGCTCATCGGCCTCACCGAGGGCATCGGCGCCCACTTTGGCCTTGTGCAATTCGCAGGCGCGTACCTGCTGTGCATCACTGTGCAATTCCTAGGCATCCTCTTACTGCAATTTGGGCTACGCCCCGAGCTGCGCCCCAGTGACAAGCCGCAGCGTGAGAGGATCCGGGTACGCAGCAACCCCGAGGCCGTATTTGCCATGGTCACCGTGGCTGCCTCGCATTTCGCCATGATCGGCATCATGTCCATGACGGCAGTGCATTTGCATCACCACGGCGCGGGCCTGGGGTGGATCGGCATCGTGATCTCTGGGCATGTGGGTGCCATGTATGCCCTTGCGCCGATCTTCGGCATCATCTCTGACCGCGCCGGGGCATCGCGCGCCATCGTTCTTGGTGTGCTGCTCAACGTCACTGCCGCGGCGGTGGTGGTGATCTTCGCCCAAAGTCAGGTGGGCGTTCTTGTCGGGCTGATCCTGCTGGGCTTCGGATGGTCCGCCACCCTCGTGGGAGGCTCGGCGCTTCTGGTTCGCGTGACTAAGCCTGCCGAACGCGCAGCATTCCAGGGACGCAACGACCTCATCATGAATATCTGTGGTGCCAGCGGCGGTATCCTTGCAGGCCCCATCGTTGCCGCTTTCGGCTTGCCCATCCTCGCCGGTGCCATGGGTATACTCGTGCTGGCGCTAGCCATCGCCGGGCCATTGTGGGTGCGTGCGCAATTACAGTCGAAGCCATGACTTTTCACGAACTCCTCATCGACCTCTCCGAACGTCCGCTGTACGTCCTGGATCAGATTGCCAACAAGCACCTCAGCGTGGAACGCGCCAATGCGCATCTCGGCGGTCACCCCAACTCCATTGTCTGGCTTCTCTGGCACACTGGTCGCGAGTTAGACATGCAGCTCATTGAACTTTCTGGGGGTCAACAAGTGTGGACGCGCGGGGAGTTTGCGCAACGCACAGGGCTCGGCTCCACGGGAGATCCCATGGGTTATGGGCACAGCGAGGCCGAGGCACGCGCTATGCGGGTGGAAACGCAGGATCAGCTCGAAGCGCTACTGGACTACGTGCGCCAGAGCCTCACGGCCACCCGTGCATACACCGCCCAGCTCAGCGCCGTAGAAGCCAAAAAGCTTATCGACGCCAACGTGACCTTTGGCGTCCGCCTCATATCGATCATTGACGATGCGATCCAACACCTGGCACAGATCCAATATGTGCTCGGTGCGCCCGAGCTGAGGTAGGGTTGCGCAGCTTAGCGGGGCAGTTGATAGGTGGTGGCCCGGTTGCCATGGCCGCCCTTGCGGATAATCAAGCCTTGTTCTAACAACGCATTGATTGCATAGCGGTTTTTGCCACAGATAGATCGCTACGCTGTGCAATCTCGCTGATTGTCATCGTAGAAGACGCTTGGGACAATACTTCAGCGATCGTCGAGCCATTGGTTGTGATCCGCTCAAAAGGATGCAAAGGGGCCGGGTTGTTGGAGTTTCTCCAAATAACCACAGTAAATTACGTACCAGTATCGGTGAGTTGGGGCTGAGCTAAGCCTGCCTGCTTGAGTTGCTCCAACGCCATGGCAACACCGCCGCCTTCACCCTCGATCACGTTCGCCCCGGAGGTGGTTTTGAGCTGCTTGGCAATGTCGTAGAGTCGCTAATTCACCGCTGCCTGAACATGTGAGGAGCTTGTGAGCTGCTCAACGCCAACGCCCCGCAAACCACCAGAGCTCTGAATGATCAAGCGATCTTTGCGCAGCCTGATGTGGATGGATTTACCGATAGTCAAAGTGTTTGGGGCTCAGATTGCTATGCACAAGGGAGTTCGCGACGAATTCCCTGATCGTGGTGAGCGGAATCTCTTCCACGTGGTGCATATGACCATCAGCCTGATACACCTCATCTTCGTGAAGGTGATGCTTGAGACATCGCATTGTCTCATTGAGGAGAAAAGGAACAGGTCCTTTCAGCGGTTCCAGGTCGCGCACTCGGTGTGGGCTTTGTGTGGTGTCGAGCTGCTCGGCGATGGTAACGGAAAGGGAAGGGGTACACACCTTGGAGAAAGAAGCCAAGCCGCGTACAGTCCCGCGAGGGTGGGGTTGTCCTCGGCGTCGAGGACGCTGCGGGAGCGTAGAAGTTTGTCGTCGTCCAGGCTTCGAAACCTCTGGCTCGTCTCGCGGGAACGGTTGATACATTCATCAACCAGGTTCTGATCCAGCAGATCGAACGTGGAATTTGGTGGGGTTCGTGCGTCAAAATCCCATGCGAGTTCTGAAGCGGCCTTGGGTACCTCGATCATCCGCAGCTCATGCGGCTGCATACTGTAAACGCCTTCCGCTTGCCGCAAATACGCTGAACCACGCCAAGTGGCTGGGCGTTCGCTTGAGGGGAGTGGCCCCACAGTTGCAATAACAATGGCGCCTTCGGAAGCTCTCGAGAACTTCATGTAATTGCTTCTTGGTGAATTCCACAGTTTGAATAAAACTGAAGTGTGATTGAAGCTCACAGGTTTATCAGTGTGAAATGCCCACATTTTGGCAAATGCCCTTCTGACCAGGCAGTATCCACCTTTCTCGATTTTTCAGACGCACCCTCTCAGTGATAAAAGTCTCAGTCTGTGTATCACTCTGAGCCTCTGGAATCTCCGCAGAACTTTCGAACTACCGCGTCATAGGCCTGGAGGGTGAGGTCAAGATCCTCAAGGTGCAAGTATTCGTCGTGGGAATGCAGTTGCGCGTGGACGGCGCCGAGCGTTCTTTCGCGGGCGTGGGCGGCAAAGCCATAGCCGACGCCACCGGCGCGCCGCGCGAAGCGCAGGTCGGATCCTCCAGCGGCAATCGTCGGTACTACTGCTGCGCCGGGGAACAGTTCCTGCAACACTTCCGAGAGCACTGCATAGAGGGGATGCTCGATAGGGGAGACGGTGGCTTCTTCACAGATGAGGTGCTCGATTTCAACGTCGATGCCATCCAGGGCTTCATATAGCAGTGCATCAACGTCTTCATCGCTCTGGCCGGGCAGGGTGCGAATGTCTAGCTCCAGCCAGGCGTGGCTGGGCAGCACATTGATTGCCTGCCCTGCTCGCAGCACCGTTTGGGCAATGCTCAGATGCGAGATGGCGTCACCGAACGCCGCGAGTTCTCCAAGCGGGGTGTAGTCCGTGCCGCTGAATACCGCGGTCTCGGTCTGTGGATCAAAGCGGAAGGCGTGCACGAACCCGCGCCACACATCATCGTCGCTCACCTTGGGTTGAATCTCAGCTATTCGGCGTGCTACCTCGCCGATCTTCACAATTGAGGAATCTTTGGCATAGGGCGCCGAGCCATGCCCAGCATCACCTCGCACGTGAATGCGGCGTTGGGCTGCACCTTTTTCACCTACGTACACCGTTACTGCATCGGAACCATCGGCGGTGGGCAGGTGGGCACCGCCGGTTTCTGAAAGGCAGTGCTCCCAGGAGAACGCATCGGGATGATGTTCACGTAGCCAGGCGGCCCCGAGTCCGCCACGGGCTTCTTCGTCGGCAAGCCCGACAAAGGTCACGGTGCCGGGCAGTCCACCCTCGCGCGCAACTTCCCGGGTAACTGCGGCCATGACGGCGGTAATGAAGAGCATGTCTACGCTGCCGCGGCCGTAGATCTTGCCATCGCGCACCTCGGCGGAAAATGGATCCAAGCTCCAACGAGCCTCATCCACCGGCACCACATCGGTGTGCCCCAGCAATGTGATTGGGGCAGCTTGCGGATCGCTGCCGGGTACGGTGAACGCGATGCTCACCCGTCCCGGTACAGGTTCGAAGCGCTGAACCTGTGCCCCAGAGTCTGCAAAGAATCTCTCCAGCGTGTCCGCATTGCGGACCTCTTGCCCGGATTCCGGGGTGAGGTTATTCACGCACGCCCCTTGGATCAGGGAGGTGAGGAGGGCGAGGGTGTCGTCGAAAAGCTTGTGCTGCATGCTTTGAAGCCTAACGCGAAGCGGAAAAGCTAAACACTGTTCAAGTTTGGGACTAGGATTGCCAGGGAGTAATCACACACGTCGAAAGGTGAGACGCGATGAGCGCAGCGATTCTGGAACTTGCACGCGAGAAGGTGCTGGAAAAGGGCGAGGGCCTGAGCAAAGACGAAGTGCTCGAGGTGCTCAAGCTCGACGATTCGCACATCAATGAGCTGCTTGAACTCGCCCACGAAGTGCGTTTGAAGTGGTGCGGCGAGGAAGTCGAGGTGGAAGGCATCATCTCGCTGAAAACCGGTGGTTGCCCCGAAGATTGCCACTTCTGCTCTCAGTCCGGACTGTTCCAATCGCCGGTGCGTTCCGCATGGCTCGACATCGCTGGCTTGGTGGAAGCCGCGAAGCAGACTCAGAAATCCGGTGCCACCGAGTTCTGCATCGTGGCCGCTGTTAAGGGCCCGGACGAGCGTCTCATGAGCCAGCTTGAAGAGGCCGTCGCTGCCATCAAGTCTGAGGTGGACATCGAGGTTGCTGCCTCCGTTGGCATTCTCACCCAAGAGCAGGTGGATCGTCTGGCTGCCGCCGGTGTGCACCGCTACAACCACAACTTGGAAACCGCGCGCTCCTTCTTCCCCAACGTTGTGACTACACACTCTTGGGAATCGCGCCGCGACACGTTGCGCATGGTTGCCGAAGCGGGCATGGAAGTGTGCTCCGGCGGCATCCTCGGCATGGGTGAAACCCTGGAGCAGCGCGCAGAATTTGCCGCTGACCTGGCAGAACTTAATCCCACCGAAGTGCCCATGAACTTCCTCGATCCACGCCCGGGCACTCCGTTTGAGGATAAAGAACTCATGGAAACCGCCGACGCCCTGCGCGCCATCGGTGCCTTCCGTCTGGCGTTGCCCAAGACCATCCTGCGCTTCGCTGGCGGCCGTGAGCTGACACTGGGTGATCTCGGCACTGAGCAGGGGCTCCTCGGTGGTATTAATGCGGTAATCGTTGGCAATTACCTCACCACGCTGGGCCGCCCGATGGAAGAGGACTTGGACATGCTGGGCAAGCTGCGTCTTCCCATCAAGGCGCTGAACACGAGTGTCTAATGGCGAAGACTGATTCCACTGAGTTGCTTGAGGCGCTGCTCGCCGGTGACGCGCCGAAGTTTCATCCTAACACTGGAAAGCCCGTTGAGCAGGAACAACGCCTTTCCCCCTCTGCCCGCGCCGGCTTTGAAGCCCCCCGTTTTTGCCAGATCTGCGGTCGCCGCATGGTGGTGCAGGTTCGCCCCGACGGATGGGATGCGCGCTGTTCGCGCCACGGCAGCGTCGATTCCGTGTACTTGGGCAGGCGTTAGCCAGTAGCTTTTCGACGTTTCACGTGAAACTTCTGTGACGTGGGCGTCGGAAAAGTCCTGGTGTCCACCACGACCAACACCCTCATATAAGGTGGCTTGTATGAAACTCTCTCGCGCAATCCTCGCTGCGGCAGCAACGCTGAGTCTCGCAGCCTGCAGCAATGGTGCTACGCCAGACAATGACACCTCGGTAGACTTCAAGGAAACCGAACGCATCGCCAGCGCCGATGGCACTGCCACCTCTGCGAAGCTTTTCAAGGAAAGCAAGAAAGTTGTGGTTGCCGGCGACAGCCTGGCCGAGCAGTGGGCCGGTGCGCAGCAGGCCGTAGAGCAGGGCATTCCGATGCTCGAAGGAGATTCCGAGGAAGTCCAAAAGGAAATCGATCGCCTCGGTGCCGAGGCGGAACACGTGGATCCCGAGAAGGCCAAGGAAAACCTGCCTGAGGACGTCAACAAAGACAATATTTTGCAAAAGATTGTTGAGTTGAAGCCGAAGAAGGAACGCGAGGGCGAGCCGATTCTGCTCAACAGCACTACCTCCATTGCGTCCGCGGCCACGGCACGAGCCCTCGGATCCCCGGTTGATCTGCTGCAGGGAAGCGATCCTCGCGAATCCGAGCACGTCATGGAAAACCCCGACACCGAAGTGCTGGCCGTGGGCGAGGGCTTTGTGCAGGAAAACAATTTTGACGAGCGCCTCGAACTAGCGAAAAACGGTGAGGTCGCCGGTGGCGGCGGACTGGTATTCCCCGGCAGGCGAATGATCGCTCTCTATGGGCATCCCTCTGGTGGCGCTCTCGGCGTGATGGGCGAATACAAGCCCGAAGATGCCGTGAAGAAGGCGGAGGAATTGGTTGCAGAGTATCAACCGATGGAATCCCAGCCTGTGATTCCAGCATTTGAAATCATCGCGACCGTGGCCGCCGCGGAACCCGGCCCCGATGGGGATTACTCCAACGAGGCTGATCCGGAAGAACTCAAGCCCTACATTGACGCCATCACCAATGCCGGTGGCTACGCGGTACTTGACCTGCAATCGGGCCAGGCAGACTTCCTCAGCCAGGCCAAGCGCTATGAAGAATTGCTGAAGAACCCGAACGTGGGTCTGGCGTTGGATCCTGAGTGGCGCATCAAGCCTGGCGAGGTACCCATGCAGCGCGTGGGCAACGTGGAGGCTTCGGAAATCAATGAGACCTCCGAGTGGTTGGCAAACTTCGTCCGCGAGAACAACCTGCCGCAAAAGGCTCTGGTGCTCCACCAGTTCCAGGTGCAAATGATTCAGAACCGCGAAGATCTGAACGTGGATCACCCTGAGCTTGCCTTTGTCCTACACGCTGATGGCCACGGCACTCCGGAGCAGAAGTTCGACACCTGGAACGTTATTCGCCAGGACCTCCAGCCGGAAATCTTCATGGCATGGAAGAACTTCTTTGACGAAGATCAGCCCATGTTCACCCCAGAGCAGACCTACAATGACGTGAAACCGCGACCCTGGTTCGTCTCTTATCAGTAAATTGAGGTTGTACTGCAGCACGCTGCGCACCCCTTGTGGCCCGTTGAGTATTCAAGCCACTGACATGGGGGTGCGCTTTGTGTCTTTTCAGGCGCTCGAAGAACAGCCGAATCAGCACACCGCCGCCGCGAAAAAGCAGCTTGAACAATATTTTTCCGCCAAGCGCCATAGATTTGAGCTCACATTTGATCTTGAGCCGGGGCCAGCTTTCCGGCGACGGGCCCAAAGCATGCTGGATCGTATTCCCTACGGTGAGCGCTGGACCTATTCACAGCTTGCCGGTGCATTGGGGAAGCCGAGCGCGGCACGCGCGGTGGGCAGCGCATGTGCTTCAAACCCTGTACCGGTGCTTCTGCCGTGCCATCGCGTTGTTCCTGCTTCGGGTGGAATCGGCAACTATGCCGGTGGAGTGGCGTGGAAGCAGGCACTATTGGATTTGGAAGCGGGCAATTTAATCGAACACTGGAGGCTCTAGATAATAGAAGTGATCCACCGGGCCATTGCCCTTGCCTACATGCAGCGCATCGGCGTGAACCAACGCGCCGTGTAACCATCGCGTGGCCCAGGTGCATGCCCGCAATAGATCGTCTCCGGCTCCCAGGCGGGTAGCGATGGCGGAGGAAAGTGAGCAACCAGTGCCGTGGGTGTTGAGGGTGTGCACCCGCTCATTGTCGATAATCGCCACTGATTGCGCGCTCACCAGTGCATTCAGTGGTTTGCATCCGAGGTGGCCGCCTTTCACAAGCACGGCAGTGTCACAGTGTTGCTGCAGTTCTTGAGCCTGTTCGATCGCCGCCTCCAAGGAAGTGGCAGGTTCACCACCGGCGAGCACCGCAAGTTCAGGGATATTTGGGGTGATCAGCGTCGCTAGCGGTAGCAGCTCACGTAGCGCATGTTCAGCTTCGTTATCGAGTAGCCGATGCCCACTGGTAGCAACCATCACCGGATCAATTACCACATTGTTCGGCAGTTGCCGCGTGAGCCAATCGCACACGCACTTCACGGTGGCGCTCTGACCAAGCATGCCAATCTTGATGGCATCGATGGCTACATCTTCGCTGATGCTGTTCAATTGCGAGGCCAACACCGACGTTGGTGGGGTAAAAACCTCACGCACGCCTTGCGTATTTTGACTCACGATCGCGGTAATAGCGGATAAGGCGTAACCGCCTGCTGCGCTGATCGCCTTGATGTCCGCTTGCGCCCCTGCGCCACCGGTGGGATCGGTACCGGCGATGGAGAGTACGCGAGGGCGGCTGGGTGCATGAGAAAGGGGAGCTGAGGCGCACATGGATGTGACGCTACATCAGCTCCCCCGAAGGTGCAGGGCTAATGGCTTATCCGGCTGCCCCGAAGAGTGCACCCGCACCGTAGGTGAGCGCAAGGCCCGCCATGCCGCCGATCACCAAACGCATGCAGGAGCGCGAGGGTGAGGTTTCTGAAAGCTTGGCGGATACAAATCCGGTGATGAACAATGCCAGCAAGGTCACCAGTGCTACGGCGATCGCTGCATGAGGTGCTAACCAGGCCGCAAGCAGGGGAAGCAGCGCGCCCAAGGCGAAAGAAATGGCAGAAGAAAACGCGGCGTGGATTGGATTGGTGAGGTCCTCAGAATCGATACCGAGTTCTAAGCGAAGGTGGGCTCGAATGGGATCACCCGCGCTGATTTCTTCTGCGGCTTGAAGCGCAGTGCTCTCCGAGATGCCGTAAGAGCCGAGAATCTGGGCCATCTCGTCGCGTTCCTGTTCAGGGAATTCTTGAAGCTCGCTGCGTTCTTTGGCAATGAGCATCTTCTCAGAATCGTGCTGGGCGGACACAGAAACGTATTCACCGAGCGCCATCGACACTGCACCCGCCACCGTGGACGCAATGCCAGCGGAAAAGATCGCAGCATCCGAACTGCCCGCGGCAATAACGCCTAAAAGTAGGGCAGCTACGGAGACGATGCCGTCATTAGCGCCCAGGACTCCAGCCCGAAGCCAGTTCAGTCTGGAATTTAGGTTGGAATCGTGCGGTTCGTAGTGCTCGAGTACTGATTCGCTGATGCTCATTGTTGCCCCTTTGAGGAAATGGTTGGTGTTGCATCATGCTCACAGGTTGAGCAAAACCCTGCAAGCAACCACATCCAAGCCTTAGTAAAGGCAGGCTTTGCTTTCAGGCCTGGATTCTTAGGCTTCGTGGGGCAGTTGCGGCTCGGCGGCGACGATCTCATCCACCACCATTTCGCGCACCAAGGGGTGATGCGGCAGATCTTCATGTGACACGAAGATCTTGCTGTCCATGTCTTGCACATAGAGATTATTGGCGCCCAGCAAGAAGCAAGACTCCACCGGCTGAATGATTCGATCAGACAAGGTGGTGATGCAGGAATAGTGCACCCCTTTGCAGGTTTCACCTCGGGCGTTGAGTGCCGTGATGATGTCGGAATCGTTGAGCATCTGGAAGCCCGACTGCCCAAAAAAGCCTTGGATTAGCGTGTCCAGCACCGCCCCGCCCCGCTTGGACTTGCCCAGTGGGCTCATGACACCGCCGTGCGTGGTGCCGTGATTGGGCACTCCCAGGCAAACGAGTTGGTGGGTGTATTGAGCCCCGCCCAGGTGGTGCAACCAGCGCCGGGCGATGATCCCACCCTGGGAATGTCCTACGAGAATGAGCTTCTGCGCCCCCGTGATCTGCAGGACCACGTCGAGGTAGGCGGCAACCTGAGCTGTGGATTCTTCCACCAGGGTGGTGGATCGATAGCCGAAATCGGGGGCGAAAACTGCATAGCCGAGGGTGCGCAGGTCCTCGCCCAGCTCCATCCAATCGCCTTTGGTGACGCCAGTGCCGTGGATCAGCACGACGGAGAAGGGATGTTCTGGGGTGGGGCGGGCACGCCAATCGTCTTCAAAAATCCTGCGGGAAGGCAGACGTGCAGCGAGTGGGAGGGTGTGATCCATGATTCGCTTTGGCAAGCTGTGCGCTCCTTCCTATTGTCAAAGAGCTTAGCCCGACGAGTGCATGACGGAAACAGGGAAAGCGGACGTTGGTGGCTTGGCCGCGCTATCGTCGAAAAGTGCAAGGAAACCAGGTGCTACAGGAAGGTCCGATGATGCAAGAGCCACTGATTATTGCGGTGAACGGGAAGACACCAAAAATTCATGAGTCCGCTTTCATTGCGCCGGGTGCCACGATCATTGGTGATGTGGAGATCGGCCCGGATGCTTCGGTGTTTTATGGCTGCGTGTTGCGCGCGGACATTCAAGCGATTCGGGTGGGGGCGCGCACGAATATTCAGGACAATTGCGTGCTCCATGTGGACCGCGACGCCGCTTGCACTCTGGGCGATGATGTCACCGTTGGGCACATGGCGTTGGTGCATGGTTCGCAGGTTGGCGATGGCACCTTGGTTGGTATGAAGGCTACGTTGCTTTCTCGGAGCCGAGTGGGTGCCGGAAGCCTGATCGCTGCGGGTGCCGTGGTGCTGGAGGGGCAAGAGATTCCTGCAAAGTCGCTGGCAGCTGGTATTCCGGCGAAGGTGCGTCGTGAGCTCAGCGATGAGCAATCCCAGTCCTTCATTCCGCACGCGGGCCGCTACGTGGACATTTCCAAGGTTCATGCGGGGCATGCGGAGGTATTGAATTTGCAGGATGTTCGTTTTAGCTAGAGCTTGGCTTTTCGACGCCCCCGGCGGACGTTCCTAGGCGAGTTCGAGGGGGTCGTGCATGAGGCGTTCCATGGCGACAGCGCGTGCAGCGGCGCGAGCGTTCTCCAGGTGCGCCGGATAGATGCGCACCTGCACTGGCTGCGCCGCCTCCTGAAGGAGGCTTTGGTGGAAGAGCCGTGCCTCGGCTTTGGAGCCGAAGGTGTCGCCAGCCAGCACGACCGCGCTGGGGGTGTAGCTTCTGACGAGCTGGATTGAGGCCTCAAGCAGCGAGGATCGCTCAACCTCTAGGGTTCGCACCTCTTTCGCGTCTGCGAGGGCTGCGCCGATAGAGTCATCGGAGTGCAGAACCAAGGTGGTGTGGGGTTCATCGGGAGTCTGACTTTGCAGCTCTGCGCCGGCGATAGCTTGGATGGCGGTGCTGACGCTGAGGGGGACATCGAAGTGGGTGCTCAGCAATTCGTGCAGGGGAACGCCGCGCCATCCGAGGTTTGGGGCGTTAACGTAGCCGAATCTGCCGATGGTGCCGGAGGTGGATACGCCGATTGAGGCCAGGCGCAGATTGGTTGCGGCGGCGACGTGACGAATGGCGTCGGCGATGGTCGCGATGAATTGCTCGGGGCTCTGCTTGGCTGCAGTGGTGTGCACCAGTTGCTCCTGCAAGGCATTCCCGCGAATGGAGTAGGCGCCAACATAGGTGGTGTGCGTACCAATTGCTACGCCAACTTGCACGAATGGGCTTGGGGCGAGCACCAGCGGAATCTTTGGACGGCCTGGCCCTTGCACGATGGCGAGATCGTTTCGCTCCCGGATGAGTTGGGCGTCAAGCAATGCTGCGACAGCGCGGGTGACTGTGGGCTGCGACTTTCCGGTGTACTGCACCAATTCGCCACGGGTGATGGGTTGAAAGTGACGGATGAAGTGCAGGCAAGACGCTGCGGGCAGCGTTGGGCGCGCAAAGTAGGACACGGGGGCTGAGCGCGCGAGGGTGTGCATAAACCGAGAGTCTAGTCAAAGATAGACGTCTCTGTCTAGAAGCGCTGCACCTAGCAGTCCATGAATCCTAGTTCTTGGGCAGAAAACTCCAGGCTCGTGGCGGTTTTTGAACAGCTAGACAAGTAGGTCTAATGCTTCTGAATAAGCGCCGAAGCGCGCTTCTTGGCCTTCTCGCGATCAGATCCCGAAGAGGAACTCTGGATACTTCCACGAGCACGGACGAAGCGGATACCCGATACCAACAGCAAGCCGCCTGCCATATTGCCCAAAGCAACCCACCAGACGAAGCCCAACCAACTCACGATCGAAATGTCCGCGCCAGCGAACATACCGCCGAAAATGTAGAGGGTGTCCAGCACCGAGTGCAACATGCCCGTACCCGCGAGCATGGAACCGCCGATCATGGAAGAAATAACCTGCGGCATTGTCTCCTCAGAATGCTGGTGCATCCTCGTGACCAGGGTCAACATCATGCCGCCCAGTGCGGCCAAGAGGAACCCCGAAAGACTCAATCCCATCGACGAGTAATGCGTGCCTTCCTCAATAAAGTACTCATGCGCGCCGGGATAGGCCTTCACCAGAATCCACATGATAATGGCCGCGCCAATCAAGTTGCCCAGGGCGGTTCCAGCCCAGAAACGTAAAAGACCTCTGAGTGAAGCCTTACCGGCAACCACAGCAGAAACAGGCACCAAGAAGCCCTCAGTGAACAGCTCTGAATGCGCCAGCAACAAAATTACGAAGGCGATGGAAAAGGCGATGCTTCCTAGCAGTTCATTACCGGTTTCGCGCACCACGATATATTTGGCAAGCAGGCCGATGCCGATCTCTAGCCCACCCATAACGCCGGTAGTGATGAGTGCCACCAAAGGCCGTCGAATACGGGTGGTGCCCTCTTCCACCAGACGCTCCGTAGCCTCTGAAACGGAGCTTTCTTCCGAGTTCACGGCGTGGGCTATAGGCTTCTTCTTGGTTACACGAGCATCGTGCGAACCTGCGTGATGAGTGCTCATTGTAGAATTCCTTTGTGGATATGCGGTCTTCGTTATTCATTTGAAGCAATTGGGACATCATAAGCGCGCACACGGGCATTACAAAGAGCAGTACAGATCATGCCAGGAATTCCCTGGTGGCATTCTTCAGCAGCACTACAGGAGCGTTACACTCTGTCTCCATGAGCGTTCCAGCAACACAACCACCGGTCACCCAATTGCGCGCCCGCCCAATGCGGCCGGAGGACATTGATCTGCGTACTCGTGCGTACCTGGCTAACATCAACCGATTTGGTGCACAGTACAGTGCTGAGGACATTGCCCAAGCTCCCTATAGCGAGTACTTGAGCTTTGTTCCGGATCGCGGTGACATCGGCATCGTGCTCTACGACGCCGAAGATCAAGTGGTTGGCACCATGTGGGTCACCTTCATTAAGGGGCTGGGTTATGTTGCTGACAATGTGCCTGAAATGGTGCTCAACGTCGATCCCACTTGGCAGGGACGTGGCGTAGGCTCTTGGCTCATCCAGGAGGCCACCGCACACGGCCGCCACCACGGTTGGCCTGGGATCACGTTGAACGTCGAGAAGCAAAGCCCCGCGCGGAAGCTCTATGCCCGCCACGACTTCGTCACCCAGACGCACTCCACTGATGATTCCTCGATCATGCTGAAGGCCCTGGCGCCGGAGATTCGAAGCGTGGCAGTCTACTGCGACTCCGCCCATGGAGCCCGCGATGAGTTCACCCGTGCAGCGCGCGCATTGGGGGCGGGCTTGGCGGACAGGGGCGTGAAGATGGTGTTCGGCGGCGGCAGCGTGGGTCTCATGGGCGAGACAGCTAACGCTTGCCTTGCAGCGGGTGGGCGAGTACATGGCGTGATGCCAAAGACATTGGTGGACCTGGAGTTGTCGCACCCAGATCTCAGTGAGTTGGATATCACCGAGACAATGGCCGAGCGGAAAACCCGCATGGAGGAGCTGGCCGACGCCTTCGTGGCCTTGCCCGGAGGCATGGGAACGCTTGAAGAACTGTTTGAAGTTCTCGTGCGCCAGCAATTGGGCCCACACACTGGCCCCGTTGGCCTCTTGAATACGGAAGAATTCTGGGATCCGCTGCTCACCGCTTTGCGTTCCATGGCGGATGAGGGGTTCATTCCAGCACGCTATTTGGATGCAATCGTTGTGGCCGAGAACGTGGATGATCTTTTTGATGGTTTCCAACGATGGGCAAGCCCCGGGTTGAAGTGGTAAAAAAGACTTTTCGTTGAAAGGACAAGCTTTGGCCCGAAGCAGCAATGAAGATCGCGCGGCATTTCTCCTTTACCAAGGTGCCCGAGTGATGCAAAGGATCTTTCATGCCTACCTAGATGAATGGAACATCACGTACACGCAGTATTTGGTGTTGCGGCAGCTTTGGCAACGCGATGGTCAAACACTGACCGAGTTGGCAGATCCGCTCGATCTCGACTCGGGTACACTCTCACCCCTGCTGCGGCGCATGGAAAATGCTGGCCTTATTGAACGCAAAGTGGTGGATTTGGATTATCGCCTCAAACGGCTGTTTCTCACCCAACGATCGAAGGATATTCAGCCCCAGGTGGCCAAAATGAACGCTGAAATGGCCGAGGAACTGCAGCTCGGCGATCAAGAAGTTGATGCCTTGGAATCGCTGGTGAACAAGCTCATGGCGCGCTAGGTTCCGCTGTTGCTGCGCCGCAACTTCGGTAGCGCGCTCGCGAGTAACAACACGCCCAGGAGACGGATAATCTGAATCGCCACAACTGCCGGGCCCGCTCCACCTTCAGCGGAAAGGGCCAGGACCGTTTCTAAAGCGCCGGGCGAAGTAGCCAAGTACGCCTCAAAATACGTGATGCCTAGCCAGTGGGTCAGCGGCCAAGCACTTGCGGCGCAGCCAAACAGTAGTACTGCAATAAATGCGAGGGTGGCGGGAAGCAAGCGTGCAAAAGATTTCAACGTGGGAAAAGACAATGAGCCGCCACACATCCACCCGATGCTTAGGAACGCAAAAACGCGCAGAGGATATGGTGGAGTGAAGTCCGCCGGCGGCGCGATGGCTCCCACCAGCAGCATCAACAGCAGTGGCGCCAAGACAGAAGGCACGGGAACGTGTAGTTTTCTGCCCAGGCTTTCGCCGAAGGCGGCAATCAGCACCACGACGGTGATGGCCCACCACGGCTGTTCGTGCATGCTCAGTGCACCGCCCGTGTACTGCGGATGCTCACCTGTTTGCAGCAGCCAATGGGCAACAAAAGGCAAGGATACCGAGACAGCCAAAAGCCTTAGATACTGACTCAATGCGACGTATCGGAAGTCGGCACCAAACTCCCTGGCCAGCAACGGCATGATCGACGCGCCGCCGGCCAGCATGGACAGAATGCCCGTCTGTTTAGAAATCGCGGTTTGGAAATGGGCAAGCAGCAGGCCGCCGATAATCCCAATCCCCAAGGTAATGGCGGTGACCGCCATGCCAGGCAGAACAAATGTCAACAACGTGCCTACACCAGTGGCTAAGAGGGGGAGTGCGGCGATGATCCCGATGAAGCCGCGTCCGAAGCTGAACAATCGCTTGTTCATCGGCAGCTCTTTCCTCGTGCCCAATGCCATCGATGCTGATACCACGATGCCGCCTAAAATCCATGCCGCGGGGACGTCGAATAGCTGCAAAATCCACCCCAAGGCCACCGATGCGGGGACAACGATGGCCCAGCGTGCGGCGAGATTGCGATCCGGTGGCGCTGGAAAAGAGGGCATATGCTCGACAATAGCGATCAAGGAGGTGACCATGTTGGAGCTCAGCGTAGGGGCGTGGGCCACGCTGATTGCTGGTGCTGGCGTTGCGGGATGGATTGACGCCGTAATCGGCGGTGGTGGACTCGTGCTGATTCCGCTGCTGCTGGCGGTATGCCCGGGTTTGGCACCCGCCGCGGCACTGGCCACGAATAAGGTGGCAGGCTTTTCCGGAACCACCTCGGCGGCACTCAGATTGGCGAAACGTTTGCCGCCTCCTCGCGGCTTTATGCTTCGATTCCTGCCGTTGACGGCTCTCGCCTCCGGTGGGGGAGCGCTCATTGCAAGCTCCCTCGACCGAAACGTCATGCGTCCGGCGATCATCGCTTTGCTGTTGTTGGTAGGCATGATTGTCGCGCGTAAACCAGGCTTCGGATCCGGCCCGGGCACAACTCGGCCTCGCCTTGCGCTACTGGTGGCGGTGGCCATTGCGCTTTACGACGGCGCGTTCGGCCCCGGTGCCGGTATGTTTCTCCTTTTGGCGTTTAGCACTTGGCTGGGTGCCGACCTGCTGCACGCAGCACCAATGGCGAAGGCAGTGAATGCTGCCACGAATTTCGGTGCGCTCTGCGTATTCATTATTGAGGGGCAGGTGTGGTGGAGTTTGGGTCTGGTTCTGGCGGTTGCCAATATTTGCGGGGCGCAATTGGGTGCGCGCACTGTGCTGCGCGGCGGCGATCGTTTGCTGCGCATTGCGCTGCTTGTGATGGTAGTAGTGATGAGTGCGGTGTTGGCTTTACAACAGTGGGGTTAGAGGGAAAGAAAAATTAATTGAAGTGGACTGTAATTTATACGCTTCTCTATCGTTAGTGTTCCAGTGACTGTGGCAGCAATGCTTTGCTCGTATCTCTTTGCACCAGTCGTGATAGCTCTAGGAGGCGCGAGAACAAATGACCAGGGAAGCTACGCACTCACATTTTCTGAAATCGTTGGTGTCCTTCGGGCATTGGCATTGATTGTGCTGTTTCGCACCCGTTAAGGCGTTTAGGAAATGCGACTTCCTCGTGCGAAGCTACTCTCTCTTTTGGCCGGCGACTTGCCGATTCTACTGGTACTACCGGTGGTCGATATATTCAGGCTCAAGGTGTTCCCAGAATATGGTGACGGTCCTTATCCCGCCTATGAGTTGATCTACAATAACGTGCTCTTTTGCTGCGGGCTCGCCACACTCATGATGGTCTGGCTGGGACTCAGCAGGGGTGTTGCTCACTCACTTCTGATCTATATTCTCTTGTACGTTGGTTTAGTGATGGAGCTCGATGAGCGTATTGGCTTCTGGCCCTTCACTACCTTTCGCGATGCCGGTCCTCGGATGAGATGGCCAAACATAGTTTTCACCGTTTTGGTGGCTTTTGTTGCGTTGGCCTTCCAGACTATCTTCAATGGTCAATCCGCTCGTGCGCTGAGGCTCGCTGAACTCTGAAAGCGTCCGACTCTTTCTAGGACTGCATTGCGCGCTTGGTCTTGGCGGTGGCTTGTGCCTGCAATGGATCTTCGGGCCAGGGATGTTTGGGATAGCGCCCGCGCATGTCCGAGCGGACCCCTTGGTAGGGCCCAGCCCAGAAGCTGGCTAAATCGTCAGTCACCGCGAGCGGACGGCCAGCGGGGGAAAGCAGGTGGAATACCACTGCGTGCCCGCAAAGAGTGGGTGAATCAGTCAGCCCAAAACACTCCTGCAGTTTTACCGCCACGACGGGTCGATCTTGATAGTCGATCACGGCGTCTCTGCCGCTGGGCAACCGCAGCGCGGCGGGCGCGAGCTCATCCATGTCCGCAGCCTCGGGCCAAGGCAAAGCGCGCTTGAGTGCAGGCAGCATGGGGATTTTCGCAGGTGGAACACCTTGGGCAAGCTGTGCGATTTCAGGTTCGAAGAGCTCGGCCGGAAGCAGCGCCGGGTCGGGCCATGGCTTGCCGACGTTAAGGTGGAGAAACTTCAGGCGTTTTCTTAATGATTCGGCCGCCGGTTCGAATTGGAAGAGGTCTAAGCCATGCTCGCGCACATGCTCAGAGAGTGCCGCCTGAGCTTCTTTCGTATCGACGCTGGTGGGTGTACTGCTAAGCACAATCGCGCCGAGTCTGCGTACATGTGTGGCCTTGATGCGGCCGTCTTCCACACTCGCGGTGGTGCGCTCCTCCACGCCCACTATTTGTTCGGCTATCGATTGTTGCAGGGGCGCGGCTGAACTGATGAGCGCTTCGCCTTTTACTGTGAGGCGTAGGCCCGCCACTGCAATCCACCGGCACCCGGACAATGACTCGATCGTGTCTAGGCGGGCGCGGGTGCCGGATGCCAGCAGAAATTCGCCTGATGATCCGGTGCTGGCACGGGCGATACGCTCCGGAAAGGCTCTGGCAATGATTTCGCCAGCGCTGTGCTGGTGTGTGGATGGTGGCGCGAGTGCGCGGAGACGTTTGCTTTCTTTGTTGATATCGGCGTTGCTATGAAGCCTGCTGATGTCGCCGCGCGCCTCCAAGCTGATGGCAGCAATCGTGTCTGCTGCGTTCTTCCCGCAAACCAGAAGTGCGTGGGCTAGCCGAGGGGCAAGGGGGAGCGCTGCGAGCGCGTGTCCGTGTTCAGTGGCGGCACCGGATTCACTGAGGGCTTCGAGCCTGCACAGCGCGGCGCGCACGTCCTCAACCGCGCGAGTGGGAGGCGGGCTGAGGAAGGGAAATGTGGCCAAATCTGTGGTGCCCCAGCACGCCAGTGTGAGCAGTGCAGGGGTGAGGTCTGCCGAATTAATCTCCGGTGTTGTGTGAGGTGCGAAGCGGAAAAAGTCCTGTTGGCTGAAGCAACGGATGACAGTACCTGGGCCTTCGCGTCCGGCGCGTCCGGCCCGCTGTTCGGCGGAGGCTTGAGACGTGCTGAGTGTGACTAAACCGGTGATGCCTCGGGCGGTGTTGCGCTTAGGCAGCCGGGATAATCCAGTGTCAATCACGGTGCGCACGCCTGGAACTGTGATGGAGGATTCCGCGATGCTTGTGGCTACCACGATGCGCTGGGCTTCGTGGCATAGCGCGGCGTCCTGTTCTATGCCGCGAAGCTGGCCGTGCAGTGGAAAGACGGGCACGGTGGTGCGTTGCTCAAGGAATTCGCTGAGGATATTCACCTCGCGCTTGCCTGGGACGAACACGAGGACACTGTGCTGGGTGCTCAACGCTGCCTGCGCTGTGACCTCAGCGACCTCTGCAAGATACTCCCTGCTGACCGAGCTTCGTGGGTGTTTTGTTGCTTGGTAGCGGATTTCGAGGTCGTGGATTGGCGCATGTGCCTGGATGATCGGTGCGCCCATGAGCCTGCCGAGGGTTGCTGCTTGCAGTGTGGCGGACATTGCCACAAGGACGAGATCCTCACGCAATTCACTTAGCTCGATCAGCATGCCGAGCGCAAGATCGGTTTCTAGGTGGCGTTCGTGAACCTCGTCGAGCACCACCGCGCCCACACCTTCGAGTTCCGGGTCATTGAGCAGGCGGCGAAGCAGCACGCCAGGTGTTAAGAATTCAACCTGACTACCCGGATGGGATTCACCTCGGATTCGGAAGCCAACGCGATCACCAATACGCGATCCATCGAGTGTCGCTAGGCGTTTCGCCGCCGCCCGTACCGCCACTCTGCGCGGGGCAACAACCAGCACGGTGCCTTCAACTTGGTTGGCAAGCATTGGTGGCACCAGGGTTGTCTTACCGGTGCCAGGCGGTGCTTGCACCACGGCTGCATGATGTTGGGAACACGCATCGGCAACGTCGTGTAGGACGTCTGAAACGGGCAGGCCGAGCCCAATGGCGCGAAGATCAAATGCGTTCATCCGCGAGCGATTGCCTCTCTCGCCTCGAGCGCGCCCACCACTACGTTGAGCACCGGTGTGTCTACGCCCGATTGCTTGGCCATGCGCGCCACGGCGCCAAGCTGATCGTCCAGCTCAGATGGTTTGCCTTCGGCGAGGTCGCGTTGCATCGAGGCGGTGGTGTTGGGATCGAGAACTTCCAGGTAGAGGCGTTTGGAGTCGTTCACGTCGGCGTCGCAAAGCTCAATGCCTTGGGCGTTGGCAACCTGCCGCAATTCCTCCATGAGGGTGAGCACGAGCCCGCGTGTGCTGGGGTGAGCGCGCGTTTCGCCGACGCTGAGACCCGTGATGGCGCCAATACCGCCGTAGGGGCCGATCAGGCTGAGCTTTTTCCACAGCGCGCGGCGAATGTCGGTGGTAGTGTGCACGGTTATTGGCGTAGATGCAAAAGCATTGAGCACAATGGTGATGTTGCCGGGGGTGAATTCGCCGATGGTGAGCTGGGCATCGTTGCCGAGCAAGGAGACGGTGGATGGGGCAGTGCGCTCCAGAATCACCACGCATGTCGCAGCGATGATCTGATTGGATGCAGCCCGGTGCGCGTGCTCGGGTGCCGTCACGCCATTTTGCATGGTCACAATCGGCGTGTTGGGGCAATGCCTGCCGATCTCTGTGGCGGCCTGGGGAACCTGCCAAGCCTTGGTGCAAACGAGTGCGAGGTCGAAATCTTCAGATTCCAGTTCATCGAGCACGCGAACCTCAGCGGACGTTTGCCCCGATGGGGTGCTCAGCCGCAGTGTTGCTGGGGTGTTTGGGCGAGCCTTCAGCGTGAGCTCGTGGCCTGCCTGTTGCAATCGAAGCGCAAAGTACACGCCCATCGCGCCTGCGCCGTACACCAGAATCCTCATGAGGCCTAGGCTAGTCCAGGTCGCGCGGCCCGCGGCTCTTTCCTCGATTTTTTCACGAGGCGGCCATAACATCGTCGCTGTGCCCACGCTTTTCGACGCCCCACTCCCCGCACGCCAACCCGCCCGGCTTCGGGAAGGGCTCGTGCATCTTCCCGGGGCGCTCAAATTTCCCGTGCAATCCAAATTGGTGCAGCAAGCCCGTGATTTAGCGCGAACGGTACAGGGCAGCGCGCTCGCCATGCGCAAACCGAGGCTCAAATCGGGCGAGATGAAAGTGCACATGCTGTCTTTGGGCAGGCACTGGGAGTACGGATCGCAACAGTATGTGCGGTCCTGGGGTGGAGTGGCAGTGCCGCAGGTGCCGCAACACTGGACGCAACTGGCACACCACCTCCTTGCTCAAGCTGGAGCATTGGACGAGTCGCTTGCCGCGTGGGCTGAGCATTACCGAGTGGAAGCGGCGTTGGTGAACTATTACCCAGATGACGCCTCGATGGGCATGCACCAAGACGCGTTTGAAGATTCCAACGCGCCGGTCATTTCCCTCTCGATCGGTGATGAAGCCATTTTCCGCGCGGGCAACAATGAAACCCGCACCAAGCCCTATGAAGATCTGCGGCTGATGAGCGGCGATGTTGTGATCTTCGGCGGCCCATCGAGGGCGATGTTTCATGGTGTGCCCAAGCTCTTTCCCTGCACCGCACCGAGTGGTTGCGGGCTGAGCGCGGGGAGAATCAACATCACGTTTCGGCAGGTTGAAGTGTGAAGACGTGCAATAGTAGAGCCATGATCTACGCAATCACTATGGGTAACCACCCCGCTGAGCAGGCAGCCCAGGCAGCCGCGGGTGGGGCAGATTTGGTTCAGGTGCGCTTAAAGGACGTGAGCACCCGCGAACTCCTGACCGTCACCCTTGAAGTTGCCAGCGCCGTGGAGCAGGCCAATCCGCGAACGAGGGTGCTTGTCGACGACCGCGCAGACGTCGCCTACGCCGCCATGCAAGAAGAAGCGCACGTCCATGGGGTTCACCTCGGCCAGGACGATCTTCCAGCCCATCATGCGCGCGCCCTGCTGGGGGAGCAGGCGATCATCGGA
Source organism: Corynebacterium gerontici (assembly GCF_003813985.1). Classification (NCBI taxonomy): domain Bacteria; kingdom Bacillati; phylum Actinomycetota; class Actinomycetes; order Mycobacteriales; family Corynebacteriaceae; genus Corynebacterium; species Corynebacterium gerontici. The sequence goes on from NZ_CP033897.1 coordinate 60,974, forward strand.
CTCACCACCGGCACGCTCGAATTGGTGCAGCAAGCACAGCGCTACCACAAGCAACACCCAGGCGTGCTGGACTATTTGGGCGCCGGGCCGTTTCGTCCCACCCCTACGAAGAACTCCGGGCGCCCACCGCTCGGCTTCGCGGGTTATTCGCCCTTGCTTGCTGCCACGGATCTCCCCATCGTCGCGATTGGTGATGTGCGCGTGGGGGACGTCGAAAAGCTTGCCGAAACCGGAGTTGCTGGGGTGGCGATGGTCCGCGAAATCATGCAGGCTGAGGATCCGGCCGAGGTGGTTCGTCAAGCACGTGAGGCTTTTGAGCAGGGAACTATCGCAACTGGAACTGCCTGGTGGTGGCGCTGAGCGCATCGTAGACGGTGAGCTGCGCTGGCTGGCCGAGTCCCTGCGCCAGTTTGAGAGTTTCCACCGCCATCATGGAACCGATCACATGCGCCACTGGGCCGAGGACCCCAATGGCATTGGAGGGCGGATTGCTTGGCGGCTCGGGGTAGAGGTCGCGCAAGGATGAACCTGGCGGAAACACCGCCACTTGGCCGCCGTACTGCAACACGCTGCCCCAAACGCAGGGCAGTTCCGGCGAAGCGTCCGCGATCATATAGCGGGTGCGGAAATTGTCGCTTGCGTCCACCACAATGTCCGCCTGCGGCTCTGTATCTTCGCCAAAGCTCCCGGCCAAATCGATTGCAGTATTGCCTAGGGTCTGCAGTTTCTCCTTGGCGGTCTGTGCTTTTGGCTTGTCGACGTCCCCGCGCCCGTACAAAATCTGCCGATTCAAATTGTGCAGCTCGATAGTGTCGTGCTCATACAGCGTGATCCGCCCAATGCCAGAGGCAACCAATCCCATCAGCAGTGGGGACCCCAATCCACCGCTGCCCACCACGGCAACGTGGGTGCTGGCGACTTTCTGTGCGTCCCAGCCCGGAAGCACGGTGGTGCGTTGCAGACGCTCGGCTTCGGTGGGAGGGAGGTGATTAGAGGACTGCATCGCGCCAGGCCCTTCCTTCCATCGGGGTGCTTGCTAGTGCATGATCGCGCACGGGGATTCGACCAGCGTGTGCTGCGTATTCGCCCGCCTCGATGGCAAGGCGCATGGCGTGGGCCATGGCTTCGGGGTGTTGGGCGCGGGTCACGGCACTTGCCAGGAGAACACCATCGCAACCGAGTTCAATGGCTCGGCAGGCCTCGGAGGCGGTGCCAACGCCGGCGTCGATGAGCACCGGCACGTCGAGCTGGGTAATTAACTGGATATTGTGCGGGTTCAAAATCCCCATACCCGTGCCGATGGGCGCCCCGGCGGGCATGACTGCGGCGGCGCCGGCGCTGAGGAGCCTTCGTGCAGCCACTGGATCATCGGAGGTATAAGCGAGGACCTGCATGCCTTCGGCCGCCAATGTTTCGCAGGCAATGAGCAGTTCGTTGGTGTCTGGGAGGAGGGTGTCGTCATCGGCGATCACCTCAAGTTTGACCCAATCGCAGCCCAAAGCCTCAGCCGCAAGGCGCGCGGTGAGCACTGCTTCTCGCGCTGTGTGGCACCCGGCGGTATTGGGCAAAATATGCACGCCTTGATTGCGCAGCATCGAGTACAGATCCCCTTTGCCGGGGGTGTGTCTGCGCATCGCCACCGTGGCCACTTCCGCCCCGGATGCAATAAGTGCTTTTTCCATGGCATCCACGCTGCTCATGCCCCCGGTGCCTAACAATAGCCTGGAGTTGAGTGTGCGCCCTGCGAGTTCCCAGCTCACGTCCTTAGCCTCCCTGTACTGCGGTGAGCACTTCCACCGAATCGCCATCGTGCAAGGTGTATTGTGCCCAATCTGTTTGCGGGACCACGCGCTCATTGACTGCGGCGGCGGTTCCTGCGGTGTCGTGCACTATCAGCGCCACCGCTTGTGCGAGGGTCGCATCTGCGTTGAGTAGTGTGGGCTGGCCGTTGAGTTGAATGTTCATGAAAAACGCTCCGGGTTCATTGCTTGGATCAATGCTTGGTCATCGGGACTCGGCTCCACGCCACTGAGCTGATCGGCACCAAGGCGCGCGGCCAGGGCAGCGAGCAAGATGCCGTGGCGAAAGTAGCCGGTGGAAATCAGTGCGTCTGTGCGTGGGTCGCGTCCAAAAAGTGGCACGTCATCGGGGGTGCCGGGGCGCGCGCCAGCGGAGACCTCTTTGATCCCCAATAATTGAATATCTGGCAGGATGCGCGCGGCATCGCGCAGCAAATCGAGCACACCACCGGCGAGGGGATCGGGCTGCAAATCCTCACGGCTCGTAGCGCCCAGCACCAGCTCATCACCGCGAGGCACCAAATACACCGGTCGATCCAGCACAAAACCGCGCACCACGCGCCGCAGCAGCGGTTCCCCAGCCGGATCAGCGGGCATGTGTAGCCGCAGAATGTCGCCATGCACAGGCCGAAGCGGCAGGTCAAAGAACTCCGCCGCCCCCAGTCCTGCGCACACAATCGTGTTGGGCCCAAGATCGACCGCGTCCGCTTTTCTGCGCTCCACCGGCACCTGCTCAAGCAGGTGTGCCATGAGGGCTCGGGGATTGATCTGGTGATCCCCAGGGACCGATACAGCTCCGGCGATGCCCGGTGTCAAAGCAGGCTCTAAGGTGCGTGCTTGGCTGGCTGTGAGCCTTTCCGCCTGTGCTCCGTATCGCTGCTGCAAATCCAGTACGTCATGCAGGTGGCTTAGATCGGCGCGGTCACCGGCCACCACCAGCGTGCCGGAGCGGATGAGGGTGGTTGGTGCGTCGACAAGCTCTAAAAATGCCGGGTACTCCTGCGCAGAGCGAAACATCAGCGGATACAACGGATCCTGCTCAAATTGCATTTCTGCTGTTGGAGCCAGCATGCCCGCGGCAAAATGCGAGGCCTGCGAGGCAGGATCGGGGTCAATCACGCGGACTTCATGACCGCGTTGCTGCAAGAGCGCAGCGGTAGCTAGGCCGATGAGGCCAGCACCAATAACGGTGTACATCAGATACCTTTCCTCCGGCGGGGGTGCCGCATCAGGTTCGAACGGTCGGCAATAGCATTGCCCTCTCAGCCCTTGGCGGGCTCCCGTAGGTGTGCGATTGCCAGCATAGCGCGCCTTGGTATTCGCTGCGCCAGCCCCCAGGTACCCCCACCAAGTACCCCCGTTGCGTGCACGAGCGGGAGGCGACGTGCCTACACTCGTGGAGGAAAGTAACCGGGAGCTCCGATCATGCGAGGAGCTGAGAGGACGCTGGAGCATACGAGGCGTCGACCGGATGAACCTGTCCGGGTAATGCCGGCGAAGGGAAAGGATAACCTCTCATGGGTGCAGTGACCCCACAATCAGCAAAGAAGAACGCCACTACCAAGGACACCGCTCCAGATACGGTGACTACCGGGCCGATCTACCGCAGCCACAAGCACTATGAAGAAGTCACCTTTGATGGCCAAACGCTTCGTATTCCGAGTCGTCGAATCGAGCTGACCACCGGCGATCATTTCGATGTCTATGACACCTCGGGTATCTACACCGAGGAATCGCCCGAAATTGATCTTGAGCGCGGTCTGCCAAAAACTCGAGCGCAATGGAATTACCCGCCTGCTTCGCCTGCAAGCGAGGCGCAGCCGGAAACGCTGGTGCGTACACAGTTGGCTTGGGCTCGTGCAGGCCACATCACCCCAGAGATGGCGTTTATTGCCGCGCGCGAAGGTTTTGCCCCTGAGTTCGTTCGCGATGAGGTTGCCGCAGGTCGGGCGGTGATTTGTGCGAATCATAACCACCCGGAGATCGAGCCGATGATCATTGGCAAGGCCTTCGCGGTGAAGGTGAATGCCAATATTGGTAATTCTGCCGTGAGTTCTTCTATTGCCGAGGAAGTAGAGAAGATGGTGTGGGCTACCCGTTGGGGTGCCGATACCGTGATGGACCTTTCTACCGGCAAAGATATCCACGAAACCCGCGAATGGGTTTTGCGCAATTCACCTGTGCCCATCGGCACCGTGCCGATTTATCAGGCACTGGAAAAGGTCAAGGGCGACCCGAACCAACTCACCTGGGAAATCTTCCGCGATACCGTTATTGAGCAGGCAGAACAGGGCGTGGACTATATGACGGTGCACGCCGGCGTGCTCCTGCGCTACGTGCCCCTGGCCGCCGAGCGCATCACCGGCATCGTCTCTCGCGGCGGCTCCATCATGGCCGCGTGGTGCCTCAAAGAACACCGCGAATCCTTCCTCTACGAGCGCTTTGCTGAGCTTTGCCAGATCCTTGCCAAATACGACATCACCTTCTCGCTTGGCGACGGCCTGCGCCCCGGTTCCATCGCCGATGCCAACGATGAGGCGCAATTCGCCGAGCTGCGCACCCTTGGCGAGCTAACCAAGATCGCCCAAGACCACGGCGTACAAGTGATGATCGAAGGCCCAGGCCATGTGCCCATGCACAAGGTGGCGGTGAACGTTGAAGAGGAAGAAAAATACTGTGCCGAAGCCCCCTTCTACACACTCGGACCACTGACCACCGACATCGCTCCAGGTTATGACCACATCACCTCCGCTATCGGTGCGGCCATGATCGCCCAAGCCGGTACCGCGATGCTGTGCTACGTCACCCCCAAAGAACACCTGGGTCTGCCCAACCGCGACGATGTAAAGGTGGGTGTGATCACCTACAAGATCGCAGCTCACGCGGCAGATCTGGCCAAGGGGCTACCCGGTGCCCAAGATCGCGATGATGAGCTTTCGCGCGCACGCTTTGAGTTCCGCTGGCACGATCAATTCGCTCTGGCTCTCGACCCAGACACTGCGCTGGAGTACCACGATGAAACACTGCCGGCAGAACCTGCCAAAACCGCGCACTTCTGTTCCATGTGCGGCCCGAAATTCTGCTCCATGCGCATCAGCCAGGACGTTCGCGACTACGCGGCGGCGCACGGGTTGGAGACCGTGGAGGCCATCGAGGCGGGCATGAAGGAAAAGTCCCAAGAATTCGTGGCCGAAGGCTCCAAGGTCTACGTGCCGCTGACCGAAAAGCCAGCGGATTAGTTTGGTTTGAGAGGATCGGGGAGAGTCCGGCGAGGATCGCGGCGAAGATGGCCTTGCCGGACTTCGCGTTAATGCCAAGGCCCAAGGGGAGGATCGCCAGCCCTGCGTTCCAAAGCAGAGCTCAGGCTGAATTCCTCGGGGAAGAGCGTAGAGGATGCGATGCGGGTAGTGTGGAGTCTTACACTCCAGCAGCTCCATCTGCGTGCATAACAGCGCAACCTGTACAAGCCACCGCGAGAAGGAAAGAGCATGAGCAAACGCCGTATCATCGCCACCGTAGCTTTCGTGCTTGGCATGCTCGTCGCTGGGTGGTTGTGGATGCAGGGCCACCATCTTGCAGCAGCCGGGGTGTTACTTATTCCGGCTGCGTGGAACCTCTTTAGCTCTGTGCCTAGCTCTAAGGAAATCAAGGAACTCGAGCAGCTTCGCCATCGAGAGAATCCGACTCTGGATGAGGTCAAGCGCTATCGCGAAGCTCACCCGGGCTCGTCAATCACTGAGGCAATCGCAGCGCTTAAGCGTCAGCAGAAACCACCTCAGCACTAGCCCGCGCACTGCAAATTGGCATCAGCGCGCCCAGTTCTTCAGCGGCACGCCCTATTCGTGTATCCAGCTCCCCGCCGGTGCCGAGGCTTGCCAGGTCCTCGCCGGTGGCGAACACCCCGGTGGGTACCACGGTGGCGCGCATGAAGTTCAGCAGCGGACGCATCGCGTGATCCAGCATGAGCGCGTGCCTGCCTGAACCACCAGTCGCCGCGAGCACCACGGGCTTAGCCTGCAGCAAGCTTGGGTCTAGCACGTCAAAGAACAACTTCAGCATGCCGGAGTAGCTGGCCTTCATGACGGGTGTGGCGATGATGAGCGCGTGGGCGTCGACAAGCTTGGCAATGGCCTGCTCAAGTGGGGGAGTAATCCCCTCACCGGCCATCGCCTGGGCCAAAGCCGGCAGGAGCTCGCGGATCTCCACGGTGGTGACCTGCGCGCCGGTAACTTCAGCGGCGATGGCTTCGGCTAGTCGCAGGGTGGAGGAAGGCTGCGAGAGGCCTGCGCTCAGAATGGTGATAGTGCTCATGCTTAGTGTTGTGCCGGGTGGATCTGGAAGTGGGGGTTCTGCTCGCCAGCCTCGCGTGCGGCCACCAGGCTGGAGTGGGTGGGCGGATCGGAAGGTACGTGATCGGGGCGGCGCTCCTCCATGCGGCGGCGAAGCTCCGGAACGACCTGAGTGCCTAGGATCTCGATCTGGTTGAGCACCACTTCAAGCGGCAGGCCAGCGTGATCGACCAAGAAGAGCTGGCGCTGGTAGTCGCCAACCCAATCAGCGAACTGCATGGTGCGGTCAATCACCTGCTCAACGGTGCCGACCGTCAGCGGGGTCATCTCGGTGAACTGCTCTAGGGAGGGGCCGCCGCCGTAGACGGGTGCGTTATCGAAGAAGGGGCGGAACTGCTTCTTTGCCTCTGCCTCGGTATCGGCGATGAAGGTCTGCCCGCCCAGGCCCACGATGGCCTGATCAGCTTGGCCATGGCCGTATTGCTCGAAGCGCTTGCGGTAGATCTGCACCATCTTGGCGGTGTGTTCCTTGTTCCAGAAGATGTTGTTGTGGAAGAAGCCGTCGCCGTAGAAGGCGGCCTGATCGGCGATCTCCACCGAGCGGATGGAGCCATGCCAGACGAAGGGGGCTACGTCGTCCAGCGGGCGCGGGGTAGCGGTGAAGCCCTGTAGCGGGGTGCGGAACTTGCCCTGCCAGTTCACGTCCTTCTCGCGCCACAGGCGACGCAGCAGCTCGTAGTTTTCCAGCGCCAGTGGGATGCCCTGGGTGATGTCCTTGCCAAACCAGGGGTAGACCGGGCCGAAGTTGCCGCGGCCCATCATGAGGTCCACGCGGCCATCGGCCAGGTGTTGCAGGAAGGAGTAATCCTCGGCGATCTTCACCGGATCATTGGTGGTAATCAGCGTGGTGGAGGTGGAAAGCTGCAGCTTCTTGGTCTTCGCGGCGATATAGCCCAGGTGCGTGGTGGGCGAAGAGGGCACGAAGGGTTCGTTGTGGTGTTCGCCGGTGGCAAATACGTCTAATCCGACCTCTTCGGCCTTGAGCGCAATCTGCGTCATGGCGTTGATGCGCTCGTGCTCGCTAGGGGTTTGCCCGGTGACGGGGTTTTTGGTGACGTCACCGACGCTAAAAATTCCGAATTGCATGGTGTGCTCCTTGTATGGTTGTTGATATGACAACAAGATAAGCCTGATGGTTTAATTTGTCAAGAGTTGGTCCAAAAAGCTTTTCGACGTCCCACGCCTTCGACTTAGCCATTCTTCTAAGGGGGTGAGTGCAGATCGAGTGAGGCTGCCGCGTGATTGTTGCGCACCACGGCGGTCCATTGAGCGTTGGGCAAGCCCCTGAGGCGACAGATGTTTTGTTGTTTCAAATCCTCTGCGTTGCTGAACTTAAGCAAAGAGGCATTAACCAAAACACATTGGGTAAAACGCCCTGGGATTGATCCGATCGTTTTTGATCAAGTGAAGCACACCATGCTCCCCAAATTTGAAGGAGATTTTGGATGAGGAAGAAAAGCGGGCCCTTACTCGCTCCCTCGAATCACCATCGCGATCCCATATTTGGGATCTGCAAGTCACGACAGGTGTTTCAGTATGAAGAATCGACCCATTGGACTGTTGCTGAAATGGATCATCGGCATTCTCGCCCTGTATGCGTACTCGTGGGTTTCCGTGAACTACCTCGGCTTCGGAGACGAACACACCAACGTGACAGAAAAATGGCTAGAGTTTTCCGGCCTTTTCACGTCGTTGTTCGTTCTTTGGGAAATCTACAAGCCTCGTAATTCAAAAAAGCCCGAGAGCTAATCCCCAAGCGCAACGCCCCTCCAACCACGTTTGTGGGGAGGGGCGTTGGTGCGTCGAAAAGCGAATTACTCGAAGGTAGATCGCAGATCCTTGTGGGCGGGGTCGTGCCAGTCCACGTTGACCTCGTCCTTGGTGGCCAGGCCCTGGTCGGGCTGGTGGGGAACCTTGGCCACAATGTTCTTGCGGGCGCGGCCTGCGCGGAGCTGGCTTTCCACACGCTCGGCCAGGCGGGAGAGCAGGAAGTTAATGATGATCATGATGATCGCCACTACCACCATCGCCGCCAGGTAATTGCGATACCAGGAGGCGGCCTGCAGGCCAGAGCGCACGACCTCGACATAGCCGATGAGGTAGCCCAGTGCGGAGTCTTTCAGCGCGATCACCATCTGGCTAATCAATGCGGGCAGCATGGAGGCGATGGCCTGCGGCAGGAGGATCTTCATCATCGTCTGCGAACGCGACAGACCCAACGCCATCGCCGCTTCACTTTGACCCTTGGGCAGGGCGTTGATGCCCGAGCGCAGGATCTCTGCGATGACGGAACCGTTGTACATGGTCAGGCCAAACACCACGGCGGAGAACGCAAGATGTTTGGTGGGAACCAGGCCGTAGATGGCAAAAAGCTGGTAGGCGAAGATCATGAGGATCAGCACGGGGATGGCGCGGAAGAATTCCACGATCACGGCGCATACGATGCTGATTGCCTTGTTGTGGCTCAGGCGTCCAATGCCCAGCAAACCGCCGATCAGCAGCGCCAGCAGGATTGAGACCACTGCGGCCTTGATCGTGCCCACCAGGCCTGGCAGCAGGTAGGTGGTCCACATCTCGGAGGTAGTGAAGGGCTTCCACAGTTCGGCGGCGAACTGCCCGTTGGCGTTCATGGTGGAGATCACCCACCACGCCACCAGCAGGAGGATGACTGCGGTAATGGCGGTGAGGATCTTATTAAAGCGTTCGCCTTTAGGGCCTGGAGTGTCATAGAGAACTGTTGCGCGTGTACTCATTAGCGCTTCACCTTCAATCGCTTGGCTGCGGCACCGAAGATCAGGCCTGTGGGCAGGGTCAGAATAATGAAGCCCAGGGCGATCACGCCGAAGATCACAAACACCTGGTCGGCGTGGCTTTCCACGGAGGATTTCATCAGCAAGGAGGCCTCAGCTACGCCGATGACCGAGGCGATAGTGGTGTTCTTGGTCAAAGCGATGAGCGTGTTGCCGAGGGGAACGATCGCCCCGCGCAGTGCCTGCGGGAAGATAATGTGGCGGAAGTTTTGTATGAAGGTCAGGCCCAGTGAACGAGCTGCTTCTGCCTGGCCAAAAGGCACCGTATTGATGCCGGAACGCAGGGACTCCGCCACGAAGCTGGAGGTGTAAATAACAAAAGCCAGCACCGCCAGGCGGAAGTTATTTTGGCTGGTGAAGCTCGGGCCCTCGGCGGCGAGCGTGACGTCAAGATTCACGTACAAGCCAAGGGAAGCAAAGAGCACGATCAACGTCAGCGGCGTGTTGCGCGTGATGTCGATGTACACGGTGGCAATCGTGCGCAAAATGGCAACGGGAGAAACGCGCATGGCGGTCAAAATGGTGCCAAGGATCATGGAACCGATAGCGGATGCCACGGTGAGCTTGATCGTCATCCAAAAAGCCGGGAGCAGTTTGGGGGCCATATCGGCCCAAAGTTCTGCGCTCATGATGTGTCCTCCTTCCTATTTCTTCTCTTCGGTGAAAGACAAATCACCGATCTTCGGCTTGGCTCCGGGTTCGATGGCATCGCCCAGGTTCTTCTTGATGATCTTTTCGTACTCACCAGAATCGTGAAGGGCGTTGAGCGCCTCATTGACTTCCGCCACAGAATCCGGCTGGCCCTTGGCCATGCCAATGCCATAATTTTCGTTTGTCCAGTAGGCGCCGTCTTCCTTCTTCAGCTCGATCACCTTCATGGTGCCCGGATACTGCTGGGCAAAGCCCGCGAGGATGGTGGCGTCGGTGCTTAAGGCATCCACCTTGCCGCGCGCGAGTGCCTCAACGCAGGCGGAATAGGTGTCGAACTCTTGAAGCTGCACTTCAGGCAGGGCCTTCTTGATCTTTTGTGCAGGGGTAGAGCCGGTGACGGAGCAGAGTTTGGTTTCGGAGGTCATGTCCTGCAGGCCGCTGATCGGATCATCGGCGCGCACCAAAATGGCCTGGTGCGTGAGCAGGTAGGGGCCTGCAAAATCCACGGCACGAAGGCGCGATGCGCTAATGGAGTAGGTAGCGGCAATCATGTCTACTTCGCCGTTATTAATCAGCGTCTCGCGTTGCGCCGAAGGGGTCTCGCGCCAGGTAATCTCCGGTTCTTCCCAGCCGTGCTTGTTGGCAATGTAGCTGACCACGAAGCGAGAAACATCCGGGTCTACACCCACAAATTCCTTCTCGGGTGTGCGTGCGCCCAGGCCCGGCTGATCGTACTTGGTGCCTAGTACCACGTGGCCGCCTTCAATATCGTCCAGCAAGTTTCGCGGCCCTGAGTTGGAACACGCACTCAACCCAGCGGTGCAGGTGAATGCGAGGATGGCGGCGAGTCCGCCTTTGAACAGTTGTTTCATCGCTGCACCTTCTAGTGGCCGAGGATCTTGCCCAGGAAGTCCTTGGCACGATCCGATTCGGGGTTGGTGAAGAACTCTTCGGGCGTGCGATCTTCCACGATTTCACCGTCGGCCATGAACAGGATGCGGTCGGCTGCCTTGCGGGCAAAGCCCATTTCGTGAGTCACGCACACCATCGTCATGCCTTCGCGTGCGAGGTCATCCATCACCTCAAGGACCTCGTTGATCATTTCGGGGTCGAGGGCAGAGGTTGGTTCGTCGAAAAGCATCACTTTCGGATCCATGGCCAGGGCGCGCGCAATCGCCACGCGCTGCTGCTGCCCGCCGGAAAGCTGCGCGGGGTATTTTTCGGCCTGCTGTGCGATGCCCACGCGCTCGAGCAGTTCCATGGCGCGCTTGCGGGCGGCTTCTTTGGACTGACCGCGTACTTTCATGGGTGCGAGGGTCACATTGTCGAGGATGGTCATGTGGCTAAACAGGTTGAATTGCTGGAACACCATGCCTACCTCTGCGCGAAGCTTCGCCAGCTCCTTGCCTTCTTCCGGCAGCAGTTCGCCGTTGATGCGGATTTCGCCTTCATCAATGGTTTCAAGGCGGTTGATCGTGCGGCAGAGGGTGGACTTGCCGGAACCTGAGGGGCCGAGGAGCACAACAACCTGGCGGGCTGGAATTTCCAGGTTGATGTTGCGCAGCGCGTGATAGTCGCCAAAGTGCTTGTTCACGCCCTTGAGGGAAATCATCGGCGTTGATGTGGTGTCTGTCATACGGGAATCATAGAGTATGACGATTCACAGTCAAAGCGCGATGCTCGCTTTTTGCTTTTCGACGACCCCCGCTCAACCCCTCCCGCGAAAGTATTAGGATTGGTGCATGACTAAACGGATCCTGCACATCGTCACCAACGTTGCCAAGTATGAAACGAAACCCGAACGTCCAACCGGACTCTGGCTCTCCGAACTCACCCACGCCTGGGACGAATTTGAAGCACAAGGCTACGAGCAACATATCGCGAGCCCTAAGGGAGGGTTCTGCCCAATCGAGCCGCAATCGCTGAAGTTCCCATTCTTCGACGAATCGGCCAAGGCTTGGTACACCAACATCCAACGCATGCAACTGCTCGGCGACACAGCAGCCGTTGCGGACTTGGACGCCGAGGCTTATGACGCCATCTACCTCACGGGTGGCCACGGCGTCATGTTCGACTTCCCCGAAAGCGAAGGCCTGCAACACCTGATTCGCGACATCGCCGATCGTGGCGGTGTGGTTGCCTCGGTGTGCCACGGCTACTGCGGACTCGTGAACGTGCGAGACACGCACGGAGAACTGCTAGTGAACGGACGCAAACTCACAGGTTTTTCATGGATGGAAGAAAAAGTTGCGGGCGTATCCAAGATCGTGCCCTACAACATAGAGGAACGCATCAAAGAACGAGGCGCAGAGTACTCAAAGAAGCCGATCCCGTTTGTCTCCAATGTGGTGGTGGATGAACGCCTGGTCACTGGGCAGAATCCGAGTTCTGCAAAAGCAGTGGCTGAGGCCGTGGTAGAGACGATGGGCTAAGAATTGATCCCGTGGTGTGCGGCGCTGTGCGGGTAGAAGGGCTCGCATTTGATAACTCTTGATGACTGCGGCCAAGTTATCAAAAAGATATAAGACGACGGGACATGGTGCATGAAGATCGATCTAGAGCGCGTCATCGTCCGGCTCGGGGCGCCTGCGATAGCTCCGGGAGTGGCAGAAGTACGCATGCTCCCAGAACATTATTTCCCGCACCACTGGCCTGAAACTGAGCAACATTTGCCGGTTCTTTCCGGTGAACCTGGGCGCCGCGAACTCTGCCGCGAGGATCTCTTTGCGCTGGGTGCAGCGGCGAGCGGGCCGGAGGACATGCGCAATTTCTACGTTGCGGTGTGTGCCTGGGGTGCGGGAACAAGTGCGCTGAGCGCTTATCGTCTGGCGCGTCCCCTTGCGGAACCTGAACTGGAAGAACACCTTTGGGCAGGGCTTCGTCGCGCTCAGCGAGGTGACGCGCTCGGTGCGTATGAGGCGCTGAGCGGAGAACATCGCGTGCGTTTTCTAGGGCCTGCATTCTTTAGCAAGCTCATGCACTTCATGGCGCCGCCGCCGGAGGTGGGCGACGTGCGCCCGCCGCTCATTTTGGATTCACGAGTGGCACAGGCGCTGGGGTGGCGCAAGACGGCGTCGTGGTCGCTGGCTGAGTACCGCGCCTACCTGGACGCGGCGGAGGAACTGCGTGCGCGTTGGCGTCCCGATCTGCCACTTGACGTGGTTGAATACCAACTCTTTGCCGTGGGGAAACAACCCTGAGCGCACTCAAATGGGAAAGCTGCCCCTGCTTCACCGGCGCCGTGGTGCACAGCTCAGCGAACGCTCCAAGTTGCCAGAGGGTCGCGCTTGCTGCGCCCATGCCATTGCACTAGGCCTTGCTCGCGTAGGGCATTGAGGTGCCGCAGCACCGTGGGTCGCGCTAACCCCAGCAAGGCGGTGAGCTGCCCAGTTCCAAGCGGCTTGTCTGCGAGTTTGAGTTCATTGACGATGCGGGTTGCGGTTGCGCTCATGCTTTTGGGCAGGGCCTGCGCGGTGGTGGTTTCGCTGAAGAGCGTGAGGCGCACTGCCTCTGTGAATTGTTGGTATTGGGGATCGGCAAAGCCCGCGTCGCGCATGGCTTGGCACATCCGACGAATCCCTGCTCCCCGCGCCTCGCTCACGCCCAAATCCGCGCACACCCGCGCCACCCGAGGATTCCGCGCATTACGAAACAGTCTGCTCGCAGTGTGTGGATTGGTGTTATTAGGAAAGCGCCCAGGGCTGGTGATCTCAATGCGATTATCAAACACCCGCACCCGCACATGATCCCCGGCCATGGCATAAGAACGATGGATCACAGCGTTGCGCAGCCCCTCCAACCACGCCTCAGGCGGAACGGCGGTTCCTAGCTTTTCGACGCCCCTCGCCGCCGCCCGAATCTGCTCCGGGATGGAGCCTTCGCAGCGAATCACCTCGTGCTCTCCACGAACCTCTACAAATGCGTAGGGGAACATCGTTTGTGGGCGCTTCGCCAGCAGCAGGTACGCAGCGATGCACACGTGGCCTTCCTGCGTGAGCAGGTCACGCGCACGCAGCGCTTTCTTAGGAGAGGACGTGCCTAAAGCCCGCTGAAACTCACCCAGCAGCTTTTGATCCAAGAGGATCCGGAAGTAGGCGGTGTTCCCTACAGATCGTGCGGTAAATCCTTCAACCTCGCGGTCCCACGCCAATTCCTGGCGCTGATTCAAGTTCAGTTTTCTATTCCGGGTGCCCACGCGCATAAAGCAATCACCATTATTGAGCTCGTGGAAGTAGTGCCAGGGATCCACGTACACCAGCGAAAAGTCGGGGTAGTCGCGGAAGTGGGCGCGAACATCGGGGTGGATGAGGTTGCGGGCTTCGTCGAAAAGCTCTCTACCACCTGGGTAAATGATGGTGCCGCCTTCGGCGTTATGGAAGGAGAGGAGGGTGATCGCGAGTTCGCGAGCAGTGGTGGATTCGGGCAGTTTTGAGAACCACTGGCTTTCGCGAAGTTTTGGCAGTTCAGCGCTGGCGAATTTCTTGCCTTGAGAGACCACGCGCGCGGCCTGAGCAGACAGGCTTGTGGGGGAAGGATTTGGCCGCACAGACATGCTCTAACTCTAACACTGTTCGGAGCTGAGTTCTCCCGAAGCGAAACGGCAAATGGTGTGATCGAGCTGCACCAAACTCATGACTTCACTGTACTTTGGGGCTATGAATACTGCTCTCGATCAACGCTGCGAAGATTACGTTCAAGCACTGGTTCAGCTCAGCCCGCTTACTGCTACAGCCTGGGGAATGGATCAGGACAACGCCACTGACATCGACGCTTTCACTCCCGAGTATCACCAGCAGATGGCCGATCTTGCTCGTGAGCTGCGCGACTTTGCCCAAAGTTACACGGCGCAAGGCCCGCAGGATGAGGTCACGCGCAGCACGCTGATTGATCGCCTAGGTGTGGAGTTGGAGGCTTTTGAGACGGGTGAGCATTTGCGTCACGTGAATAACATCACCTGCCCGGTGCAGTGGATTCGAGACACCCTGCTGCAAATGCCAGCGGAAACGGAGCAGCAGTGCGAGGTGATAGCCGCCCGAGTGGCAAATATTCCCGCTGCTCTTGGTGGGTACAAGCAGTGCCTGGAGCTGGGGCAATCGCGGGGATTGCTGCCCGCTGCGCGCCAGGTTGTCGGTGTGCAAGAGGATCTACGTGCTTTCGCTAAGAAGCTGCCAGTAGAAAACACCGAGGTGAGCGCCTTCTTGGATGAATTCGCGCGGTGGATGGGCACGCTGGACTGTGCGGAGGAAGATGCCGTCGGGCGCGAGCGCTATGAGCTCGCCAGCCGCCAGTGGGTGGGTGCCACGGTGAATCTGGAGGAGGCCTATGCGTGGGGCAAGCAGCGCCTGGCTGAAATCGTGGCCGAGCAGGAGCGCATCGCAGCAAAACTCTACGGGGAAGGCACGAGTGTGCAGGAGGCGATGCAGCGCCTCAACCAGGAGGAACGCTACACCGTCCATGGTGTGGAAGCGCTGAAAGCATGGATGCAAGAACGTTCCGATGAGGCACTCAACGCGCTTGCCGGGGAGCACTTCGATATTGAAGGCCCCGCGCGGCAGCTTGAATGCTGCATCGATCCGGCTGGAACCGGCGGCATCTTCTACACCCCGCCAAGCGCGGATTTTTCGCGCCCCGGACGCATGTGGTGGTCTGTTCCTGCAGGCCAAGAAGAGTTTCATACATGGCAGGAGCTCACCACCGTCTACCACGAGGGCGTTCCTGGCCATCATTTGCAGTGCAGTGCCGCCATGCAGCAGCCTCTCAACACATTCCGCCGCATCGCGTGCTGGAATTCCGGCCACGGCGAGGGCTGGGCGCTCTACGCGGAGCAGCTCATGGCGGAGCTCGGCTATCACGAAGATCCTGCTACCCGCATGGGGCTTCTCGACGCACAACGTCTGCGCGCCGCGCGTGTTGTGTTGGACATCGGCTTCCACTTGGGCCTGCCCAACCCGGATGGTGGTGAATGGGACTACGAATACGCCTGGGAATTCTTGGCCACGCATTCCTCCATGGATGTGCCAAACCGACGCTTTGAGCTCATGCGCTACCTAGGCTGGCCCGGCCAGGCACCGTCCTACGCCCTAGGCCAGCGCCTATGGGAGCAACTGCGTGATGACGCCCTTGCGCAGGGGATGAGCCTTCGCGAATTCCACAGCAAGGCACTGGCGGTGGGGAGTGTGCCCATGAGCATCCTGCGCGAGGCAGTGCTGGGTGGTAAGTAAAAGCCCTGGGCCGGTGGGTCTAGTGCCCGCGGGCAATCCACTCCTCTAGGTGCGGTGCCTCTTTCCCGATCTCGGTGGCGTCACCATGGCCGGTGTACACCTCGGTGTCGCCGGGCAGCGTGAGCAGTTTGTGGCGGATCGAGTCGATGATCGTCTCAAATGAACTGTACTTGCGTCCAGTGGCACCCGGTCCGCCGGCGAAGAGCGTGTCGCCGGAGAACAGCACCTTGGCGTCTGGCAGATAAAAGGCGCATGAGCCGGGGGAGTGGCCTGGCGTATTCATCACTTTCAGCTCGGAGCCTGAGATGTGGAACGTGGTGTCGTCATCAAGCTCCTCAAAAGGCAGGTCTTGATGCGTTTCCTGCCATAGGGGCTTGTCGCCGGGGTGGAGGAAGATGCGTGCGTCAAAGTGTTCGGCGAGCTTCGGTGCCACATTGACGTGATCATTGTGTGCGTGGGAGCAGAGCACGCCGAGTACATTTCGATTGCCAACTGCCTCGATGATGGGTTGGGCGTCGTGGGCGGCGTCGATGATGTAGCAATCGTGGTCGTCGCCAAGCACCCAAATGTTGTTGTCTACTTCCCACTCGCCACCGTCGAGCGCGAAGATGCCGTGGGTGACCACGCGATCAATGCGGAGTCCGGATTCAGAAGTGCTCATGGGTGCTCCATTTCTACGACGGATCGCAGGACCTTGCCCTGCTTCATGGTGTCAAATGCCTGCTCCACCTCGTGCAGGCCGATGCGCTCGTCCACAAAGGTGTCTAGGGGGAAGCGTCCCTGTTGGAACAGTGCGGTGTACATGGGGAAATCGCGTTCCGGCAGGCAGTCGCCGTACCAAGAGGATTTCAACGCGCCGCCGCGACCAAAGACGTCCAGCAGCGGCAGTTTCAATTTCATGTCGGGGGCAGGAACACCCACCAGCACCACGCGTCCGGCGAGGTCGCGGATGTAGAACGCCTGCTCATAGGTCTCGGGGCGGCCCACCGCATCAACAGCCACGTCTACGCCAAAGCCGCCGGTGAGTTCCTGGACCTTTTCCACCAGATCTTCGCGGCTCAAACCCTTGGAGTTGATGGTATGTGTGGCGCCGAATTCCTCGCGGGCGCGGGTGAGCTTCTCATCGGAAATATCGATGGCGATGATGGTGGTGGCACCCGCAAGCGCGGCACCAGCCACCGCGGCCATGCCCACCCCGCCTGCGCCAATCACGGCAATGGATTCGCCGCGCTGGATCGCGCCGGTATTCACGGCGGCACCAAGACCAGCCATGATGCCGCAGCCAAGCAAACCAACAGCGGCGGGATCAGCCCCAGCATCAACGCGGGTGCACTGCTTCTCATGCACCAAGGTCTTTTCTACAAAAGCGCCAATACCCAGTGCGGCCTCAAGTTTGGTGCCGTCTTCCAATGTCATGGGCTTGGAGGCATTGTGGGTATCAAAGCAGTACTTGGGCTCGCCCTTCTTACAGGCACGGCACTCACCGCACACGGCTCGCCAGTTGAGCACCACAAAGTCACCGACGGCGACGTGCTCCACCGCTGAGCCGACGGCCTCTACCACGCCCGCCGCCTCGTGGCCGAGCAGGAAGGGGAAGTTATCGCTGATGTCGCCGTCGCGGTAGGCGAGGTCGGTGTGGCACACGCCGCATGCTTGGATCTTCACTACAACGTCATTGGCGCCGGGTTCGGGAATGCAGATGGTGGTGGAAGTAGTGGGGGCGTTGGCCTCGGTAGCGATGATGCCTTGGACTCGTGTGTATTCAGACACTGTGCTCCTTCATCTTCGCGGACGCCCTGGTGGCGAAACCGCGGGTTGGGTGCGATTGGCCGGAGAGGAAACCGGCGTTTGGGGGCAATGCTACCCACGCATAACCTCAGCCCGCCTAAGGAAAATAGCGTTCACTTCCATTTGTTTTGGGCGACGCCCGGGCGAGGAGAAAGAGCTCTTTTTATAGAGAAAGCACTCCCAAATGGGGGTAGGGATTGAGTGGTGGGGGGTAACGCCCTTTGTCGAGTTCTCGACAATCCATAAGTGCGCTGCATGCGCGAATGGCGCCCGAGAGAGCAAGAACCGCATGCGTTTCTGCAAATGTTTTGCTATCAAACGGGCAACCGTTTGCCCCTGCAGCAACACTGATAGACACTTAAAGCTAAGGATTGTCGTTCCTTAGAAATGTGAACAACAGCGCGCGTGAACAACGTGCGCACCATAGAGTTAGGCAAGACATGCGCGAATTGGCAATGCTTGTGGGAGCTTTGCGCCGCAAGTGGTGGGTCATCTTCCTCACCGCAGTAATCATCGCCGGAGTCGTCGGTGGCTGGGGCACACTGCGGCAGCAGGAATATCGCGCAAGCGCGCGTCTCACGGTCACCATGACTGGCGAGGCCTCAAGCTCCGGGGGAGGGTCTTATCAATCTAACCTCGCCGCGGAAACGCGCATTGCTTCTTATGTAGAGCTCGTCCGTTCCAACCTTGTGCTCGACCCTGTGTCCGAGCAAACCGGCATGACGGTAGGCCAGCTCCGCGGCATGGTCGGCGCCGCTGGCATAAAGAACACGGTGCTTTTCGACGTCTCCGCTACCGCGAAATCTCCCGACCAGGCATCGAAGGTGGCTCGTGCCCTCGCTGACGTCTACCCCAAGGTGATTGAAGAACTCGAAACGCCGAAGTGGGGTCCGGAAGGCCCGCCCGTCGTCTTTGATGAAAACGGCAAGCCCATCCAATTCCGCACCGGGCCCCAAGCCTTCGCCACTGTGGTGTCGGATAACACCGAGAATCCCGGCATTGTGCCACCCACCCGCACGCAGATGATCGCACTTGGCCTGTTCATCGGCATTATCGCCGGTTTGCTCATGGGCATCCTTGCGGACTTGGTTGACCGCCGCGTGCGCCGCGTCGACGAGTTCATCAACCTGGCTCCTGGTGTGCCGATGCTTGGTGAGGTTCCCCAGTCGCGCTCCCGTGGTGAAAAGAAGGGTGTACTCCTGGACTTCCGTTCTGGTCATTCAGCATCGGCCGAGGCGATCCGTAGTGCCAGGACCTCGCTGAGCTTCGTGGGCGGCGACCGCGATTCCCGAGTCTTCCTCATCACCTCGGCATTGCCCGGTGAAGGTAAGACATTCGTGTCCGCCAACATTTCCCGCGCATACGCGGAGGCCGGCAACCGAGTGCTCGCCATCGGTGCGGATCTGCGCTCACCGAAGATCGGCGCAGCCTTCGAGGTGCCGGAAGACGTGGGGCTTTCCAACGTGCTCGCAGGCCAGGTGGACATCGAAGATGTGGTGTTCCCAGGGGGCGAATCCGAACCGGACGTTGTGCCCTCCGGGCCCACCCCGCCGAACCCGTCTGAGTTGCTGTCCAGCAAGCGCATGCAGGCAGTGATCGACTGGGGACGGGAGCACTACGACATCATCATTATCGATACACCTCCGGTAGATGCTGTCACCGACGCCGTCGTGCTGGCACCGGCGGTGGACGCCGTGGTCTTGGTGGCTCGCGTCAATGTTGTTACACGCACCGCACTCGCGCGCACCCTGGAGAACCTCTCCATCGCCAACGTCAAGCCTTCTGGTGTGATTGTTAACGGTGTGCGCACCGGCAGTAGCTCAGGCTATGGCAAATACGGCTACGGATATGGTTACGGCAATCAGCCAAGTTCCACTGATGCCACGAAGGCAGCAGTTGCGCAAAACAAGATGCTGGCGGAATCCCCGGCACCGTCGCAGCCCGAGCAGTCTCTCCGCAGCGCTGGCGACACCGCTGAGCGCGACGGCGCTCAGCGCTAACTCGAAGATTCGTGATGTACACGCAACGCTTCTGCATTAGCGTTCACGGTGATCCCAAGCTGCCACTGGGGTCTTCTTTGGCGGGGATTTCAGAGCGCGCCATGGCGTGCTCGGCGAAGCGCCACTATGCCATGTGCTGCCCAATCACATCCAATAAGGCATCGATGCGATCTGCGCACTCCTTGAAGTCTTCGGCGGTCCCACCGATCGGATCCGCAATATCGCTTTCTTGGTATCCGCGGCGCTTTCGGTGCGCCTCCCTTGGGGTCGAACCTGGGTGGTCACGCAGGATGGCGGCGTATTCAGGCAACGTAAACGTTTTTGCAATGGCTGCCGGTGCAATTCGGGTCAGTGCTGCTCGGTGCTCAGCCTCCATGCACAGCACCACGTCGGCTTCTCGGATTTCCCGGGCCGTGGCGAGTCGTGAAGTCCCAGGTTGGGATCCCGAAGAATCCCCGGATTGCGGGGCTGCTGGTACCCCGCGTCGCCGCAGCTCCGCCAGGCTCAGTTCATGCATAGGCAAGCCGTTTCGTGCTGCTACTCCGGCACTTGATGCTTGGAAACCTCGATGGCGCCATAGGGCCTCTGCCAGGGGAGAGCGGCAGATATTCGCAGTACAGACAAAGAGCACCGAAGTCATAGATCAAGCCTACGTTGGGAGGAAGCAGCGATGAAAAATTTCGCCTGGAGGCGAATGCTCCTCGATGTGATGATGTGGATGCCCGCCATTCTTGCGGCAATCTGGTTACGCCTAGATTTCGATCCGATTGTTATCCACCTTGGTCACTCCTACTGGCCCCTCATCATGGCGGTGATCATGATCTCCCACGGTGCTTTGGGCTGGGCTTTCGGCGTGTATCGCCGAGGTGGAGAAAATAACGTCCACATCAGCCGCACCAATGTCATTCTTGCGGCGGCTGCAGCGCTGATCGCCGGTGTGCTTGGCTTTGTCGTGGCGGTGGCGTTGTACCCCAATTCGGGTATGCCCCGAACCGTGCCGATGCTCGCGGCACCGATCGTCGTGTGCCTGGTGCTCTTCTTGCGCGCCACGGAAATGTTGGTGGCGCAGGTGCGGGAGCAGGGCCGGGAACCGGTGGTCCTTTATGGCGCTACCCAGCTTGGCCGTCACTTCATTGCCCAGCTCGCAGAATCTGAACATTCAGAGTTCATTGTTAAGGCTGTCTTGGATGACGATCCGCAGCGTCGAGGCGGCCTGATCCACGGCATGCGCGTGCGTGGTGGGCTCGATGATCTGCTCCAGGTAGCGGAGAAAACCGGCGCGGAAACCCTTGTGATTGCGGATTCTGGACTCAGTGATCTGACCATGGACCGGATCCGCGAGGCTGCGCGTGAAGCGCAATTGAGGGTGCTCGCGGTGCCTTCCATGGCGCACATGGAGGGCTTATCGCTTGGTAATCTCGAAGACATTGACGTGTCCAAGTTCATGGATCGCGAGCAGGCCACTCTGGATAAGCAAGGTATTCGCGGCATCATTGAAGGTAAGCGAGTGCTGGTGACCGGCGCTGGCGGTTCCATCGGTTCTGAGCTTTGCCGCCAGGTGTACCGCTTCGGCCCGGCCAAGTTGTTCATGCTGGACCGCGATGAGGGCGGGTTGCACCATACGCAACTCTCGCTCACCGGCAAAGCGTTGTTGGACGATGACACGGTGATTTTGGCGGATATTCGCGATGAAGAAAATATCCGCGAGTTGTTTGAGCAGCTTCGGCCTGAGGTGGTCATCCACGCGGCGGCCTTGAAGCATCAGCCACTGCTCGAGCGCTATCCCGATCAGGCTTGGAAGACGAATGTGCTGGGTACGGAGTTTGTGCTGCGCGCTGCCGAAGCCTGTGGCGCCGCAATCGTGGTGAACGTCTCTACTGACAAAGCGGCGAATCCCTGCTGCGTGTTGGGTGATTCTAAGCGCGTTGCTGAGCGCCTTACTGCCGCCCGCGCGCACGATGGTGCCTCTGGGCGTTGGGTTTCGGTGCGTTTTGGCAACGTGCTGGGTTCGCGCGGATCCGTGGTTGAGACCTTCATGGGCCAAATCAAGCGCGGCAATTCTTTGACGATCACTGATCCATCGGTGCGTCGCTATTTCATGACGATTCCGGAGGCCGCACAGCTCGTATTGCAGGCGGCGCTCGTGGGACGGTCCGGGGAAACGTTGGTGCTGGATATGGGTGAGCCGATGTTCATTGAGGATCTTGCGCGCGGGTTGATGTCTATGGCGGGGCGCAATGATTTGGGCATCGTCTACACGGGCCTTCGCCCAGGGGAAAAGATGTCGGAAGAGCTTTTCGACGACCGCGAGACCGCCACCCACGGCGACCGCCACCCTCTGGTGAGCGAAGTATCCGTGGAGCCACTGAATGCCTTGCCCGAAGGAGAAAACGTGGGCGAACTGATGCGACAGTACGCCCGCGCTGAACAACAGCTAGGAGCACACTAATGACCAAGCAATCTGAATACGACGGCCGCACCGTGCTCGTGACCGGCGGCACCGGCAGCTTCGGGCACACCGTGGTTGAGCGCATCCTCAACACTGAGGCCAAGGAAGTGCGCGTGTTCTCCCGCGACGAGGCCAAGCAGGACGCCATGCGCCATCGCCTCGGCGATGATCGCGTTAGTTACGTCATCGGCGACGTCCGCGACGCCGGCTCGCTCCATCGGGCAATGCGCGGAGTGGATCACGTGTTCCACGCTGCCGCTTTGAAGCAGGTGCCGAGCTGTGAGTTCTTCCCCGACCAGGCCGTTGCCACCAATGTGCTCGGCTCCCAGAACGTGCTTGAGGCCGCCGAAACCTCAGGCGTTCGCAGCGTGGTGTGCCTTTCCACCGATAAGGCCGTGTACCCGGTGAACGCGATGGGCATGTCCAAGGCGCTCATGGAGAAGGTGGCCAGGGCGCATGCGCGCCGGGTCGGTGGCGCGGAAACCACGGTGAGCTGCGTGCGCTACGGCAACGTGATGTATTCGCGCGGTTCGGTCATCCCGCTGTTTGTGAACCAGATCCGCGAGGGCAAAGAGCTCACCCTCACCGAGCCACGCATGACTCGTTTCATGATGACCCTGGCGGAGTCAGTTGATTTGGTGGAGCGCGCGTTCCGCCTGGGCAAAGACGGTGATATTTTCATCCAGAAGGCCCCTGCCACCACAGTTGGTGATTTGGCCGAGGTAATGTGCGAGCTTTTTAATGTCCCCGCGAACATCAAAACCATCGGTGTCCGCCACGGTGAGAAACTGCACGAAACACTGGCTACCCGCGAGGAACTCGCCTTCGCTGAGGACCTGGGTACACATCTGCGCCTGCCCGTGGACAACCGTGGATTGAACTATGAGCAGTTCGTTGATCGCGGCGTTGCAGGCCTGGAAACGGATCAAGATTTCGATTCAGATCTCGTGGAGCGCATGAGCCACAAGCAGCTTGCAGCGAAGCTGCTTGAAGTGCCGGAATTGCGCGGCGACTTGCGAGCAGCAGGCCGCGACATCGACAAACTCGACGCCCGCTTTGGGGTGGACGCAACCCAGCTCGTGGGTGACCCGAGCCGTGAGAAAGGAACCTGGAAATAATGGCGACTGAGGCACGCGGCAAAGCCGTGGTGATTGGCCAAGGTTACGTTGGTTTGCCGGTGGCGGTATGCGCCGCTGAAGTTGGCTGGAACGTGGCCGGCATTGATTTGGATCAGCGCAAAGTTGGCATGCTGCAGCAGGGACAATCCCCAGTCGAGGACATCACAGACGCCCGCTTGCAGGCGATTCAAGATGCGGGGCGCTATGAGGCGTCGACAAGCTATGAAGCGGCAAGGAACTTCGACGTTGCTGTTATCTCCGTGCCCACCCCACTGCGGGAAACCCGACCCGATTTGAGCTTCATTGAGGACGCCGGACGTGCGCTGGCGCCCTATGTGAGCAAGGGGTCTACCGTCATCCTGGAATCCACCACTTACCCAGGCACGACTGAGGAACTGCTCATCCCCATTCTGGAGGAATGCTCCGGGCTGAAAGCGGGAGTGGATTTCTATGTGGGCTATTCTCCTGAGCGCATCGATCCGGGCAATACCCGCTATGGCCTCAAAGAGACGCCCAAAGTGGTGTCCGGTATCGACGAAGATTCGCTGGAGAAGGTGCAGGGGTTCTTTGATAGCTTCATCGAGCGCACCGTGCCCGTATCGGGTACACGCGAGGCGGAGCTGACCAAGTTGCTGGAAAACACCTTCCGACATGTGAATATAGCGCTGGTCAATGAGCTCGCGCAGTTTGCAGGGCAGCTCGGCATCGACGTGTGGGAGGCCATCGACGCCGCCGCCACGAAGCCCTTTGGATTTATGAAGTTCACCCCAGGGCCTGGAGTCGGTGGACACTGCCTGCCCATTGATCCCTCCTACCTTTCCTGGCAGGTGGAATCCCAGCTTGGGCACCCGTTCCGCTTTGTGGATCTGGCCAATGACATCAACAATCACATGCCTGATTATGTGGTGCAGCGAGTTCAGGATCTGCTCAACGATGAAGAACGATCACTCAAAGGCTCCACCGTCATGCTCGCCGGTGTGGCATACAAGCCCAATACTGGCGACGTGCGTGAAGCGCCCTCGCTGCGCATCATCGAGTTGCTGCAAGCCCGCGGTGCCCGAGTAGTGGCGGCCGACCCATTCGTACCCGAGCACCTCTGGCCTAAAGGTGTGGAGCGCTGGGAGCTGGGGCAGGCTAGTGAAGCCAATGTTGTGGTCGTGATTAATGACCACGATGGTTTTGACCTTTCTGAACTTTCCACCATCGGTGTGCCGGTGTTTGATACCCGCAACATTGTGCCTGCCAGCGATTCGGTGACGCGCCTATGAGCAAGCCAACGGTGATTGATACCGCGGGCGCCACCGCCGGTGGTGCGAGGCGTTTCCTGCTAGAACTGCAGGACTATTTGCAGCGCCACCCGCGCGAAGATGTGCGTCTCATTGGCGGCGATCGCTTGTCATCCAAGTGGCTACTGGAACGCGAATGGCATGCCCGCGGGGCGAGGAAAATCGCGTTGAACAACGCCTCCTTCTTCGGTCCCTTCGGCGAGCGCACGGTGTTGTTGCGCAACGCGCTGCATTTTGCCAGTGAGGAAGAGTTTTCGCAGCTTGGCTATACGCCAAGTGATCACATGCGCAAACAAATCCCCATCATTCGCGCGCTGGCGCACCGAGCGGATCGCATTGTCGTGCCCTGCACCGCGATGGCCGAGCGCGTGGCCGAACACACCCCAAAATTGCAACAGCGCATCGAGGTTCGCATGCACCCAGTCTCACCCCGTGGCTGGGCCCAGGTGCAGCCCGAGGGTGATCTGATCCTGGTGCCGATCGTGCCGCAGTCTTATAAGCGCCTCGACCTGCACGTTCCCGCGCTGCTGCAAGCCGTGGAAGGGACGCGGACGAAGGTGGTTGTTACCGCCTCTGTGGGGGATATCCCCGAGGCCGACGGACACCCGAACTACCAGCCCATCGGGCTCATGCCAGCGGAAGACCTTGCCATATGGTGGGGAAAAGCCAAGGCAATTTTCTTCCCGCCGACGCTGGAATCATTCGGCTACGCGCTGGCAGAAGCCCGCTGCGGTGGCCGCGCTGTCATTGCGCCCGACACGTCCCAAAATCGCGAGATCGCTGGTGGGGCACTGTGCGCCTACGGCAAGGAACATTCGCTTGCCGACGCCGCACGTCGCGCACTCGAAGCGGACATCAGCGCAGACCCCGGTCCCTTGGACCCAGATGCCTATTTTGAATGGTTGCTGGAGTGCTAGGGGCTCGTCCGGTGGTGTGGTGACCGCTCACGATGAGCGCGTGAGACTTCACTATAAATGGGGGCATCAAGAGCGAGACTTGAGCGCAGCCGCTAGCCTTTTGAGGTGAGTCAGCTTCAACGGCGATGAGGGGTATGTGGTGCCGGATGGTTTCCCTACCCGCTCAGCAAAGAAGCTCCGCAAAATTATTGAACAACACTGTGGTGAGCCGATTCCTCAAAGAGGTAGTCACGCGACATATTATTCACCCTACAAACGTCGAAACTTCACCTTTGCCATACGATCGAAGGATTTTAAGACTCAATTAGTTCGGAAGGTTTTAGTGAAAGATCTTGGTCCTTCCTTAGAAGAAGCATTGAAGGCGGTGAAATGAACGTGAAAGACGCTGGTTACATTGCGTTTCGTTGCTATCCTCAGCAGTCCCCGAAATGGGAGGCGTATGGGATCAACCATGCCGTATATGGATCTGGAGACTCACTTAGCGAAACCCGTGAGGATGCCCGCCAGGCACTCGGACTTCATCTTGACTGCAACGCAGATGATATCTATTTCACCGAGCTTCATGAACATCAGGTGGCGGTGGATACTCCCGATCATCCCGCTGTGTGGGTGCGAACCTTGCATGAGGAATCACCGCGCCGGGATGAATTTCGGCGAGAGATTCGCGAGATCATTGCTGAAACCTTGGTGACTGATCCCCAATACTACGATGTTTTTGCTTTTGGTACCGCTTCGACCGGAGACATTGTGGCGACTATTGCGCTCCCTGATGACCTGGTTTCTAATCTTTTAGCCCAGGTTGGGGGTACAGATCGACTGTACGTGTGTCTCCCATCGAAGCAAGACCTGCAGTGGCAGTGCCTTAGCAACGAATTTGCTGAGGGCGAACCAGGTGATGTGACGGTTGCGAGTTTAGGACTCAGTGACGCTGCCAGTGTTGCTGATTTTTCCAGGCTGCGTCAGCTTCACAGAGTGCCGTGCTCGATTTCTTGCTCGCGGACGCCTAACCCACTCCAAGGATCGCTAGCAGTTCTTTGTTGTAACGCTCCCAAGTTCTGCCAAGTGCATTTTCGCGCGCTGCTGCCCCCCATGCATCGCGGTTGAGGTGCATCTGCTCCAGTGCCTCGGCCACGGCAAGCGGATCGCCCTGGGCGACTAACTTGCCGCTGACGCCATCGCGAATGATCTCCTCGGCGCCGGTGCCGAGGCACCCCACAGCAGGAATGCCCCGCATGGCGGCTTCTAGAAACACCAGGCCAAAGGATTCGCGAACCGAGGGCAGGGCAAAGAGGTCGGCGTGTTCGAGCACCTTCAGGGTGGCTTCACGTTCCAGCCGCCCAAGGAATTCCACCCGATCCAGCCCCAATGCCAGAGCCTGCCGCTCCAAGGCGGCGCGTTCGGGGCCGTCCCCGACAATGCGCAACTGCCATAGGGAATCCAGGTGCGAGAAGGCAGAAAGTAGCACGTCCACGCCTTTTTCCTTGTGCAGATTGGCAATGCACACCACTGTCTTGCTTACTGACGATCCTTGCGCCACGTCCGCATAGTTTGTGCCATTGCCCAGCACCGCGTCGTGGCGCACGCCCAGTTGCTGCAGGTAAGGTAGCAGCGTTGTGCCCACCGGGATAACGTTTACATTTGAGCCAAGTTCAGGAAGATGCTGCTTGAGCCAGTTGGCGTAGCCTTTCGCGGCGAGTGGTGGGGCCGCACCGTGCACCACCACTGCAGTGGGCACTTCCTTGGTCTGCCACCAGGGAACGCAGAAGCCGAGCGGCAGTTGGTTGTGCACGATCACCGCGTCCGCTTCATGCCTAGGCAGCGTCCACCGCGCGACCCGAGCCGCCACCTTGGTGTTGGCCACGCGGTGAATGGTGCCAAACCGTGTAGGCAGATACAGGGTTCGCATGAATCGCGGTTCGATATCTTCAATCACGCTCCATTGCTTTTTGCTTGGCGACGCCACCGTCACCCACACCTCATGCCCCGCATCGACCAGCGCGCTGGCCTGCTCGGCTACGAAAATGCCACTGATAGGGTTGTCCTTTGAGGGCCACATGGACGTGATGAGGTGCAGTTTCATCAGATCTCCTTTGTCGGGGCGTGCTCCGGGATTCGGTTCGCCTCGATGGCGACACCCCGTTTACCGCGGGCAAGCGGCACAAAAGCGTCCACGAACCTGAGCCGCACCCGCCCTTTCGCTACCCCGGGGTGGTGCATGCGCAATGAGCGCTCGGCTTGGGCGGCGATGGCTTCGTGCTGGGTGCCTTGGGCGCACACCACGGCAATGTCGGCGCCCTCGCCTTGGGTGGGGGCCACCTGCGCGGAGAGCACCCCGTCAATGTTGCGGACCAGCATGGAAAGTTCGCAGGCGCGCAGGTCAATGCTGCCGTGATTGCTGGCCAAGGTAATGACGTCGCGGGTGCGCCCTTCCACGGCGGCGAGCTCCAAAATTGTGCCGCCGGGGCCTTGCTTGGAGGCCGTGATGTCGTCGCCAAGCGAATAATTCACGAGGGGGAATACGCGCTGGCTCAAGGTGCTCACCACCGCGTGTTCGCGCAACAGAATCCAGGGCCACAGCACCTGAATCGGCCAGCCGTGGCGCAGATTCGCGCCGGGCATACTAGCCGCGATCACGCCGGTTTCCACCGCGCCATATTCCACGATCACCTCACCGAGGTTGCTGAGCACTGCTGCGTCAGCGGGCGTCACTGTCTCACTGGTGGGAATGACATGCGTGACGCTGCCGAGCCCCCGTGCGCCGGTGTCGAGGTATCGCTGAGCAATCATCACCAGCGCGGAGGTGTAGCCGACCAAGTAGCGGGGGCGCAGAACCCGGATGGCCCTCAGTGCCGCATCGGCTTGTTCGGGGTTGGCAATGAGGCCGGGCACCGTCCAGGAGTTGCCGGCGACATCCTTTGCAATGCGCTTAGCGCGCGCCTGCACATAGCCTTTTCGCGTGTGGGCCTGGTGACCAAGCGTATTAGCGGCAAGCAGGAAGGAATCGAAAGGCCGCAGTCCATGGGCTTCACGGTAGGCCCAGGTTCGCGCGTAGCCGTCGATAAGCTCCTGCCCGCCACGGGGAAAGGAAAAAGGGCTGCCAGTAGAACCAGACGTGCGGTAGGCGGCGGTGGTGCCAGGAGTATCCCGAACCAAATCTTCCCGTTCGCGCAGGTGATCCTTGCTCAACACCGGCCAGTTGTCGAGGTCCTCAAGGCGCTCAATACGCGCGGGGAGATCATGCTCCTTCTGCCAATATATGTAGAAGGGGAGGTGCTGGGCTTTTGTCCACTGCGCATTGAAGCGCGCCAACTGCTCCTCGGCGATCACCTCAGGCGCTTTGATGGCGTCGGCAGCCCATTGCTGGGCGGCTTCGGCTGCGGGCCGGGCTCGTTTGGCTCCGATGGTGGCGCGAATGATGTGGCTTGGGTATCCGAGCATGGCTTAGCTCTTTCTCAAACGTGATTCGATGAAACTGCTGGTGCCGAGGATGGCGAGCATAGCTTTAGTGAGCGCTTTCGCTGCCGCGTGTTCCCGGATGGCCTGCGGCAGCGCCTGGATGACCTTGTAGTAGGCGTGCCAGATGCGGTGGGTGAGGGGGCTGCGCAGCGACATGCGGGGAATTTTCAAGCCTGCGTCTTTGATGCGCTGGAGGGGGCTTCGCCGCGCTTGTTGTTGGAGGCTGATGTAGTCGCTGTGGATTGCAGAGCTTTTCGACGCCTCCCCCTCGCACGCAATGCCCGGTGTGAGCATGCGGAAGCTGATGTGCTCTTCTACATATATGGAGCTTTCGTCCGCGAACCAATCCACTGGTCCGCGTTCTGCTCTTTGCACGAGTTTTTCCGCTGCGGCGCGCGAGATGATGTACGCGATGGCCGTGAGCGGGTAGGGGATGGCGGATCGGATCTCGTGCTGGGGGTCCAGTGCGCGTGGATAGACGGTGGCGCTGGGGGCGTTGCGGAGGCGGTCGGCGTTGCTGAAAAGGAGCGTGAAGCCGTGGGGTTCCTGCGCCAGGGCGTCGAGCACCGCTTTGCTTCCGGGCAGGAACTCCACGTCATCTTCAACAATTAGGGCGAGGGCTTGTGGATCCTCGGTGCGTGCGAGGAATTCTCGATACGCCTGGAGGTGAGAGAGCGTGCAGCCGATCTCGCCCGCTTTTGGTGCTCGGCCG
The DNA here is from genome assembly GCF_003813985.1 of Corynebacterium gerontici. Classification (NCBI taxonomy): domain Bacteria; kingdom Bacillati; phylum Actinomycetota; class Actinomycetes; order Mycobacteriales; family Corynebacteriaceae; genus Corynebacterium; species Corynebacterium gerontici. Next base: position 90,530 of record NZ_CP033897.1, read on the forward strand.
TAGCGACGGGTGGCGCGGGGGACGTCGAAAAGCTGAGCCAACTCCCCTGGGCTCAGGTCGGCGCCGCGGACGGCGGGGAGGTGTTCAAGAGGATAGGGCGCGCTTGCCTGCGCTTTATCGCGTCGTTGGTGATCCTGCGGCAGCGAAATGATGGCGCAGTAGGCAAAGGGTGCGGTCTCGGCTGAGTTCATGAACGATCCTTCGGGCAAGTGTTCTGGATGATTATTCGCTATTGCTGCTGCGCAAGGTGCGCGCGGCCATACCGGTGGCGGTGATGTTGATGCCGAATTGCTGATACACAATCACGGCGATCAACAATTGACGGACGAAGGAGCCAAGGGCCGAGGCAAGGGCAATGCCCACCGAACCGAAGGAGGGCACCAGAAGAAACGCCGCTGCGATCGTGCAGACCACCCCGATAATGGTGGCGCCAGCAGCAAGCAGTTGTTTGCCCGACAACATGGCGATATTTTCACCAGGCCCAAGCAATTGTGTCAGGGTAAAACCTCCGGCGAGCACCATCACCACCTCCCAAGCGGGCAGATAGCTTTCACCATAGGCAATCAGAATGGCAAAGCGCCCCAACACCGCAATGGCTGCGAGCACCACCAGTGAAGTGACGAAGCTCCACAGCATGGCCTTATCGGACTGCTGAGCAATCACTTTCAGATTGCGCTTGGGCACAGCTTCTGCGAAGCGGGTGTAGGCAACGTGGGTGGTTGAATTCGTTCCAAGAGCCACGATGGCCATGCCGGCCAGCGCAACCTTGTAGTACCCGGCTTCGCGGAGGTTACCCAGGTGGTCCACCAGCAAAATGTCGATATTGCCGGTGAAGATCTTGGACCCGCCGAGGATTGACAGGGTGAGCACCGAAGGCAAAAATGCCCGCCATGTTGGGGCCTGCAGCGGTGCTTGGTGGGGAATCTCGCGAAGCGTGGAGCGCACCATCAGCGCGCCAACCAAGAAACCAAAAAGGGTAGCGGTAGCGTAGGCGAATGCGCCCAAGACCGGCCCCGTGGTGCCGAGGGTGAGCAGCAGCACTGTCACGATCGTTGCCGTGCCCAGAGGGCGGGCGATGAGATCCGGGATCTGTGAACGCAAGGCCTGGCCAAGTCCCTGCATGATGGCCATTCGGTTAGCGTCTGCTGCGAGCAAGGGAGCAAGAGCGGCACTAATGAGGACACCAGCGCTCAAACCGGCAACGCTCACCCCGAATCGCCAGGCGATCACCGCGCCGATCAACAGCGGCACCAGCGTGATGAGAAACATGTGCCGCCCCATAGTGATGATCGCGCGCATTCTGCCCGGATCCTCGTTCACACGCGCACTGGCGAGGTCGCGGGAGATGGTGCGGGGAAGGCCGGTGGTCAGGGGAATCGCCAGCAGGGTCGCTACGGACAAAATGACCCCGTAGGCCCCATAATCCTCAGGCCCCATGAGGCGGGCGAGCAGGATGGACACGCCAAAGGCGAGACCAGCATTGGTCAAGCGGATCATCAATGAGCGCGAATACGTCGAGCGCAGCAGTGCAGTTGGGTTTTTCATCTTCGCCTTCGTTTATTCCTATGCCCGCACGCGAGTGCTCGTGCCGGCAATTCTTCGACGAAGCGCAGAAGCAGGCTTGGGCTCAGGAGCTGGGGGAGTAACACCTTCGCGAACTTTTTGCGGTGTAGACATCAGCAGCGTGAAGAAGATCAACAGCATCGGCGCGCCGGCAGTGAGTAGCCAATCTTCAAACAAGCAGTCCACAATGGTGGCAAGCGAAAGTGCCAACATCACCGAGTCTGCCTTTGCCCAGACTATGTACGCGACGACCAAAATGATGGCGGCAAAGATGGTGCCGAAACCGAACTCCGCGAACATTTTCAAAAACGAGCTAGAACCAAGTCCGGGCGGGGTCCCACGGTATCCGGCGCCGAGCCAAGGATGCTCAGCAATGAATTGGGCGGCAACGATGACGGCATCTTCGCGCGTATTATCCGTGCGCAGCAACGCAGCGTCACTGGAATTCTTGGATAAGAAGTCCATAACAGCCCCACCGATGGGAAAGAGTGCCAACAAACCACCGAATGCGGACAGCGCCTTTTGCCGCACACTCATCTGACCGTAGAAAGGCACGACCAGGGTGATGATCAGCGCCAACATGCCTGCACGTGAACCGCTGAGGAACGTGAACACCACGCACATGGGCAGCAGCCAGCGGAAATATTTCTTGCCCATCCAAATGCTGAGACCTGCCAGTAGGAATACGAAGATGGACGCGGCATTGGCGTTTTGGAATACCCCTCGGGCGCGCCCACCAGCCCATCCGAACGGAGTTGCCAGCGTGACGCAGGAGACGAGGAAAAACACCAACAGAATGCGAAACATGATGGTGCGTAACTCGTGGACGCTCAACAATTGGCGGAAGGAGAGTGCGAAGACTAAGAGCACGATCCACGCGATGGTGGAAATCACCGTCTGCCTAGGATTAAGCGACCAAATAGTGCTTAGGCCGCACATACCGACGTAGATCAAAACTGGCGCCACACCAGGGAAAACGAGGTGCCTATTCGGCGAGGTGCCACGAGAACTGGCGTACAGGGCGGTCACCGCGTGAGGAACCAAGGAAGCAGCAAGGGCGAAGCGCAGCGAGTTTGGGAAAAACTGCGTGAGCGAAAGAACAGAGAGTGCAACACCCGTGCCCATGGCAAACGCCGGACGGCGGAACCACACCATCGCAAACCAGATGCTCAGTGGTGCCGCGACGAAGGCCGCGATGACTGAGTAAAACGTCAGCATCAGCGCACCACTCCCGCGTGCCAAGGCGCAGTGGGGCGGGCCGCGTGATTACCCGCCGCGGCTAGCAGGCATTCCTGCAGGTAGGGAGCCACGGCCGCCGGGCTGATACTCTGCTCAGCCCAAGCGCGAATGACTGCTCTTTCCTGTTTCGCATGCAGCACCTGAGCGATAGCTTCCCGCAATTGTTCCTCGTCCGGGCGATCAACCACCACGCCACGGAATGGGCCGAAGGACGTGATGAGGTCAGCGGCTCCCGCATACCGTGAGCACACCACGGGGGTGCCGCACGCCAGCGCCTCATTCACCACCGCGCCCCAGCCGTCGTACCAAGATGGCAAGACAAGCACTGCAGCTTCCCTGAGAAAATCGGCCAAGCTCTCATTCGCGATGGGCCCCAGAACGTGAACGTGTTCTCGGGTGTCCGCACCATCGTCGTAGCCCTTCTCCTTTGGGCCTATGAGCACCAATGGGCAAAGACCTGCGGTCGCGCGGATCAGCTCCGCAGTGTTTTTCCTTTCGCTGCGTCTCCCCACAAATACTGCTGCACCTTGAGGAATCTGCTGTTGTTGCTTCGTCCTTGGTAGCGCCGTGGCGTAAAGCATGGGATAAATTCTTTCCACCGGCATTCCCATGCGCTTCGCTTGTCGCCTTGCACGTTGGCCGATGGCGAGGACCCCACGCAAATGATGGCGCAAGTGCATGCGGCCGCGCCATTGTTTGACAAAGCGCGCCGCGCGTTTGAGTGGGCCGCCGAGACGGGAGAATCCCTCAACCATGACGATCACGTCGGCTTGGTCGTCGGAAAGCACCCGCTTGCGTTCTTGCACCCACCGCCGGGGGCCAACGTAGCCACTGACCACATGCATCGCCCGCGAAGGAACCCCTGCCACATCTTCGTCGGGTGAAATGAGCTGCACGCTGCTTGGCGGACGCACGTTCCAGCCGGCATCCGCGCGCGTTTCCGGAATCAGCTTATCCACCACCAGGTACACCGGACCGGGATAGATACGGCCGAATTCCTCCAACAGCGGCGTTTGGTGGATGGAAAGAATCGGCTGCCAAAACACCACGGGCCTAGTCATCGGCGAATACCCAATCGCTGATGGTGGGTGCTCGCCGTGGAGCGGATGAGGTTCACTACACGCCGCGATGAGTCCGTGATCTGGTAATCCACCGGGCAGACAGTGGGCCCATACGATTCCCACTGCGCGATGGTCATGCGCACCGCATCCACCACATCGTCGGGGTGCAAACCGGTGGTGATGATCGAGCCGGTATCGATGGCTTCCGGGCGTTCAATGGCATCGCGCAAGGTGACGGCCGGGAAGCCCAGCATGGTTGACTCCTCGCTGATCGTCCCGGAATCGGAAATCACACAGCGGGCGTGCTGCTGGAGCTTGTTGTAGTCGTGGAAGCCCAAAGGATCGTGGAAGCGCACGTCTTCATCGGCCTGGATTCCATAAGCATCAAGGCGCTTGCGGGTACGCGGGTGCGTTGAAACCAGCACCGGGCACTGCTGGTCACGGGCGACTGCAGCGAGGCTCGCCACCACATGATTGAGGCGATCTTCGCGATCCACGTTCTCCTCGCGATGCGTGGAGGCAAGAACATAGTTGCCGGGCTCAAGACCGAGGCGATCAAGCACGTCAGAGCCGTCGATGCGTTCTTTGAAGGTGCTCAACACCTCCCGCATTGGGGAACCCATAATCACTACTCGCGCCGGGTGCAGGCCTTCTGCCAGGAGGTTCTTGCGCGAATGTTCGGTATAGGTGAGGTTGTAATCGCTGACGTGATCCACCAAATGGCGGTTAATTTCCTCCGGCACATTCGGATCGAAGGAGCGGTTGCCAGCTTCTAGGTGATACACCGGCACCTTCAAGCGCTTGCCCATTACTGCGGCAACGCAAGAGTTCGTATCACCCAAAACCACGAGGGCGTCCGGTTTGTGCTCGTGAATGGCGGCTTCGGTGCCGCGCAGCACATCGCCGAGCACCGCACCCAGGGAAGAAGTATCGGCATTGAGGTACACGTCTGGCTGGCGCAGCTCGAGGTCCTCAAAGAACACCTCATTGAGATTGCGATCCCAGTTTTGGCCGGTGTGCACCAAGACGTGATCGAAGTGCTGCTCAAACGCCTTGATGATGCAGGCCAGGCGGATGATCTCTGGGCGGGTGCCCACTACCGTCATGACTTTCAATTTGCCGTTGCTCATCGCCTAAACCTCCTGGAAGAACGTGTCGGGATCTGATGGATCGAAAGGTTCGTTGATCCAGAATTGCGTGTACAACGTATCGCTACCGATATTGGTGATGTTGTGCGTCCAACCGCAGAGCATATCCACGGCCTTGGGTGCTTCACCGCTGGCGTGGACACGGATGCGCTCCTCGCTGCCGTGCTTGCGCATCTCAATGGTGGCTTGGCCCTTAAGTACCACGAAGCGCTCAATTTTGCGCAGGTGCAAGTGATTGCCGCGGGTCACACCGGGCACGGTGGTGGAAAAGCTCACCTGGCCTTGGCCGCCGGCGCGCAGGGTTTCTACGAAGCTTCCCCGCTCATCACTGTGCTTGATCAGCTCCACGGCGTTGCGCTTAGGCACGGCGTGCGAAAGATAGGCGGCACACAGCTCGTTGGTGAAGGCATCGGCAGTATCGGGCAGGGCACCGTGTTCCTGATAGCCCTCGTGGATGTGCTCCAGGCGTTTGAGAAGTTCCGGCACGGTGGTGTGGCGGAGGTGGTCTGTGGGCACCTGTTGGGTGCCACCCGGAGTTGGATCCAGCAAAAGCTCTGCTGCGTGGCGTGCGGCCAGCAGGGTGAGCGGATGATTGCCATTGACCTGGGGGCGCTCCCCATCCAGGAGTGCCTGGATAAAGGTGGCGGTGACCATGTTGTGCTTCGGCGTGCCGTGTTCGCCGAAGAGATTGGGCAGTAGCCACTGGGTGGCTTGTATTTGTGCCCGCTCTGCTGCGTCGAGGATAGCCTGGCCCGCCGCCGCTTTCGCGTCACCATAGGCGGTGCCCGTTTGGGTGGTGCCCGCAATGGTCACTGCATTTGGTGCTTGGCCGCGATCTGCAGCCAGTGCAATGGCCTCAGCGGTGATGTTCCCAGCCTTGTGGGTAGCTGCGGCCGCATCGTCGAGGGTTTCCCCCTCGGCGGGACGGTTGCATGCTGCCAGGTGCACCACGAGGTCTGCACCCGCGATGGCTTCGCTGATGTCCTCGACGCTGTCGCGCCGGGTGGAGCAGGCGTGTACTTCGTACCCCTGGGCCCAGGCGTGCAGGCCAACGTGCCAGGAAAGGAAGCCGCTGGCGCCGATGATGCAGAGGACGGGTTGTTGCTCGGTGCTCATTTGCGCACCACCGCCTTTACAGTTGCAAGGATGGTTTGGAGGTCCTGGAGCAGGGTGCGCGAGCGAACATACTTGGTGTAGCGCGCCGCTTTTTCAGGAAGCAGCGTTTCGATGTAGTAGCGCTCGGGATCTTCCTGGGCGGCAAGCAACGCTTCTTCATCGCGCAATTGCACGGTAACGGGGTCGGTGATGCCGGGGCGTACCGAAAGGATCACTGTTGCCTGTTGTTGTGGCCAGTGCTGTGTGTAGCGAGGCACCTCGGGGCGCGGCCCCACCAGCGACATATCGCCCTTGAGCACGTTGATCAGTTGCGGGAGCTCATCGAGTTTCCAATCGCGCAAGAATGCCCCGATCTTGGTAATACGAGGATCGCCACCAGCAGTCACTTGGGCTGCTTTGCCATCTTGCGCCGGGCGCATGGAGCGGAACTTGATCAATTTGAAAGGCTCGCCGCCTTTGCCCACTCGCTCCTGAGTGAAGAATACCGGGCCTGGGGAACTCACCTTGATGCCAAGCGCAATAGCCGCCATCGGTGCCGCGAGTAGGGTCAGACCCACGGCTGAGGCCGCAACGTCGATGCAGCGCCGGGCAGCATCTTCCACGCGAGAAATATTGATAGCCACCTAGTTCTCCTTGCCAAACGCTCGACGAACCGCCGCGATCACACGCTCAATCTGCTCGTTGCTCATCGCCGAAAATAGCGGCAAGCTCATCGCCCGGTGGTAGCTAGCTTCCGCGTTGGGCAACACCTGAGCATCTTGTGCGCACGTTTGCGCCCAATAACTGTGGCGGTGCAAAGGAATGAAATGCATCGAAGTGCCGATCTGCGCATCAGAAAGTGCCTGCACAAGCTCATCGCGGCTGATGGGGGAGCCATCGGCGATGCGCACAACGTAGAGGTGCCAAGAGTGGGTTTCATCCTCCGGTGCGTGAGCCGGCAGGAGTAGAGGTAGATCTGCAAACGCTTGATCGTAGCGCTGTGCAATCGCTTGACGCTTGCGCTGCATTTCCCAGCCTCGATCAAGTTGCACGCGACCAATCGCCGCCGCAACATCGCCCATGTTGTACTTAAAACCGGGCGCTACCACGTCATATTCCCAAGAAGGACGCGTGGAAGTATAACGATCAAACACATCGCGACTAATACCGTGCAGACGCATCACCCGCATACGACTCGCCAGCTCCGGATCGCGTGTGATCACCATGCCGCCCTCGCCGGTAGTAATCGTTTTCGTAGCGTAGAAGCTATACACAATGGCATCGGATTCACTCGTGCCAACCAGCGCCCCATTGCTTGTCGACGGCAACGCATGTGCCGCATCTTCCACGACCTTCAACGCGTGCTTACGGGCAAAATCGGCCAAGGCTTGAGCATCAACCGCAAGACCGGCAAAGTGCACGGGAACGATAGCCTTCGTGCGCTCAGTGATGGCGCGCTCCGCCGCCTCAAGACAGATGTTGAGGGTGTCGTAGGAGACGTCGACAAGCACCGGCGTAGCCCCCAAGTAACGAACCACCTCCGCAGTAGAGGTGAACGTCCAATCGGGCACCAGCACCTCATCACCTGGGCCCACCCCCACGGCCTCAAGCGCCAAATGCAACCCCGCCGTAGCCGAGTTCACCGCGATCGCTTCAAGCGAATCATCGCCCAAAAACGCCACCATATCCCGCTCAAAATCGCGAGTAGCAGGACCTGTGGTCAGCCAACCAGAACGCACCCGCTCCGCCGCTGCTTCCACCTCGCGATCTGTGATGTCCGGGATTGCAAACGGAATCGGCTCGATATGGGACACGATCAAAAGCTCCTCAAATGCCGCGGAGGGAGCGGCGGATAACGAAAGGTGTAACGATAGACTATCTCACTAAGCTTTTGCACTTCTAGATATATCTCTAGAAGTAGATCTGATTTGGGAGCTCCAACGTGACACGTCCGCGAACAATTTTCATCACCCAGTGGTACCCACCAGAGCCCGGACCGGCTGTGGTTCCGCACGTCATTGCCCAAGCGGTGGCCCACAACGACTGGGATGTGGACGTGCTGACGGGATTTCCTAACTACCCCACCGGCAGGTTGCCTGAGGGGTGGAAGATGTCGTGGCTGCAGCGTTCTGTGCGTGACGGGGTGCGGGTATGGCGTGTGCCGTTGTTTGCTTCCCACGACGCTTCAGCGATCAAACGCATCGCAAACTATGGCTCCTTTGGGCTGAGCGCCTCCGCGGGCTACGCGTGGGCGCGGCTGAGTGGCAAGCTGCAACGCCCCGAGGTGCAATGGGTGAGCTACTCGCCGGTGACAGTGGGGATTGCGCAATTGGTGGCGCGGGCTATTGATGGCACCCCGACGGTGGTGTGGGTGGGGGACTTGTGGCCCGATACCGTCGGGGTGTCTGGCCTTGAGGGCGCTCGTGGGCTCATGCGGCTTGCGGGTAAGGCGATGCATGCCTGGTGCAATCTTTTATATGCCCAAGCTGAGGCTATCGTGGTGATTTCTCCGGGTGTCCGCGAAGTGCTCATCAGCCGCGGGGTGCCTGAACACAAGGTGCACTTCATTCCGGTGGCCCCGGACGAGCAGGTCTTTCAACCTTGCAGTGTTCAACAGCGTGCGCAGGCGCGAGATCACTATGGCACTCAGGGGCAGCGTCGGGTATTGCTCTATGCGGGAGCCATGGGGGAGGCCCAGGAACTGCAGACGTTGATTCGAGCCGCAGCACGCGCTGGCGCTGAAGGCCCGGAGGTGGTGCTGGCGGGTTCGGGTACGCAAGAAGAGGAATTGATGGCGCTTGCCGCAGATCTCGGTGCGCCGGTGCGTTTCTTGGGTCGTGTTCCTCAAGAAGAAATGACGCAACTGCTTGCGGCCGCGGATGCCGCGTATATCGGTTTGGCGGATGCCCCCTTGTCGGGCATCACGATGCCGTCGAAGACGCAGTCTATTATCGCTTCGCACACGCCGATCCTGTGCTGCGCCTTTGGCGATGTGGCGGCAGTGGTGTTGGAAAACGACCTTGGTTTGGTCAGCGCCCCGGGCGATGTTGATGCGCTGGCACAAACGCTGCGCGATTTTGCCGCCGCGTCTGACTCTGAGCTGGCGGCTTGGCGTGCGAATGCGGCGAAGGCTCACCGCGAGCGTTTTTCGGCAAGTATTGTGGGCGAGCGCACCAGCACGCTGCTGCGTGAGGTGGCCGACGGCGGTAAAGCCATCGACGCTCCCACAGATGAGGTGGAGGCAGTCGCTGGCATTGCCGCCAGGGACGCGCGCGCCCTAGCGCATCTGCACGTGAGGGCGTTTCCGGGATTCTTCTTGGCGCAGCTTGGACCAAAGTTCCTTTCGCGCTTCTACCGTGGCTACGCCCACGATCCTTCTGCTGTTGGTATCACCTACCGCAAGCGTGGACGGGTTATTGGGTCAGTGGTTGGTACCACCGACCCCAACGGCTTTTACTCACGTTTGCTCAAACGTGACCTTTTTGGATTTGGATGGACGGCAGCGATGGCTGCGCTCAGAAATCCCAAGGCGGCCGGCAGATTATTTCAAGGGTTGTTCTATCGCGGTGAAGAGGCCGCAGAGATTCCCGGTGCAGCGCTGCTAGCAAGCGTGTGCCTTGATCCCGAGGAGCGTGGAGGTGGGCTTGGTAAGCAGATGATCCGCGATTTCTTTGGCGAATGTGCGCGCCGGGGTGCGGGCACCGTGGTGTTAACAACGGACGCTGAGAACAATGATGCCGTGAACACGATGTATCAGCGCCTTGGTGGAAAATTGGTGGATTCTTATACCACGTCTCGGGGTAGGAAGATGAATAAGTATGCCTATGAGCTGGAAGAATTGGGATTCGATGTAGCGAAGTAGCTGCTAGAATCCGCCCTATGTCGAAAACTCTCCGTCGGGTGTTATTCAGTCTGCTGGCTCTGTTTCTTGTGTTGGGAGTGGCGTCAGTTGCAGGGTTTTTCTGGGTAACCTCCGGCATCGGGATTACCAAAGCAAATCCCGATGCTGACCAGCGCGACGAAGCTGTTTATCTTGTGATGATCCGTGACACCCGCGCGGGTGGCAACGCTGAGCTGTTGAAATCAGGCGATGCGTCGGCGTCGGATGTTGGGCGCACGGATGCGATGGTGCTGGCGCGCGTTTTACCTGATGAAAGCATTGATTTGGTATCGATCCCGCGCGATACGGTGGTAGACATACCGGCTTGCGAGCGCTCGGATGGTTCCAAGTCTGAGCCGGCGCACACCAAGATCAACGCCGCCTACGCCTATGGTGCCAGCGCTGTTGTTAACGAGTCTGCCTCAGAAGCGGGCATGCAGTGTGCTTCTCGAACTGTCTCAATGATGACGGGATTGACCTTGGGCGGCTCGATCGTCCTGGATTCTAAGGGCGTCGAGGGGGTCGTCGATAAGCTTGGTGGCGTCAAACTCTGCGCCACTGCTGAGCAGGCGGCCGCTATTCCCGGCATGCCTGAGGGCTGCAATGTGGTGGATGGGCAGACAGCCTTTGACTTCTCCCGTGCCCGCGATGGCGTGGATGATGGCTCTGACCTGGCGCGTATTGAGCGTCAGCAACAGCTTTTGCAAGCGGTGGCAACCGAGTTGCGCGGGCTGTCAATTCCCGGTGATGTGCCCACTTTGTTGTCGATGTCGCATGATTTGGGCAGTCACGTCACGGCAACAAAGGGCGTGATTTCCTTGGGGAATGCGTCGATGGTGCTGTCTACGTTGAAGAAGGGCAAGATCCAAACCGAAACTGTTCCTGTGAATCTCACGGCGGATGGCAACAATGTGGTGGTGTCTGAATCGGCGAAGGCGTGGTGGCGCGCGCTGGCAGAGGGTGCGCCGCTGCCCACTAAATGATAACCATTTGCAGTAGTGTGGGGGTATGGACATCCTCGCTACGCGCATCCGCGATGCTTTGAATTTGAATGATCGGCAGTCGCGCCGGGCATTCTATGAACTGCTCAAGCGGCTTCGATCAGGTCCGGTTCCTCTTGCCGAACTCAACGTGCAGCAACGCTGGGTTGTGAACCGCGCGCAGGAAATTGAAAGTGACAAAACGCACGTTCAGGGGCTTCTGCTCACGCATAATGAAACACCGCACCACACGCGCTGGGGATATACATGGTGCGTTTTTGATGCGCTGCTCTGCGAGGCAGTATTCGGCGAAGCGTCCAATTTGCGTACTAGTTGCGTGGCCAGCGGCGACCCGGTGATCGTGAACGAAACGGCAGCTCAACGGGTATGGGTGAGTCTGCCCTGGCGCTTTGAGGAAGGCGTTGGGCTGAGGCAAAGTTTTTGTTGTAAGTCTCGTGCATATCTTCAATTGCCGGAAGCGGCACAGTTGCAAGAAGGGGTGTGCTTTGTGTCCCTGGCGGAGGCTCGAGAGATTGCTCGAAGGGTGGCAGATCTGCTGCTTCAAGGTGAAGCTGGGGGAATGGCCAGCTAGCGGCTAGTGCCATAGCTTCTAAAGATCTATGCTGTTGAAGGTTATCGGCAGTATTTTGAGGCGAAAGGGGCAGCGCGTTTGAATCGGCGTAACTCCAAAGATGAACGGGGCGGAACTGGCTCTTCTAACGGCTTGATGCGTGGAATGTATCAGCGGGTGGGCTTTGCCCTGGGTGAAGCCCCGAGCCCTAAACATGTTGCGCTGGTGGTGTTTGCAGCGGTATCGATGTTGCTTGGGTACGCAGTTCTCATCGGCTTCCCACTCATCTATGGAAAAACCGGACTTCTGCCCGCCTTCCTCTTTGGCGCGATGTTCATTTTGCCCTCGGGCTGGTGGTTTTGGCACATGAACCGCCGAAATCGCATGGCGATGGATCCAGGCACCTACGCCCAAGCAGTGGATCGCAAGTGGCGATTCGTGCTTCCCACCGCCGCGCTGGCCTTCATTGCTGGGTGTTTTACGCTCACCGGGTTGGAGCGTCTCGGCCCAGTAGATCCGCCCCAGGCGCTGGGCAAAATCGATAGTACATCTGACTCCGGAAAGCCAAAGAAAACGGACAGCTCCAAGTCTAAAGGGGAGACGCCCACCCCGAGCTTTGCCCTTCAGTCTGCTAAACCGAGTGCTGATACGGGCGTGTTCAACGTCCCCGAACGTGCCCGGACCTCGCAGCCTTCGATTCCGATTCTCCAAAACAATGCAAGCCCAAGCGCGAAGAGCCCCGCGCCCACATTTGAGCCGCCCAGAACTGAGCCGACGGAAGCTCCGCGCCCAACGCAGCCCCCGGCAAATGGCGGCAGCGATGCTCAGCCGGCCCAACCAACACAACCGACGCAATCGCCAGCTCCGGAGAATCCAACCACTTCCAACCCGCCGACGACAACCAATCCCGACCCCACCCAGCAGCCTGATCCAACGCCGGAAAATGGGGCGGACTCAGGTTCGCCCACGAATGAAGCCACTACTCAAGCCGACCCTTCGGATAACGTGACGCAGGGCGCTGCCTCGCAGGCAGTTTCCACCACGAGTGTTGCCGAAGAAAGCGGCCCGGCAATCCAGGCGTCTACAGCATCGGCTACTGAAGCCGCTGAAAGCGCCGAAGACGCCGAGGCGAACTAGTACGTTTTCGCACTTCAGCCACCAAATCGGGGGTCATGTTGTAGCGTTCGAGTCATGAACGATCAACACATTGCTCCAGACCTTATCCGTGGCGATGATGGCCGTCTGCGCCCCGCCTGGGCTTCCGAGGACGCCCAGTTGCGCCATTACTATGACCACGAGTGGGGCCGCCCCATCACCAGCGAATCGGGCATGCTTGAGCGCCTGATTCTGGAGGGTTTCCAGGCAGGCCTGAGCTGGAAAACTATTTTGCAAAAGCGCCAAGCTTTTCGACGTCACCTAGCGCACTTCAACCCCGACGAACTCGCCACGTTCGGCGAGGAGCAGGTAGAAGCACTCCTGGAGTGCAAGGACATCATTCGTAATCCGCAGAAGATCCGCGCTGCCATCACGAACGCCCGCGCCACTATTGCCCTGCGCGAACATGGTGGTTTAGTGGCGCTGATCGAGTCCTTCCGCCCCTTAGAGCATCAACGTCCGCCAACGGTAGCGGCAACGCCTTCGAGCTCCCCGGAGTCAAAGGCAATGGCCAAGGCGCTCAAAGCTGAAGGCTTCACCTTCGTGGGGCCGACCACCTGCTATGCCCTCATGCAAGCCACAGGACTTGTAGACGATCGCCCCCTGGGGGCATCTGGATTGCTGGAGGATGCGCAATAATGAGCTGCATGAATCAACGCACAGCAGTAGTGACGGGCGCATCCTCGGGTATTGGTGAAGCCACTGCGCGCGCCTTGGCAGCCGATGGATGGCGTGTGATCCTCGGTGCGCGCCGGCTTGAACGCATGGAGGCCATCGCCCAAGAAATCGGGGGTGAGGCCATTGCCTTAGATGTGACTGATCAAGCCAGTGTGGATGCCTTTGCCACTCAGGTGCAGCGCTGTGATCTTCTAGTCAATAATGCCGGAGGCGCTATCGGCTTGAACCCCATCGCCCAGGCCAACGTAGAGGAATGGCAGTGGATGTATGAAGTCAATGTGTTGGGCACGCTGCGCGTGACCAAGGCGTTGCTTCCCGCTCTTGAAGCGAGTGCCGGGCACATCATCAATATGAGTTCGATCGCGGGCATTGCTCCCTACGCCGGTGGTGCTGGGTACAACGCGGCCAAGTTCGGCGTTTCGGCGATCACGAAGGTGATGCGCATTGAGCTGGCGGAATCGCAGCTTCGCATCACGGAGATCAACCCCGGTCGTGTGGCCACCGATTTTTCCCTGGTGCGTTTCCGTGGTGATGAAGCGCAGGCTAACGCGGTGTATGCGGACAAGCTCAACCTCAGCGCCGTGGATATTGCTGAGGCGGTGCGCTGGACGGCGTCGATGCCCAAACACATGAATATCGACCGCATGGTAATCACCCCGCAAGATCAAGTGATCTGACCCGATACAATGACCCTCATGCAAGCAGCAGAAGTCAGCATCCGCGATGAATCGATCAAACTCGGCCAATTCATCAAGCTCGCCAGCTTGGTCGAAACCGGCGGCGCGGCAAAAGAGGCGATTGCTCAAGGCGAGGTCACCGTCAACGGTGAAGTAGATAGCCGTCGCGGCAAAACGCTGCGCGATGGCGACGTGGTCTGCGTGGGTGAGCTCTGCGCCCGCGTAGTCACCGGCCAAGAAGAAGATGACTACTTTGATGAAGCCACCGCCAACGACGACTTCGACCCCGAAGTGTGGAGGAACATGTAATGCCAGCGTTTCAAGCCGAACCCGGGATGCCCTACTGGATTGACCTCACCACGAGCGATATCCGCAAATCCACATACTTCTACTCTGAGCTGCTGGGCTGGGAAATTGAAGAGCTCGACAACGGCTACCGCCTCGCACGCCTTCAGGGATTGCCGGTAGCAGGATTCGTTCCGGCCCCAGAAGACACTCAACAGCCCGACACCTGGATCACCTACTTCCTCAGCGATGACATCGACGCCACTTGCAAGGAAGTAACGAAGCTCGGTGGGCGAGTACTCGCCGAGGCGCAAGCAGTGCGCTTGGGCACCATGGCGCTCTGCGTGGATTCCGCCGGCGCTCTGCTCGGCATCATCCAACCCGCTGGCGAAGATAGCTTCATTGCCGCAGGCGAACCCGGCACCCCCGTGTGGCATGAACTCACCTGCACCACCCGCTATGAGGAGGCTGTGGCGTTCTACCGCGGCCTCTTTGACTGGGTGACGGCGGCGATGGATGAAATGGAATACACCACGGCGCTTGTCGACGGCGCAGCCTTCGCCGGTATCTTCAACGCCAAGGGCCACTTCCCACCCCAGGTGCCCAGCTTCTGGCAAAGCTACCTGGGTGTGGCCTCCATCGACGAGGCCGTATCCAAGGTGCCAGAACTCGGCGGCGAAGTCATCCGTGAGCCTTGGGATTCCCCCTTCGGCCGCATGGCCATCATCGCCGACAGTACCGGAGCCACCTGCACCCTGTGTGAGGTTGATGAGCCCGTAGAAGAACCACGCGAATCCGACCCCCTCGAAGGCATTGAGCTCTAGCCAGCCATTCGAGCTCAGCGACACCGAAGAAGCGGTGCTCCAAGCAGTCGACGCCATCCCGGCTGGGCAAGTGCGCAGCTATGGAGAGATCGCCGAGCAAGTGGGCTGCGACCCTCGCTGGGTGGGCGCCATCATGGCTCGCCTTGGCGCGGGCACCAATTGGTGGCGAGTAGTGCGCGCCGACGGCACCTCAGCCGTGGCCGAGCGGGCGCGCACGCACTGGAACGCGGAAGCGATTCCCAATGACGGTCGGCGTGTCAGCCCAAAAATTTTGCGACGTCGCGCACACGCTCCCGAGCCACCGCTGGAGTAGACAAGCGATGTTCCGAAACGTATTCGCGCACCTCTGCCTGCTGCTCAGCCCACTGGTAGCGCCCGGCGATCGCGTCCTGGGAAGCCACCTGGATCAGCGTTGAGCCCGCCGCCAACTGTTTCGGGAACTTAACCTCTTGGCGAACATCCCCCGGCAGCATCGAAAGATCCAGGTGAGGGAAAGTCAGCGCCAAGCGGTCAAAAGGCACCTCCGACAACACAGCTAGCGCACCACCGGAAGAATATCCCCACCCCACGAGCGATGATGGCTCCTGCTCACGTTTGATCCATTCGGCAGCCTTACGCACCGAAGCGATCACATCCGGCAGTGAGTATTCGGGGACCAGGGGATAATCCAAGTCCAGGAATGTCACACCGGAAAGGTTCGCCACCGCAGCAACCTCAGGGCGCCAAGCGTTTTCCAGTGCAACGCCTGAACCTTTCCACCAACCACCGGGGTGCAGGGAGATGCCCCATGCCCCGCTGGGCTGTTCCGGGCGGATGATCGTTCCACCCACCTCCGGCACATCGGTGGTATCCACGCCCCGAGCAAAGGCAACGCCGGGAGTGGAGTGATCCACCGCCGCACCCAACATGATCATCGCGGCGTGGGTGCTGCGATCCGCCAAACGTGCATCGTAGGTGTCGGCGTCGGCGGGGTCACTGGGATTCTCGGACCACGGCGGGTTCTTCTCCGGCTGCTCATAGTGGGCATATATGTAGGAGGAGAGTTGGGCGAGTTGCTCCTCCGCGCTGAGCTCCCGCTCATGCCCACCTACCTGCCACTCCTGACGCATTTGCTGCTCGTCCATCATCGCCTACCAGATCGTGACGCGCTGATTGGGGTCGATCCACATCTTGGATCCCTCTTCTACATCGAAAGCCTCGTAGAGCTCGCCGATGTTGCCAGCGATGACATTGCAGCGGAACTCAGCAGGGGAGTGGGGATCCACTGCGAGGTATTGCTGCGCCAGCTCGGCGCGAATCTTCGAACGCCACACTCGTGCCCACGCCATAAAGAGGCGCTGAAGGCCACTGAACTCTTTGCCTTCCAGGGAGGGATCGCCGTCGCGGACGTCGAAAAGCAGCTTAGGTGCGGAGTCGAAGTCCAGCCCCTGGTCTTCTAGATATTTGCGGTACGCCACCACGGCGATACCGAGACCGCCGAGGTCGCCGATGTTTTCGCCCAAGGTGAAGCGGCCATTCACGCCCGTGGTCTCAATGCCTGATTCTTCGAGCACGCTGGGCACGAGGCCATTGAACTGCTCGACGAGTTTCGCCGTGAGGTCATTGAAAGCCTCCCAATCCTCATTCGTCCACCAGGAATTGAGATTGCCGTCGCCGTCGTACTGGCTGCCTTGATCGTCGAAACCGTGCCCAATTTCGTGGCCGATCACCGCACCAATGGCACCGAACTTCTCCGCCGCATCATCCTCAGGCGCGTAGAAGGGCGGGCGCAGAATCGCCGCAGGGAACGTGATGTCATTGACCACGGGATTGTAGAAAGCGTTTACCGTCTGCGGAGTCGTCACCCACTCCGAACGATCAACAGGCTTGCCGATCTTGCCCAGCTCATAGTCATGATTGAACGCCGCACCAGCGCGCACATTGGCCAGCAGATCTTCGCCCTTCGAAGAAAACTCCAGGCCCTCAAAACTGCGCCACTGATCCGGATACCCGATCTTCGCCTGGAACTTCTCCAACTTCTCTAAAGCCTTCTGGCGAGTAATCGGCGTCATCCACTCCAACTGGCCAATGCGCTCCCGGTACGCGGCGATCAAGTAATCCACCAAACGCACCATCTCATCCTTCGAAGAAGGCGGGAAATGCTCAGCCACGAACAACTGGCCGAGCTCCTCGCCAACCATCGACTCGACAAGCTGCAAACCGCGCTTCCACCGATCACGCTGCTGCGTCGCACCCGAAAGCCTCTTGCCATAAAACTCGAAATCAGCCCTCGACACCTCAGGCGCCAACGCGCCCGCGCGTGCATGCAACACATGCCAATACACCCACGCCCGCCACTGGCCCAAACGCTCCTCAACCAGCAACGACTCCAAATGCTCCACAAACGAAGGCATCATCACATTCACACGGAAATCCGGTAAACCCGCCGCCCGCAACAACGCCTGAACACGCGCCGGAAGCTGCCCCAACTCACGCGGATTATACGTCTTCACCGCATCACGAGACTCCACAACATCCCAATGACCAGCAGCGATATCCTTTTCAAGCTTGACGACGTCCCCCGCCATCGCCTCAGCCGACACCCCCTCAGGCAGCGACAACAACCCCAACATCCTCGCCACATGACGCTCATACTCAGCCAACAACTCCGCATGCGCAGGATCCCGGTAATACGCCTCATCCGGCAAACCAAGACCACTTTGCATCACCCAAGCAATCGCTTCCTCGGCGCCAGCATCCTTCGCCACAAAACACCCAAGCGGCGAACCAACACCCACCCGATCCAAACGACCAAGCACCCCAAGCAACTCATCAACCGAGCCAAACTCCAACAAATCCCCATCAAGCGCCCCCAAACCACCGCGCTCAACCCCATCAACATCCATAAACGAAGCAAACAAACACCCCGCCCGCGAAGCCTCATCCGACTCCACCAACGCCCTCACATCATCCTCAGCACGATCCCGCAACGCATAAAACGTGCCATCCACACCCCGATCCTCCGGAATCACATGCGACTCCAACCACGGACCATTCACCAAACCAAACAAATCACTCAAAACAACAGTCATACGCACCACAATAGCGGTGAAAACAGAACCGGTATCTTAAAAGCATGGCGTACTACCAGTTCAGGCCGGCCGTGCCCAAAAGAATCTGGGCCCTCACTCTCTTTCTTCTAGCTATATGTCTAGGAGGGCCGGTCATCGCAGCCAAACTCGTGCCCGTCATCGACACCAAACCAACCCCGGTTTTGCTCGGCAGTGAAGAAGAAGGATGGTCCATTCAGCTTCACGACGCCACCGGTGCGCCAGTGAAATGCCTGCAAACGGTCGGTGATGTCGTCGAAAAGCAATGGGATTGCGACGGAACAACCATCTCAACGATGCTCTACACCGGAAGCGAAGACCAAAACAACACCTTCCAGCGATACCTACGGCTCAAAGCGCTCCAACCAAGCGACGTCCAACACCGCGGCCACCTCCGCGCCGCCCACAACGACACCGACGCCGGAGCCGTCAGCCTCGCCCGCACCATCAACGACACCGAATACACCCTCTGCGTCTACCTCCAAGGCAACAACTTCCAACCCCTCTACACCACCGTCCTCGAACAACTCAGCGCCGACGTCGCTGAACAGCCCCAAAAGGAAGCACAAACCGCAGCATGAAAAACCCAACCAACACCATAAAGCTCACCCCAATCCACATCGCACTCGGGATGCTACTGGGGGTTGGGTTGCTGATTTCGGGGTTGAGCGTGGTCGGCAACCTCATGGTCTCAACGCCCGCCACTCTTCTAGGTATATGTCTAGGAGGGGGATATCTTGTGGTGTTCTGGGCAATCTTCCGCTTCAGTGGCCTCTGGCCCCATGCCGCCCACTGGTGGTGGTTTGGTGCGTGCGTGTTGTGGGGTGGTGGTGTTGCTTTTGGTTTGGTGATGCTTTCGGGTGATGCGTGGATGACGCTGACTGACAATCTCGGTTGGGAGGCGGTGAGTGCGAGTTTTGCTGGGGCTTGGCCTGAGGAGTTGTCGAAGGCATTTGGTGTGCTGCTGATTTTGTTGGCAACCCCTGCGTGCTCGCGACCGTGGCATGGCTTCGTTACTGGTGGTCTGGTGGGGCTCGGTTTCGAGGTTCTGGAGAACATTCTGTACGGCGGCGTTGGGGCTCTGCTGGATCCCAATAGTGATTTGGTTGGCGCTTTACAGATGTGGTCGCTTCGAACCGTGGCTGGTTTCGGTTTGCACGTTTTCCTCACCGCGATTGCAGGTTTCGGCATTGGTGTGGCGCTGTATGCCTATCGAATGGACACCGTCCAGCGCGTCCAGGCGACCCTGGCGTCGGTGAGTTGGTCGTTCGTTTTGCACTTCTGCTGGAATATTCAGTGGTCTCGTCCCTGGATGCAGGTGGTGTGCATGCTCGTGGCCGCCACTTTCCTGTATGGCACTGCTGCCGCCATTTGGTGGTGGTCCCGCCGCGCCATCAAGAGCGGCGCCGACACGGTGAGTGTGGTGGAACCGAGCGTTCGGTTCGCGGATCTGCAGCCGCCCCGTACCTAAAATGTGGGTACGGTAGTCCCCATCTTCTCGATATATACCTAGGAGGTGTGGTGTGAAAGCTTTTCGACGCCACCGTTTCGCCCCAATGCTGCTTCTGATCCCTATCCTCGCCTCGTGCGGCTCGGTGGACAGTGTGGCTGGTGTGGCTGGTGCTGATCGACCTGTGATTGTTGGTTCCCAGGCTTATTACTCGAACGAGATCGTTGCGGAGATCTATGCGCAGGCACTTGAGCGTTCTGGGTACGAGGTTGACCGGCAGTTTCAAATTGGGCAGCGTGAGGTGTACATGCAGGAGATCGAGTCGGGTGCCCTCGATGTGATGCCTGAGTACACCGGGCCGATGCTGCAGTATTGGAACCCAGAGACTTCCGCTCGCAAACCAGAGGAGGTTTTGTCAGGCTTGCGTGAGGCTGCGCCGAAGAATTTGGTGGTGTTAGATCCAGCGGAGGCTTCTGATCAGGACTCCTACGTGGTCACAAAGGAGTTTGCGGAGAAATACGACGTTAAAACCATTGCTGATTTGGCGAAAGTCCCTGGTGATTTGGTCTTAGGTGCCAACTCCGAGGCAGAAAACCGACCTAATGGCCCGAGGGGGCTCGAGCAAACCTATGGAATCGACGTTGGTTTCACCCCAATTGAAGATTCCGGCGGTCCTTTAACGGTGAAATCACTGAAGGATGGCGATATCCAGTTAGCCATCATGTATACCGCGGATCCAGCAATTGCCGAGAACGATCTGGTGAGTCTTGAGGACCCCAAAGGCCAGTTTGTCTCCTCAAATGTTGTGCCGCTCGCCTTTCTAGATATATCTCTAGGAGAAGCAGATGTGGTGCAACGAGCCAACGCTTTGCTCACCACCCCAATCCTCATGGATCTCAACCGCCGTTCGGTGGTGGAACAGTTGCCGGCGTCGGTGATTGCTTCGGATTTTTTGGATTCGGTGGGTGAGTTTTAGGGGGTTCGGGCGCGTTGGAGGTGTTGGTTCATCTGTTGGCGTGCTGATTTTTTGCTGAGGTTGCGTTTGTTGGTTGTGGCTTGTTCGGGTGGGGCGCCGGGTGTTTGGTGGGCGGCTTGGCCGGTGTGGGGATGTCGGATGTAGCGGCCGTTGTTGTGGCGTGTTGGGTTGTCGTCGTTTTGGCGGTTGTGGGTGGCGCAGCAGGCGATGAGGTTTTGGAGGGTGGTTTCGCCGCCGTCGGCCCAGGCTTGGATGTGGTGCATGTGGCAGTTGGTGGCGCGTCGGTGGCAGGTGGGGTCGGCGCAGAGTTGTTGGTCGGCGCTGATCATGAGGCGTTGGGCGGGGCTGGCGAAGCGTGGGTTGCGTTTGATGAGGGCGCCGCCGACGGGTTCGGTGTGGGGTTTCCCTTCGGCGTTTTCGGCGTAGATCATGATGTAGCCGTATTCTTCGGCGATGCGTCCGCAGAGTTCGCTGTAGTGGATGGTGGCGCCGTCGGTGGTGGCGAGCATCCCGTCGCCGAGGTTGCGCATGCCGATGGCGGGGATGACCACCATGGGGTGTCGGAGGATGTGTTCGATCTTTTTGGGGTGCGCGCCGCGGCGGTTGCTGGCCCAGTTGGTGGTGGCGAATACGGCCCGTTTGAGCGCTTCGGCCATGGCTTGGGTGTGGGTGAGGTCGCAGGCAGGGTCGTCGATAAGCAAATTGGCGGCTTGGCGCAGAGCGTGCTCGATGGCGGCGGCATCGGCATCGGGGTAGGCGGCGTGGACGTGGCGTAAACCGAGGGCGTCGGGGGTGGCGGACACGCGCAACGCCTGCTGCGACGGATCCTCCCTGAGCTGGGCGTTTAAGGCGCGGACGTGGGACGTCGCAAAGTCCTTAGCCTCCGAAACCGTCAAACCGCGCGAAGCTTCATAAATCTCCAACCTCAGCTTATCGACGCTCACCGCGCCCCTATTCCGCAACGCCCGCACCGAAGAATTCACCGCCAACAACAACTCCAAACCCAACCCCGCCTCACGCGCCACCTGAACCGCCGCCGCCCGCACCTCCGGCTCCACACACCGCGGCCCAAACAAATCAAACGACAACGCCAACAACCCCCGCGCCCGCGACAACGGCACACCCAACTCCACCGACAACCACTCAGCCGCCCGCCGCCGACCCTTCCGCGCCACCAAGTCCTCAACCTGCTCAAACACCCAACGCGCCACCACAACACCCTGAGAACAAAACACCGAAAACGCCTGTGCAACATCCATAAGCCAGACGCTAAGAGGCGCGACGATAATGAAGCAATGAATTGTGGGAAAAAGATCGCGGGGGCCGAGTTTCTGTGGATAACTCGGCCCCCTGTGGACAACATCTTCTAGATATATAGCTAGAAGATGAGGGTTCTTTGCACCACAAAGTTGATCACCGTCGCCACACCCTGCGAGATCACAAACGCAACCACAATCGCTACAGCTTCAGCCATGTGGTGTTCGGTGAAGAAGCTGTAGAGGATTTTGTGTCCGCCGACGTTGATGAAGAATGTGATGGTGTAGAGCACGACGACTTGGAGGAATCGTTTGGTGCTGGGGGCGGCGCGGAAGGTCCAGCGCCTGTTGATGAGGTAGGCGGTGGTGGTGCCGAAGATGAAGCCGACGGTACGGCCACCGAAGGCGCCGAAACCAATGATGGTTTGAAAGAAGAAGGTGATGCTGAGGTCCACCACGGCTGAGATTGCCCCGGAGATCAGAAATTTTGTGCCTTGCGCCGCGAGTCCGTTTTGAGGTTCGGCGAGCGCCCCGGCGATCGGGTCGGCTGTGTATTCCGCTTTCACAAAGTAGCCTTACTTTTCGCTTTTCGACGTCACGTACACCAGTCCTCCGGCGATCGCGCCCAAAACCGTGTGTGGTTTGCGCACGCCCATGCGGCGGAGGAGCTTGGTGAGTTTTTGGGTCAAAGCGGCATCGATTGTGCCTAACGCCCATACTGCTAGACATATACCTAGAAGGTGGAGGTAGGTTTCGGTGGGGGATAGGGTTTCGTCGTCCGCAGCCAGCTCCGCTTCGAGCCGTCCGATGATGGCTTGGGGGTCGTTGTCGGGGTTGTCGTCTTGAAGGTTGGCGTAGCTGATGATGCCGAGCGCGGTGGTGGTGATGCCGAGTTTGGCGAGTGTGCGCAGGGCTTTGTTGTGGATGTAGTCGGGTGTGGCGGTGTAGGTGGTGATGGCGAGGGCTTGGGTGATGCGCCCGATTTGGGTGTCGTCGAGTGGGTTGGCGTTGTTCATAGTTGCTTTAGGTTACCGCGTCTAGGATGGGGTTTATGGTCGGTTTTGGTTTTTCTCGTGCGAAGCGTCGGGCTCGGAAGGCGGAGGCTGCGCCGCGGATTGCGGCGGAGCGTACGAATACGCCTTTGGATAATCGTATGACGTTGTTGGTGGCGCAGGAATTGCCGTTGCTGGATAGTGCGGATCGGGTGCGTGTGTATGAGATTCTTAACAGTTATGAGGGGCCGCAGATCACCTCGCAGGAGGAGCTGCCTGCGGAGATCCGGGAGTTGATGGATTTGTGACATGCTGCCCGATTGTGTGAGTTTTTGGGGTTTGGGCGGGTAGCCTTGAGGGCGATATGACCAAAAATTTGGGCACGTCCAGCACCGCTGCTTCGAACGGTGCCTCCGGGGCCTTCACAACAGAAGCGAAGAAACTTACTGGTTGGGGGCGCACTGCTCCTACGACTGCGGAGGTTTTGGCGACGGATGACGTCGAAAAGCTCCAAGAGGCGGTCCGTCGGGTTGCTGAGCAAAATGATGGCAAGCCCGCCCACCTCAAGCGTGGCGTGATTGCGCGCGGCATGGGTCGTTCTTATGGCGATCCTGCGCAGAATGCGGGTGGTTTGGTGGTTGATATGCAGCCGCTGAACAAGATCCATTCCATTGATCCCGATTCGGCGCTTGTCGACGTCGACGGTGGCGTGACCCTTGACCAGCTCATGAAGGCCGCTTTGCCCTATGGGCTGTGGGTACCGGTGCTGCCTGGCACTCGACAGGTCACCATCGGTGGCGCGATTGGCCCGGACATTCATGGTAAGAATCACCACTCGGCTGGTTCTTTCGGCGACCACGTGGTGAGCATGGAACTGCTGGTGGCTGATGGCCGTGTGCTGCACCTCGAGCCTGAGGGCAGCGCCGATGACCCGGATGGATCCCTCTTCTGGGCGACTGTGGGCGGCATGGGCCTGACCGGCATCATTCTGCGCGCCACGATCCGCATGACCAAGACCGAGACGGCGTACTTCATCGCCGACGGTGACCTCACCGGCTCCCTCGACGAGACCATCGAGTTCCACTCCGACGGCTCCGAGCACAACTACACCTATTCCTCTGCATGGTTCGACGCCATCTCGCCCGAACCGAAACTCGGCCGCGCCGCAATTTCCCGCGGCTCCCTGGCTACCTTGGCCCAGCTTGAAGAACTCAACCCGAAGCTGGCGAAGGACCCACTGAAGTTCAACGCACCCCAACTGGTGACCGTGCCAGACATTTTCCCCAGCTTCACCATGAACAAGCTGTCCATGATCGCCATCGGCGAACTCTGGTGGCTGAAGTCCGGCACCTACCGCAACCAGGTGCAAAACCTCACGCAGTTCTACCAGCCCCTCGACCTCATCGGCGAGTGGAACCGCGGCTACGGCAAGCGCGGCTTCCTCCAGTACCAGTTCGTGGTGCCGCGCGAAGCAGTTGAGCCCTTCAAGGACATCGTCCGCGACATTCAACGCTCCGGGCACTACTCGGCACTCAACGTGTTCAAGCTCTTCGGCGAAGGCAACAAGGCACCCCTGTCCTACCCCATGCCCGGCTGGAACGTCTGCGTCGACTTCCCAATCAAGCCCGGCCTCGGCGACTTCCTCGACGACCTGGACAAGCGCGTCATGGAATTCGGCGGCCGCCTCTACCTGGCCAAAGAATCACGCACCTCGGCCGAAAACTTCCACAAGATGTACCCCGAGATGCAAAGCTGGCTCGAAACGCGCCGCAAGATCGACCCCACCGGCGTGTTCGCATCCGACATGTCCCGCCGACTTGAACTCAACTAAAAGGACCACCACATGCTCAACGCTGTAGGCCAAGCCCAAAACATTCTCCTGCTCGGCGGCACCTCCGAAATCGGACTCGCCATCGTCGAAGCCTTCCTCGACCGCGGCCCCGCCCACGTCACCCTCGCCGCCCGCGAAGACTCACCACGCCTCGCCGACGCCAAAGCACAACTCGAAGCCAAAGGCGGCACCGTCGAAACCCTGCCTTTCGACGCCACCGACTTCGAATCCCACCCCGAAACCATCGACCTCGCCTTCGCCGCCGGCGACGTCGACATCGCCATCGTCGCCTTCGGCACCCTCGGCGACCAAGAAGCCCTCTGGCAAGACCAAAAACTCGCCGTCGAAAGCGCCCAAACCAACTACACCGCACCCGTATCCCTCGGCGTCCTCCTCGGCGAAAAGTTCAAAGCCCAAGGACACGGCACCATCGTCGCCCTGTCCTCCGTCGCCGGCCAACGCGTACGCCGCTCCAACTTCGTCTACGGCGCCTCCAAAGCCGGCATGGACGGCTTCTACGTCAACCTCGGCGAAGCCCTCCGCGAACACGGCGTCAACGTCCTCGTCGTCCGCCCCGGCCAAGTACGCACCAAAATGTCCGCCGACGCCGGCGAAGCACCCCTCACCGTCAACCGCGAAGACGTAGCCGACGCCACCGTCAAAGCCATCCTCAACGGCAAACAATCCATCTACGTCCACCCACTATTCGAATACGTCAGTCTCGCCTTCAAATTCATCCCACAAAGCATTTTCAGGAAGCTGCCTTTCTAATCAGGCAGGGGCCTGTGGGAAACTAGCAGGCATGAACGACACCAAACACACCCCCCACCTTCTAGATATATGTCTAGCAGCGGTGGGGGGTGCACTCATTACGCTGGCGGGCTGGTTCGCCTTCAAGACAGTAAACCTCCCCTCCTTTGGCACTTCGAATGTGATGCGCGCGTTGTCCACGGCGGGTGTGGCGTTGGTGGTGTTGGCTTCGGTCGGGGTGTTGGCGTGGAGGCGTCGAAAAGCTGGGGCAAAGTGGGTGCGGTTTGGTGTGGTGGGTTTTGCGTACGTGGCGCCGGCGTTGATCGTGCTGGCAACCCTGGCGATTCCTTTGTCCGGTACGCGCTTGTATCTGGGCGGCTTGAACGTGGATCAGGAGTTCCGCACGCAGTACTTGACTCGGTTGGCGGATTCTCCGCAGCTTTCCGACATGAACTATTTCGGTCTGCCCGCCTTCTACCCGGCGGGTTGGTTCTGGTTCGGCGGACGCTTTGCGACGCTTCTGGGGATGCCCGGCTGGGAGGCCTTCCAGCCCTGGGCCCTGGTGTCGATCGCCACTGCCGCCTGCGTGCTGGTGCCCGTCTGGCATCGGATCACCCGCAACCTTGCCGTTGCGCTCACTATCGCGCTAGTCAGCACCATTGTGGTGCTCATCATGTCGGCTGAAGAACCCTACGCTGCGATCGTCGCGCTCGGCGTGCCCGCCGCCGCAGTGATCGCCCGTCGAGCCATGCAAGGACGGCGCAACGCCCTTCTCGCGCTCACCATCTACCTTGGGGCCTCCGCCTCGATGTACACGCTCTACACAGCGATCATCGCCGGCAGCGTTGTCGTCATCGCGCTTTCGTACGCCTTGGTTCGCAAAGAAACGAAAGCTGTGTGGAGGCTTATCGGGGTTGGTTTGGGCTCGGTGCTCATCGCCGCGACCGTCTGGCTCCCCTATCTTCTAGAGATATCTCTAGAAGATAGGGGAGCTGCGGCGCATTATTTGCCGCT
Organism: Corynebacterium gerontici; assembly: GCF_003813985.1. NCBI lineage: Bacteria > Bacillati > Actinomycetota > Actinomycetes > Mycobacteriales > Corynebacteriaceae > Corynebacterium > Corynebacterium gerontici. The sequence continues at coordinate 117,044 of NZ_CP033897.1, forward strand.
GGCGGGCACCGCGGTTCCGCTCCCAATGTTCGCGGCCAGTATTTTGGGCGTGTTGTGTTTGGTGGGTGTGGTGTTTGTTGTGGTGTGTTGGCGTGAGCCTGATGTGGGGGCGTTGGGTGTGGTGTTGGTGGTTGCGTATGCGTGGGTGTTGTTGTCGATGGTGGTGACGTTGTTGGGGACGACGCTTCTGGGGTTCCGTGTGGATGTGCTGATTGCGTTGGTGTTGGCGACATCGGGTGTGTTGGGTGTGTTGCGCTTGCGTGATGTGGGGGCGGCAAAGTTGGTGCGGTTTGCGTCGGCTCGTTCGGTGTCGGCTGGTGTTGTTGTGGTGATGGCGCTGGGGTTGGTGGCGTATGGTCAGCAGGTTCCGGCGCGGAATGCTGAGTCGATTGATTTGGCGTATTCGACCACTGATGGTTTTGGTGAGCGGGCGGATCGTTTTCCGGCGAATTCGGCGAAGTTTTATCCGCAGTTGGATGAGGTGTTGTCGCAAATTCCGAAGGAGCGCCGGGACACGATTGTGTTGACGGATGAGCTGTCGTTTCTTTCGTATTTCCCTTATCGGGGTTTCCAGGCGTTTACGGCGCACTACGCGAATCCTTTGGGGCAGTTTGAGCGCCGGAATGAGGCGATTGAGACGTGGGCGAATGGTTCTTGGGGTGATTTGAAGGATCCGCGGGCGTTTGTGAAGGCGTTGGAGGAGGTGCCGTGGGAGGCGCCGGATGCGTTTGTGTTCCATGTGGGCGAGGGCCAGGGGGAGCGTGGGGCGTCGACAAGCGAAGAGGCGCAAGGCTGGACGTTTGATTTGGCGGAGGACATTTATCCGAATTCGCCGAATGTGCGTTTCCGGGGCGTGGCGTTTAATCCGGCGGTGTTTGATGGCTCGCTGTGGGATGTGGAGCGAGTGGGCCCGTACGTGGTGGTAGTGAGGAAGTAGCGGGGGCTCATAGTAGACTGCAGGGTTGTGTCTACGTCGATCGCGAAACCACAGCCCTGGCTGAAACCCGCTGCCATTATCACTGGTCTGTTGGGGTTTTTGCTGTTCATCCTCACGCCCTTTCTGCCTGTGAATCAGACGCAGGCCTCTTTGCAGTGGCCTCAAGGTGGGAATCTCAACTCTGTGAACGCTCCCCTGGAGAGTTACACGCCGGTTGATTTCCATGCGACTGTGCCGGTGAAGGCCGTGAATGATGTGCGCGAGGGAGAGTCGCTGTTGCTGTCCACGCTGCCGTCGGATAGCCCGAACGCCACGGCGCGCGGCTTGTTTGTGCGCACGCAGGACGGCTCACTTGAGGTCAGCAACCGCAGCCAGGTGTTGTTGCAGTTGAAGAAGGATGAGCTGGCGAAGCTCAGCCCGGATGCTGTGATACAGATCGACTCTACTTTCGACGGCACCACCGCCACCTTGCCTTCCGACGCCAAGGCGAAGGGTGTGACGGTAGAGTCTGAGCAAGACGGTGATCACCGCCCGATCGTCAGTGGCATTTACACGGAGCTCGAGGGCAACTCGGCCGCGTTGGAAAACGCTGGTTTGCGTGTGGACATGGAGATCAATTCTCGATTCACCTCCACGCCCACGGCGTTGAAGACGGCGGCGATGTGGCTAGGCGGCCTGATGACGGTCGCCTCGCTGGCGTGCTTGGCGCTGATGGACCGCCTCGACGGCAATAAGCACCCCATCGTTTTGGCAGGCCGTTCGCTGCGTCCGCGCCTCCTCGACGGTGTCGTTTTGGCCTTCCTTGGCTTTTGGTACATCTTCGGCGCGAACACCTCCGACGATGGTTTCATCTTGACCATGGCGCGTGCCTCCCACGAGTCCGGCTACATGGCCAATTACTACCGTTGGTTCGGTGTGCCGGAGTCACCCTTCGGTGCTCCTTACTATGATCTTTTGGGATTCATGGCGCAGGTCAGCACCGCTTCTACGTGGATGCGCCTGCCTTCTCTGCTCGCGGCGATTGCTACGTGGTTTGTGCTTTCGCGCGAGGTGCTGCCGCGCCTTGGTGCGAAGATCGATGGGCGCCGCGTCGCGCATTGGACCGCCGCGTTTGTGATGCTCGCCTTCTGGCTGCCCTACAACAATGGTTTGCGCCCCGAGCCCATCATTGCGCTTGGTGCCCTGCTGACCTGGGTTTCTTTCGAGGTCGCCATTGCTAATCGACGTCTCCTGCCCGCCGCTGTAGGTACCCTCATCGCAGCATTTACCTTGGCGTGCGGCCCAACTGGCCTCATGGCGGTCGCGGCACTTCTGGCTGCGCTGTCCTCAGTGATCCGCATCGTCTATCAGCGCACCAAACTGCTCGGCGGCAACCTGTGGGTTTCCGTGGCGGCAATGGTGGCACCCTTCTTGGCCGCGGGTACTGCGGTGCTGGTGGCGGTGTTTGGCGATCAAACCTTTGCGAGTGTCCGCGAGTCCATCACTGTCCGTTCGGCAGTCGGGCCTTCGCTGGAGTGGTACAACGAATACATCCGTTATAAGTCGCTGTTCGAGCAGACCGTCGACGGATCTTTCGCTCGTCGCTTCTCAGTACTCATGGCCTTCGTGTCCATCGCTGTGGTGCTCGCCGCCATGCTGCGTTTCCGCAAGGTTCCCGGCAGCAACCAGATGCCATCGCAGCGGCTCATGCTCATGATGCTCGGCACCCTCTTCTTCCTCATGTTCACCCCCACCAAGTGGACCCACCACTTCGGCGTGTGGGCCGGCATCGGCGCCGCACTCGGTGCCCTGGCGGCGGTCGCAATGTCGCACATGGCCATGCGCTCCGCCCGCTTCAGAACACTGATGTTCGGCGGCATCCTGTTCGTGTTCGCCTTCGCCCTGGCGGGTGTGAACGGCTGGTGGTACGTCTCCAGCTACGGCGTTCCATGGTTTGACAAGACGATCCAGCTCAAGGGCATCGAGGCATCAACCGTGATGCTGGGCATTGCCCTGCTTGTGCTCCTACTCGGCACGATCCAAAGCTTCATCATCGACGTGCGCGAAACACAGGCGGAAGAAAGGGGAGAGGACCCAAGAGCTATTCGACGCGGGCGCCTCGACCGCTTCAACGGCCTCGCATCCGCGCCCATCGCCGTGGTCTGCATCCTCGCGGTAGTCTTCCAGTCGCTGTCCTTCGGCAAAGCGTTCGCCGCCCAATACCCCGCCTACTCCGTGGGCCTGGGCAACCTCCGGACACTCAAGGGCGACACCTGCGCCATGGCCGACTACATCCTCATGGAAACGGACACCAACGAGTCCTTCCTCAAACCCGTCAACACGGACCTCAGGGACTCCATTGGTGAAGAAAAGCAGAACAACTTTGAGCCCGGCCGCGTCCCACCGGTACTGAACTCAGAAGAGATCAACGGAGTTTCAACCGCCCTCGCCAATGAAGTCTCCGATGAAGATACGGCGCTGGATGCGTCGACAAGCGTAGGACTGCGCAAAGAAGAAGGCATCAACGGCTCCCGTGTACCCCTGCCCTTCGGACTCGACTACAAGCGCGTACCAATCCTCGGCTCCTGGAAAAACGGCGACCAATACTACTCAGAAGCCATCAGCGACTGGTACGAAATGCCAGAACGCTCCGAAAACAAACCCCTACTCGTCGTCAGCGCAGCCGGCCGCATCGCCCACACCGACATCAACGGCATCGACCAATACGGCCAAAGCTTCGTCGCCGAATACGGCCGCCGCGACAACGACGGCACCGTCACCGAACTCGGCCAAGCCCGCTTCGACGACCCAGGCCCCCGACCCGTCTGGCGCAACCTCCGCCTCCCCCTCGACCAAATCCCCGCCGAAGCCAACGTCGTACGCCTCCACGCCATCGACGCCAGCCTCGACCCCGACCAGTGGATCGCCTTCACCCCACCCCGCGTACCCACGATGGACACACTCAACAACGTCGTCGGCTCCGAAGCCCCCGTCCTCATGGACTGGCAAGTACCACTCCAATTCCCCTGCCAACGACCCTTCAGCCACTACGCCGGCGTCATCGAAAACCCCCGCTACCGCATCTCACCCGACCACGTCGGCCGCGTCACAGGATCCCGATTCCAAGACGCCCTCGGCGGCGGCGCACAAGGACCAGTCGAAGCCATCGACAGCTCCTTCCAACTCCCCAGCTACGCCAAAAACGACTGGCGTCGCGACTGGGGCACCATCGAAATCTACAACCCCCGCACCGACTCACAAGACCAAAAACCCGACAACGCCGACATTCAGCTCGAAGAAGTCCGGCGGGCCGGGACCTGGACACCAGGCCTGATGAACATCAGCGTTGAATAACTTCTAGATATATATCTAGAAGGTGCGGAGCCGCAGTGAGTTGCTCACCACGAACACCGAACTGAGCGCCATCGCGGCTCCCGCAAACATCGGGTTCAGAAGCCCGAGGGCGGCGACGGGGATGAGTAGGACGTTGTAGGCGAAGGCCCAAAATAGGTTCGTTTTGATGGTGCGCAGGGTGGCTCGGGAGAGGCGGATGGCGTCGACGATGCCGATTGGTTCGGATCGCATGAGTGTGATGTCTGATGCTTCGATTGCGACGTCGGTGCCTGCTCCCATGGCGATGCCGAGTTCGGCTTGAGCGAGTGCGGCGGCATCGTTGACGCCGTCGCCGACCATTGCGACGCGCCGTCCTTCTGACTGCAATCGCGAAACTAGGTCTACTTTGTCTTCGGGCATTACGCCGGCGGTGACGTGCTCAATGCCGACTTCCTTCGCCACTGCCCGCGCTGCGCCTTCGTTGTCGCCGGTGATCAGATAGGGGGTGAGCCCCAGCTCTTTAAGCTTTTCGACGCTCTCCCGCGCCCCCTCTTTCACACGATCCGCAACTACGATCACGCCCGCAGGTTCTTCGTCGATATAAGCCACCACCGCGGTCGCTCCGCGGCGTTCGGCGGCGTCAACTTCCTCCTGCATGGAACCGTCCGGCCGGGTGACGCGCACCCTTTTTCCTTCGACCACGCCCGAAACGCCCAAACCAGGGTCACTTTGAAAATCGCTGGCTTCGTAGTGCGTTGTGGCTGCTTCCACGATCGCGCGAGCGATGGGGTGCTCCGATCCCTCCTCCACTGCTGCACATATATCTAGAAGGTGGGGGGTGGTGGTCTTGACGTCGATGACTTCCATCCGCCCCTCGGTCACGGTTCCGGTTTTGTCCAGAACGATCGTGTCGATGTTGCGTGCGGATTCGAGGACTTCGGGGCCTTTGATGAGGAGGCCTTGTTGTGCGCCGCGGCCGGTACCGACGAGGAGGGCGGTGGGGGTGGCGAGGCCGAGGGCGCAGGGGCAGGCGATGATGAGGACGGCGACGGCGGCGGCGAATGCGTCGCTGGTTTGGGCGCCGAGGGCGAGTTGTGCGATGAGGGTGATGATGGCGATCAGGATGACCGCGGGGACAAAGATTTGCGCGATTTTGTCGACGAGTTTTTGGACGGGCGCTTTTTTGGCTTGGGCGTCGGCGACGAGTTTGGCCATGGTGGCGAGTGTGGTGTCGGAGCCGACGCGGGTGGCTTCGATGATGAGTCGCCCGGAGGTGTTGAGGGTGGCGCCGGTGACGGTGTCGCCTTCGGTGACTTCGCGTGGGAGTGATTCGCCGGTGAGCATCGATTCGTCGATGGCGGAGGCGCCGTCGACGATGCGTCCGTCGGTGGCGATTTTTTCGCCTGGTCGGACAATGAATTGGTCGCCGGTGGCGAGCTTTTCGACGGGCACGCGTTGCTCTTTTCCGTCGACAAGCAAAGCTGCCTCTTTGGCCCCCATGTTCAGCAGGGTGCGGAGGGCTTCGGAGCTTTTGCCTTTAGCGCGTGTTTCGAACCAGCGGCCGAGTAGCAGGAAGACGATCACCATCGCGGCGGATTCGAGGTAGATTTCGTCCATCTGGTTGTGGCTGTGTGCACTGAAGCTCATGTGCATGCGCATGCCAGGTGTGCCAGCATTGCCGAGGAAGAGCGCCCACACCGACCATAGGTAGGCGGCGGTGGTGCCCAAGGAGATCAGCGTGTCCATGGTGAATGAGAAGTGGCGCAGGTTTTGCAACGCCGCCGTGTGGAAGGGCAAGCCGCCGTAGAAAAAGACGCCGCTGGCGAGGGCGAAGCTCAGCCACTGCCAGTTGTCGAATTGCAGTGCCGGCACCATGGAGAGCATGAAAACTGGTAGTGCCATCACCGCTGAGATCAGCAGTCGCTTTTTGAGGTCCTCGGCGTGCGCGTCGCGCGCTGTTTCGGTGTTGGTTTCGGCGGTGCCGCTATTGTGAGCGTCGTCGCCGATGGCGAAGGCGTCGTAACCGGCGCCGCGGATGACGTCGATAAGCGAATCGACGCTGGTTTGCTCAGGATCGAAACGCACACTCGCGGTCTCCGTGGCAAAATTGACGCTCGCCTGCGCGCCCTCAACTTTATTAAGTTTGCGTTCTACACGACCCGAGCAGGAAGTACACGTCATTCCTGTGATACCGAGGTCGATTTCCTTCATGGTCATCATCCCTTTCCAAACCAGACCTACTTTGCACAACGGGCAAAGGCGCTAAAAATTCCGTTAAAAAAGCCACCGCCCCAAACGGAGCGGTGGCACGGCGCGCGAAAACGACCCTACGTCAGCGAATACCCCGCCTCCTCAACAGCCGCACGCACCTCATCATCACTGAAATCCTCACCAATCACCGTCACACGGCCCGTCGCCAAATCAACGTCCACGCCCTGAGCGCCCTCGATCTCCTGGATCTCCTCAGTAACCGAGGCGACGCAGTGCTGGCAAGTCATTCCTGAAACGGTATAGGTTTTGCTCATAATCCATCCCTTCTAGATATATATCTAGAAGTGTAGCGGTGGAATAAGCGGACTATCGATAGGGTTGGGGTTATACGTAACACAGAGAAAAGGAGTAACTATGTCCACGATTGATGTAACTGAAGATACGTTTGAGCAAACTGTCACGGCTGACGGCATTGTGCTTGTCGACGCCTGGGCGTCCTGGTGCGGCCCGTGTCGTGCGTTTGCGCCGACGTTTGAGAAGGCTTCTGAGCAGCACCCGGATGCAACGTTTGCGAAGTTGGACACTGAGGCGAATCAGGGTTTGGCTGCTGCACTGCAGATTCAGTCGATTCCGACGTTGATGGTGTTCCGTGATGGCGTTTTGGTGTTCCGCGAGGCTGGGGCACTGCCGCCGGCGGCGCTGGAGGATCTGATTTCGCAGGTGAAGGACCTGGATATGGATGATGTGAAGCGTCAGATCGCGGAGCAGCAGCAGGGCTAGTGTGGCTGCGTAGACTGTGTGGTGACGTTGTCGTCCATACAGCAAGGAACGTTTGCCATGGCTAATCCTTTTTCTAAAGGTTGGAAGTATCTCACTGCCTCGTTGGATCAGAAGATTGAGGAGAACGCTGATCCTCTGGTGCAGATTCAGCAGGCGAGTGAGGCTGCGAAGCGCCAGCATCAGCAGGTTCGTGAGCAGGCTACCCAGGTGATTGGGAACCGCAATCAGTTGGAGATGAAGCTGAATCGCTTGGTGGGGGAGCGTGACGAGCTTGAGAAGAAGGCTCGTCAGGCTTTGTCTTTGGCTGAGGGGGAGCAAGATTCGGCTCGCGCCAGCGAGTTGCAGCAGGCTGCGGAGATTTATGCCACGCAACTTGTGGGCGTTGAGCAGGAGCTGGAAAACGCTAAGACTTTGCATTCGCAGGCTTCTTCTGCGGCTGATGAGGCTACTCGGCAGTTGCAGCAGTCTGAGGCGCGGCTGAAGGATCAGATGGCGCAGATTGATCAGTTACGTTCCCAGGTGCAGCAAACGAAGATGCAAGAGGCTTCGGCTGCGACGATGGATCAAATTGGCAGCATGGACCCGGATCGGGATGTTCCCTCTTTGGATCAGGTGCGGGAGAAGATTGAGCGTCGTTACGCTCAGGCTTTGGGTTCGCAGGAGCTCACCGAGCATTCGATGCAGGATCGTATGGCTGAGATTGAGTCGAGTGCGGGGGATATGCGTGCGCAGGCTCGGCTTGAGCAGATCCGGGCCGAATTGTCGGCGCCGGAGTCCGCTAAGAAAGAAATTGAGAGCTAGTTTGCGCCGTTGAGCAGCACGCCGCGGATTCCCGAGTGGAATCCGTCGCGCAGGCCCACTCGTTGCGATTCCGTGAGTGTGTATTCGTGCAGGGTCTCGCAGGCGAATTGCAGCAGGGGTCTGTCAATTTCTGGGGGCAGTCCGCCACCGGAGAGCAAGTGCGCGGAGTCGCGCTGTTCGCTGGTGGCGGCGTTTTCGTACCACCAGCGGGCGTATTGCTGGCCGACGTCGAAAGGCGTTTGATTGCCCGCCGATGCCCACACTTCATTGGGGAGGGGCACGTAGCGGGAGCGCAATTTACGCCGGGGTGCCATCATGGAGGGGTTCGGCGTGGGGCGCGGCTTCTCGCTGCTCACGGTGACTTCGACGGATTCTTCAATCTTGGAGGTCACCCTGATTCGCCGGTCGCCTTCGGGTGCGGTAGCCGTCTCTGGCTCGGGGGCAGGTGCGGAAGGCTCCGCCTTTTCTTCGGTAGCAACTGGTTCCGCTTCGATCACCTCGGAGTGCGTGGCGTCGGTTTCGTCGTGAAGCTGCGGGCCGGGCTCGTCGGTTTCGTGCACGGGTTCAGCATCGTGGGGATGCTTTGGTTGTTCGGATTCCTCGTCTTCTGAGGGGGTGCGAACCACTGGGGGTAGTGGGCCTTCGAGCACTTCGAGTTGCATGCAGTCGGCGAAGTCTTCGCGTGGGTCCAAAATGGTGGTTGAATCACAATTTTGGCGCAGTGCCGCGCTCATGGAATCCCAGCCGAAGCCGTAGAGGTGGACTCTAACTCCATTTGCCACGGCTTCTTGGACGCCGGGGATCATGTCGGCATCGCCGGAGACGAGGATGACATCGCTGAATTCGCGGCGTACGCCAGTGAGGACGAGGTCCGCTACCAGCCGTGTGTCCACCGCCTTTTGGGTGCGACGGTCTCCCCACTCGATTAATTGGCCGGCGCGGAGCTGGACACCATCGCAGGTCCTCAGCGAGCGCTGATAACGGTGGGGGCCAGAATCGGGGATGCCGTCGTACCATAGTTGGCGATGCACGGGCTGGCTCAAATGATTCTGTGCCATGGTGGCGAGCGTGGCCACTACTTCGGGGAGGTCAATTTCTAATTGCGCGCGCGCCCCTGTTTCCCACGAGTTGTAGAAGCTCGCGAGTAAATAAGAGGTGTCGACAAAAATTTGTGTGCGTTCAAGCATGGCTCCTGGGCTTTTCCGTTCATTGCTAAATAAGTTTCAATTGCGAGTAGTACCTAGTTTGCCTGAAAAAGCGTGACACGTCGATACACTTCACTAGCGAGTCGCAAAACTGCTGCTCACGCGCTGATCTCTTGTGAAGGTTCGACGGGAAACGCTAGGGTTCATTACATAGGTAACGAACCGACGTGGCGGAAGGGGCCGTGTTGAACGAAGCGACAGCGCCGCTGTTTCGACAGATCGCAACGCTGATCGAAGATTCGATCATTGATGGCGTCCTCCTCGAAGGCCAACGCGCACCTTCTACTAACGAGCTTGCTCAGTTCCACTCGATCAATCCCGCAACCGCACGAAAAGGCCTCCTCTTGCTTGTCGAGCTCGGGATCCTCGAGAAGCGTCGTGGCCTGGGCATGTTCGTCACCGCCGGCGCAACCCAAAGGATTAGGGATCGTCGAGCCGGGGATTTCGCAGCAACCTATCTGGCCCCGCTTGTCGACGAAGCCGTGCGGATCAAAATTGACCGTGCCACATTGCACTCGCTGATTGATCAAGTGGCAGCAAGCCGCGGCTTATATCAATAGTCTTTCTATTTTCTAGGCTTGACCTGGGGGTTTGTGTTGTTGGTGGGGGGTGTGTAACTTTATGTGGGTCGCCGCGACCGACAGCGCCCCCACAGTGGTTGTGGAGATGGCGGTCAGGAAAACGTGCGGTTGGCTAAGTTTGATGTGATGCTGTCGCCTTGGTTGGTGGTGGTGTTGTGTTGTGTGAGAACTCAATAGTGTGCCAATACTTTTATTTTTGTTGTTGTGCTGCTTGTTGCGCATCGTTGGTGGTGTGTGGTGCCGGTTGTGTGCTGGTGTCATGGTGCTGCTTGTTGGTGGTGCGTGATGGTAGTGCTGGGGTGGTTGGTGTGTGTGGTTGGTTGTCTCGTCAAGACCCGCTGCGCGTTTGATGCACTGATTGCCCTGTTGTTTTTTTTTGAATGATGATGTTGTGTCATCGTTTGTTTGGTTAGGTTTGGGCTTTTCACGAGCCTTTGGAACGAGTGTTTTGTGCTTGTTTTTTTTGTGGAGAGTTTGATCCTGGCTCAGGACGAACGCTGGCGGCGTGCTTAACACATGCAAGTCGAACGGAAAGGCCTTGCTTGCAAGGTACTCGAGTGGCGAACGGGTGAGTAACACGTGGGTGACCTGCCCTGCACTTTGGGATAAGCCTGGGAAACTGGGTCTAATACCAGATAGGACCATGATGTAGTGATTGTGGTGGAAAGTTTTTTCGGTGTGGGATGGGCCCGCGGCCTATCAGCTTGTTGGTGGGGTAATGGCCTACCAAGGCGGCGACGGGTAGCCTGAGAGGGTGGACGGCCACATTGGGACTGAGATACGGCCCAGACTCCTACGGGAGGCAGCAGTGGGAATATTGCACAATGGGCGCAAGCCTGATGCAGCGACGCCGCGTGGGGATGACGGCCTTCGGGTTGTAAACCTCTTTCGCAAGGGACGAAGCGTTTTGTGACGGTACCTTGAGAAGAAGCACCGGCTAACTACGTGCCAGCAGCCGCGGTAATACGTAGGCGCGAGCGTTGTCCGGAATTACTGGGCGTAAAGAGCTCGTAGGTGGTTTGTCGCGTCGTCTGTGAAATTCCGGGGCTTAACTCCGGGCGTGCAGGCGATACGGGCATAACTTGAGTGCTGTAGGGGAGACTGGAATTCCTGGTGTAGCGGTGGAATGCGCAGATATCAGGAGGAACACCGATGGCGAAGGCAGGTCTCTGGGCAGTAACTGACGCTGAGGAGCGAAAGCATGGGGAGCGAACAGGATTAGATACCCTGGTAGTCCATGCCGTAAACGGTGGGCGCTAGGTGTAGGGGTCTTCCACGACTTCTGTGCCGTAGCTAACGCATTAAGCGCCCCGCCTGGGGAGTACGGCCGCAAGGCTAAAACTCAAAGGAATTGACGGGGCCCGCACAAGCGGCGGAGCATGTGGATTAATTCGATGCAACGCGAAGAACCTTACCTGGGCTTGACATACACCAGATCGCTGCAGAGATGTAGTTTCCCTTGTGGTTGGTGTACAGGTGGTGCATGGTTGTCGTCAGCTCGTGTCGTGAGATGTTGGGTTAAGTCCCGCAACGAGCGCAACCCTTGTCTTATGTTGCCAGCACGTGATGGTGGGGACTCATGAGAGACTGCCGGGGTGAACTCGGAGGAAGGTGGGGATGACGTCAAATCATCATGCCCCTTATGTCCAGGGCTTCACACATGCTACAATGGTCGGTACAACGCGCAGCGAACCTGTGAGGGTGAGCGAATCGCTGAAAGCCGGCCTCAGTTCGGATTGGGGTCTGCAACTCGACCCCATGAAGTCGGAGTCGCTAGTAATCGCAGATCAGCAACGCTGCGGTGAATACGTTCCCGGGCCTTGTACACACCGCCCGTCACGTCATGAAAGTTGGTAACACCCGAAGCCCATGGCCCAACCACCGTGTGTGGGGGGAGTGGTCGAAGGTGGGATCGGCGATTGGGACGAAGTCGTAACAAGGTAGCCGTACCGGAAGGTGCGGCTGGATCACCTCCTTTCTAAGGAGCAGTATTTATTTTTTCTCTTTTTTGTTGAATGTGGTGCTCACAGGTTGATGCCCCGCGCGCCAGTAGTTGGTGTGTGGTGTGCTACCCGGGTGGAGATCACACATGGGCATGATCACCGCGTGTGCACCGGATGCACGGATGTGGTGGTGATGGATCAGCGTGTGCGCAATGGGCAAGCAGTATGAGTCGAGCAACAAAAGTTTTGTCGTCCCGCCGGTGTGGTTGGGGTGTGTGGGTATTGGTGCACTGTTGGGTGTCTGGGGCAACACGATTGTCCTTGTTGGATCATGGCACACTGTGCTGGCTGCCGTGTGGTGGTTGGTTGGTGTGTGGTGGTGTTGTGTGAGAACTGTATAGTGGACGCGAGTAATTCTTTATTCTGTGAATTAAGTATTGTTTGTTGTGCTATGACCATCACTGTGTGTGGTGGTTGTGGTGTGTGAAGGTTTGTTTGTTTGTGTGTGACCGCGCTTGCTGTGGCAGGTGTGGTTGATTCGTGTGTCCGGCATGACTGGCTGCCGTTGTGGTGGTTGGTGTGTGTTGGAAGGGCACACGGTGGATGCCTTGGCATTTCGAGCCGATGAAGGACGTGGAAGGCCGCGATAGGCCTCGGGGAGTTGTCAATCAAGCGTTGATCCGAGGGTGTCCGAATGGGGAAACCTGGCCACTGTGATTGGTGGTGACCCTAGTGTGAATGCATAGCGCTAGTGGGGGTAGACGTAGGGAAGTGAAACATCTCAGTACCTACAGGAAGAGAAAACAATTGTGATTCTGCTAGTAGTGGCGAACGAACGTGGATGAGGCTAAACCGTATGCGTGTGATACCTGTGCCAGGGTTGCGTGTGTGGTGTTGTGGGGCGTGGCTGTTCGTGGTGGCATGACACGAGAGCATGATTGATGCTGTAAGCGGAAGTGGTGTGGAATCGCCTGCCGGAGAAGGTGAGAGTCCTGTACGTGAATGCAGTGTTGGTGGTGTTGGGCCATGTGTTATACCCCGAGTAGCAGCGGGCTCGTGGAATCTGCTGTGAATCTGCCGGGACCACCCGGTAAGCCTAAATACTCCGAAATGACCGATAGCGGATGTAGTACCGTGAGGGAATGGTGAAAAGCACCCAGGGGAGTGAAAGAGTACCTGAAACCGTGTGCTTACAAACCGTCAGAGCCGTGCTTGCGTGCCCTGTTGTGGGGTGTGTGGGTGGTGATGGCGTGCCTTTTGAAGAATGAGCCTGCGAGTCAGCGGCATGTCGCGAGGTTAACCATGAGTGTGGGTAGCCGTAGCGAAAGCGAATCCTAACTAGGGTGAGTGTTAGTGGCATGTCCTGGACCCGAAGCGGAGTGATCTACCCATGGCCAGTGTGAAGCAGCTGTAAGAGGTTGTGGAGGCGCGAACCCACTTAGGTTGAAAACTGAGGGGATGAGCTGTGGGTAGGGGTGAAAGGCCAATCAAACTCCGTGATAGCTGGTTCTCCCCGAAATGCATTTAGGTGCAGCGTTGTATGGTGCTTCCTGGAGGTAGAGCGACTGGTTGGTTGAGCGGGACTACCATCTTAGCAATGTCAGCCAAACTCCGAATGCCAGTGAATGCTAGTACAGCAGTGAGACTGCGGGGATAAGCTCCGTTGGTCGAAAGGAAACAGCCCAGATCGCCGGTTAAGGCCCCTAAGGGTGTACTAAGTGGAAAAGGATGTGGGATCGCGAAGACAGCCAGGAGGTTGGCTTAGAAGCAGCCATCCTTGAAAGAGTGCGTAATAGCTCACTGGTCGAGTGGTTCTGCGCCGACAATGTAGTGGGGCTCAAGTACACCGCCGAAACCGCGGCAACACACCTGTTGTGGTGTGTTGGGTAGGGGAGCGTCGTGCACTGCGTGGAAGCATCCGAGTGATCGTGGTGTGGAGTGTGCGCGAGTGAGAATGCAGGCATGAGTAACGAATGAGCAGTGAAAACCTGCTCCGCCGAATGACGAAGGGTTCCTGGGTCAAGCTAATCTTCCCAGGGTGAGTCGGGACCTAAGGCGAGGCCGACAGGCGTAGTCGATGGACAACCAGTTGATATTCTGGTACCTCACAACAGCCGTCCATGACGAAGCAGTGGTACTAACCACCCACCCCAACCCGCAACAACCACTTGTGGTTGTGTGGTGTTGGGTGTGCGTGGGACCTTCATTGGTAGTAGTCAAGCGATGGGGTGACACAGGTTGGTAGCCACGCCACGAGGTTGGTTTTCGTGGTGTAAGCGTGCAGCCCGTCTACTAGGCAAATCCGGTAGGCATCATGGGTCAGGCGTGATACGAATCCCACTATGAGTGGGGAAGGTGGTGATCCTGGACTGTCGAGAAAAGCCTCTAGCGAGGATGTTGTGAGCCCGTACCCCAAACCGACACAGGTCGTCAAGTAGAGTATACTCAGGCGAACGGGTGAACTGTGGTTAAGGAACTCGGCAAAATGCCCCCCGTAACTTCGGGAGAAGGGGGGCCACCGAAGATCACCAGCCCATGCGGTTGGTTGGTGTTTGGTGGTCGCAGAGAATAGAGGGAAGCGACTGTTTATTAAAAACACAGGTCCGTGCGAAAACGTGGAAGTTGATGTATACGGACTGACGCCTGCCCGGTGCTGGAAGGTTAAGAGGACCTGTTAGAACCCCTGTGGGGTTCGAAGCGGAGAATTTAAGCCCCAGTAAACGGCGGTGGTAACTATAACCATCCTAAGGTAGCGAAATTCCTTGTCGGGTAAGTTCCGACCTGCACGAATGGCGTAACGACTTCCCTGCTGTCTCAACCACAGGCCCGGTGAAATTGCAGTACGAGTAAAGATGCTCGTTACGCGCGGCAGGACGAAAAGACCCCGGGGACCTTCACTATAGCTTGGTATTGATATTCGGTTCGGTTTGTGTAGCATAGGTGGGAGACGTTATCAGCACACCACGCCAGTGGGAGTGTCAGTCACAGGTGAAATACCACTCTGATCGAATTGGGTATCTATCAACCTCGGCCCATGATCTGGGTCAGGGACAGTGCCTGGTGGGTAGTTTAACTGGGGCGGTTGCCTCCTAAACAGTAACGGAGGCGCCCAAAGGTTCCCTCAGCCTGGTTGGCAATCAGGTGGTGAGTGTAAGTGCACAAGGGAGCTTGACTGTGAGAGTGACAACTCAAGCAGGGACGAAAGTCGGGACTAGTGATCCGGCACCGACGAGTGGAAGTGGTGTCGCTCAACGGATAAAAGGTACCCCGGGGATAACAGGCTGATCTTCCCCAAGAGTCCATATCGACGGGATGGTTTGGCACCTCGATGTCGGCTCGTCGCATCCTGGGGCTGGAGTAGGTCCCAAGGGTTGGGCTGTTCGCCCATTAAAGCGGCACGCGAGCTGGGTTTAGAACGTCGTGAGACAGTTCGGTCTCTATCCGCCGCGCGCGTAGAAACTTGCAGAAGGCTGTCCCTAGTACGAGAGGACCGGGACGGACGTACCTCTAGTGCGCCAGTTGTCACGCCAGTGGCACGGCTGGTTGGCTACGTACGGAAGGGATAACCGCTGAAAGCATCTAAGCGGGAAGCCTGTTTTAAGATGAGGTTTCAATATCAGGTGCCCGGTAGACCACCGGGTTGATAGGCCAGAACTGGACATACCGCAAGGTCATGCAGGTGACTGGTACTAATCCACCGAACAACACACCAAACACAACCCGCAAAACAACCAAACCCCAAAAAACAACACACCCCGCGAACAACACACAATCACCCGCGTCCACTATGCAGTCACTGACACAACACCGCCTGTGCATGCACACCCAACACACACAAGAACGTGTCGGTGGTTATAGCATCGGGGCAACGCCCGGACCCATTCCGAACCCGGAAGCTAAGCCCGACAGCGCTGATGGTACTGCACCCGGGAGGGTGTGGGAGAGTAAGACACCGCCGACCAACAACTTCAAACACAAACGCCCCCGAGAACCCCTCGGGGGCGTTTTCTATATCTTGCTATACCTCCATCCGCACCACGGATCGTCGAGAAGCAAAGTCACGCCATTCGCCGGTTACAGGATCTTCAAAGCAAAGTCGTGAGGCTAGCAAGTGCATGGGCTGATCAAATTTTTCCTGCCCAAGCGGAAGCACGTTGGGGTAGGCGGGATCGCCAAGAATTGGGTGGCCAGCCGCGAGCATATGCAACCGTAACTGATGGGTCTTCCCCGTGTGTGGCTTGAGCGCGTACACCGCCTGCGGAGGTAGAGGCCCGTGCATGGTTTCCAACTGTGTCTGTTCCTGGGCATTCACGCCGCGTATATCGTGGACGAGAGTTTCCGAATTCGGCGGCCCTTGGCCGATACTGCCTTGAACTTCTCCAGCTTTCTTGAGCAAATGGTATCTCCAAATGTCGCCTGGCTGACTATCGCTCTGGCTGCCAATTGCCTCATAGGTTTTCTGCACCGATCGTGCGGAGAAGAGTTGTTGATACGCCCCACGCACCGCTCGTTTCTTCGTGAGCAGTAGCACCCCTGCAGTGTTTCGGTCGAGGCGATGGGCAGGCGTCAGTTCGTCGTTGGCGCTGGCCTTGCGCATCTGCACGGTGACTGTTTGTGTGATGTGCATACCTCGGGGCATCGTTGCCAAGAATGGAGGTTTATCCACAACCATGATGAGGTCGTCTTCGTAAATGATCTCGCAGCGGTAGGGCGCTTCTCGTTCGGGGGCGGGCATTCGATAAAACCACAAGTCCTCGCCGGCAACTAGACGCTCATCCGGAAGCGCCCAACGAAACTTGGGTCCAATAACGACCAAGCGATCAGCAAATCGCCTTCGCGCTGCGTGCTCGTCATCTGCGGGGTGGCGATGACGCTGGGTGCTCACAAGGTGCCACAGAAAATCGAAGGCGCTCACTCCGTCCAGTTCCTGAGGAACACGCACCCTCGTGGCGGTGAGCCCATCTCGAACTCCGAGTGGTGGTTGCCCCCGCGGCACTGTGATTCGCCTTTGATCCATGGCTACAAATTCTAGTAATCGCTACCATGGAAGTGTGCCTCGGAGAGTCCGTGGCGAGAAAGGGTTGCAATCATGCAAGACTTGGTTGTTGTCGCAGTTGATGGTTCAGATGCTTCACAAAACGCGGTACGTTGGGCCGCCAATACCGCAGCCAAGCGTGGTGTCCCCCTGAAGCTCGCCGCCAGCTACACCATGCCTCAGTTCCTTTACGCGGAGGGAATGGTGCCGCCTCAAGAGCTTTTCGACGAGCTCCAGGCCGAAACCATGAGCTACATCGAGGAGGCTCAACGCCTCGCGTTGGAAGTGGCCCCGGATCTGAAGGTCGGTTACGTGATTGCCGAGGGCTCCCCAATCGATATGCTCCTCGAGCTCTCCAATGACGTGACCATGATCGTGATGGGTTCTCGTGGCCTCGGCGGTCTCTCTGGCATGGTGATGGGTTCTGTATCTGCAGCAGTTGTCTCCCACGCGCACTGCCCGGTAGTGGTGGTTCGCGAGGATAATGACGTCACTCCCGCCAACAAGTACGGACCCGTGGTGGTCGGCGTGGATGGTTCCGAGGTTTCCCAGCGCGCTACCGAGTTCGCCTTTGAGGAGGCCAAGGCACGCGGCGCCAAGCTTGTGGCGATTCACACCTGGATGGACATGCAGGTGCAGGCCTCCCTAGCGGGCCTTGCCGCCGCACAGCAGGAGTGGGACACCATCGAAGATGAGCAGCAACAACTGCTCGAGCAGCGCCTCGCGCCGATGCTGGATAAGTACCCGGACGTTGCTGTGGACATGGTGATCACCCGCGACCGTCCGGTGCGCGCCCTGGTAGAAAACGGCCGCGATGCACAGTTGCTCGTTGTCGGCTCCCACGGACGTGGCGGATTCCGTGGCATGTTGCTGGGTTCCACCTCGCGTGCGCTGCTGCAATCCGCGCCCTGCCCGATGGTGGTTGTGCGACCAAGAGAGCAATAGCCGCGTCGAAAACAACGCGCCAAACAACAATTGCCAGAATTGTTATGTTTGGCGCGTTTTCGCATATCCGGGTACGTTCGGAAGGTAACAAAACGGCATAAATGCCCGTTTTGGCCCGAACTTTTGGCGTTTCTGTATTGCTTTTTGCGCGAAAAGGGTTAAAGTTAGCTCCGCACAGATAAACGCCGACTAATCTCTCGGCGTCTTCTCAATAAATATCTAGAAGGAGAACAACATGCTCGGTCTCGGAATTATCGGTTGGATCGTTATCGGCGGCCTCGCTGGCTGGATTGCATCCAAGATTAAGGGCACTGATGCTCAGCAGGGCATCGGCCTGAACATCGTCATGGGTGTTGTTGGCGGTCTGCTTGGTGGCTTCCTGCTCAAGATCTTCGGCGTTGATGTCGAGAGTGGCGGACTGATCTTCAGCTTCCTCACCTGCCTGCTCGGCGCTGTGATTGCTATCAGCATCGTGCAGATGGTGACCAAGAAGTAATCGCGCTGAAGCGATAACAATGCCTTAAGGGGCGGTGGTGAAGTATCCCACCGCCTCTTTTGCGTGGCTAGACCGTGGACTAGACCAACCTGTTCAGTTATAGTGTGGGGGTACACCATCTTCGATGAAAGGAAATGCTTCAGTGGCAGGCGAAAAACGCACGACGGGCCGGTCAAGGAAAAACAGGCCGAGTCCCCGGCAGCGTCTTCTCGCTAGCGCCACGAGCCTTTTCAGTACTGAGGGTATTCGCGTGATCGGCATTGATCGCATTTTGCGTGAGGCCGATGTGGCGAAGGCGAGCCTGTATAGCTTGTTCGGTTCAAAAGATGCCCTCGTCATTGCGTACCTTGAGTCGCTCGATGAGCAGTGGCGCACCCGCTATGCGGAACGCACGGCGGAGATGAGCTCGCCGGAGCAGAAGATCCTCGCCTTTTTTGATCAGTGCATCGATGAAGCCCCAGAGGCTGACTTCAGGGGTTCGCACTTCCAAAACGCCGCGAATGAGTATCCGCGGCCGGAGACGGACTCGGAGCGCGGGATCGTGGAAGCGGTGCAGCAGCACCGGCGCTGGGTGCAGGATACGCTCACGAGCCTGCTGACTGAGAAGAACGGCTACCCGGGCGATGTTCAGGCGCAGCAGTTGATGATCTTCCTCGACGGCGGTTTGGCCGGTTCGCGTTTGAGTCAATCAACCGAGAGCCTTCACACGGCTCGTGACCTTGCCCAGCAACTACTTTCTGTACCTCCGGCGGATTATTCAATCTAGTGTCTAAAGTAACTTCTTTCTTTGGTGAGCTCCTGCTCACGGTAGGCGTGCTCCTCTTGCTTTTTGCGTTCTATGAGGCGTACTGGACAAACATCGCCGCTGGCCGTGCTCAGGACGAGGTCAGCGCTGAAATGCAACAACGTTGGAAAAATCCTCGCTCGGCGCACAGCCTTGAGCTAGGAGATGCTTTCGCCAACATGTATATCCCAGCGTTCGGATCCGACTTCGCTTTCGCCATCGTGCAGGGCGCCGATGATGAGTCGCTGTTGGCGGGGCCCGGGCACTATGTGGACACACAGATGCCGGGAGAGGCCGGCAACTTTGCCGTGGCAGGCCACCGCGTTGGTAAGGGAGCCCCCTTCAACGATCTTGGCAACCTCAACGCTTGTGACGCCATCGTCATCGAAACCCACGACACCTGGGATGTCTATCGCGTTCTGCCAATGGGCACAGATCCAACCACTCGAAGCGATGAGGCTCGCGACTGCCTGAGCGAACAGCAGATTGGGCGTGTTGCCGGCGGCGATTACGCGGGCGTGCAGGGCAGGACGATTACCACGCCTGGTGATGTCAGCGTCATCAATCCTCTGCCAAATACTGACAGCATTGAACTACGGCCGGACCTGGAGCCTGTCATTACGCTCACCACTTGCCACCCGCAGTTCTCGAATGCTGAACGCATGATTATTCACGGCATGCTGACCGAATCATTGCCTAAGGACGGCCCCAAGCCGGCTGTTATGGAGGGAGCCTAAATGTATTCGACGCTTTGGAGGGCGCTACCGGGCCCCAAGCCAGTCAAAGCCCTGCTTGCGCTGCTCATCGCGGTAGCGGTGTTTTTCCTGCTGATGGAAGTCGTCTTCCCCTGGGTTTCAGCGCAGATGCCTTATAACGACGTAGCCGTCTAGAGCCCCAGCGAGGCGATGGTTTGCTCGGCAATCAATTGCGCCTTCAGTGATTGTGCCTGGTCGCTCCACACCACAACGGCGGTCGGGCCCTTCTGCACCGCGAAAACGGCGCCGCTTTCCCCGCCGCTGCGCCCACCTTCCCATCCGCCTTCGAGGCTCGCGGGGTCAGTGCTATCAATTGGGGCGGCCCAGTCCACTACTTCGCGCGCCTGCTGCTCATCGGGCATGTGGCGCACCAGCACCGTTGCTTGGGGGTTTTCTCCATAGCCCCAAAAACCGCAGGCTGGGGGATCAAAGCGGGCGTCGGCGCCGGTCGACGTGACCTTTTGGCCATTGGTTTCAGCGATGAATTCGTTGTCCAAATAGGGGCATGGGGCGTCGACAAGCTCGGGCAACGTTGCGGGGGCGATGGCGGCAAGGGGGCTTTTCGACGCCTCCGCCTGCGTCACTTCCGGCGCCTCAGGGGTCTGGCTGCAGGCGGCAAGGGAGAGGGCGCAAGCGATTAAAGTACGTTTCATGTACCCGAGCCTAGAGACAGATCGCCGACTTTTGCGAGCCGTCAACGTATTGACCTCCGTGCTCCTGTTCGTGGCGCTGGTCGGTGTGGTGGATCTGCACCGGCACGACGCCATCCTCGCGGTGGTGCTGGCCACCATCTTTTCGCTCGTGTACAGCTTCGGGATTCTCAAACCGATTCGCCGCGGTTGGGTCGAGATGGCTTGGCTGGCAGTGCTCACCATCGTGTGGGCCGCCATGCTCGCGGTGCTGCCCGTGGCCGTCTACATGGTGTTCCCGCTCTTCTTCCTCTACCTGCGAGCACTGCCGGACATTCGTGGCGTCTTTGCGGTGTTTGGCATCACCGTGGTGGCGATCTTCAGCCAATATCCCAACCTCACCATCGGTGCGGTCATGGGCCCCACCGTCTCGGCTGCCGTGGTCATCGGCATCAATATCGCACTCCAGGCCATCTGGCGTGGCGCAAAAGAACGCGAGGCGCTTATCGAAGAGCTCCTCGAAACGCGTCACCAACTCGCCGACAGTGAACGCGCCGCCGGCATTGCCGCTGAACGCCAACGCATCGCCCACGAAATTCACGACACCCTCGCCCAAGGGCTTTCCAGCATCCAAATGCTGCTGCGCGTGGCAGAACAAGACATCAACAACCTCGACGTTGGTGACGAAGCCAAAGCCCGACCGCTCGGGCGCATCGAACTTGCGCGCCACACCGCCGCCGACAATCTCAGCGAAGCGCGCGCGATCATCGCCGCCCTCCAACCAGCCGCCCTATCCAAAACCTCCCTCGACGGAGCACTCCACCGCGTGGCCGCCCAGGTGGAGGGGGTGGACATTGAGATTGATATTGAGGGCGATGAGCGCCAGCTACCCATGAGCACCGAGGCCTCTCTTCTACGTATATATCAAGGAGCTGTGGGCAATGTGCAAAAGCATGCGCAGGCTACCCGCTGCCGCGTCACCCTCACCTACGGACAAGACGAGGTCCGTTTGGATGTGGTTGATAACGGGGTTGGTTTTGACCCTTCGGCTGTGGCGGCGCGCCCTGCGGGGTTGGGGCACATTGGTATCGACGCGATGCGTTCGCGCGCGCGGGAGCAGGGCGGTGCGTTGATCGTGGATGCTGAGCCTGGGCGGGGTTGCGCTCTTTCAGTAGTGTTGCCGATCAGCGAGAAGCCTGGGGGCACGGGGTAAACTTGGGCGAAGTTGTGGCGCTTGAGGAAGTGCGCTGATGAATTGCACTGAAAGGATGGCACATGATCCGCGTGTTGCTTGCAGATGATCATGAGATCGTCAGGCTTGGTTTGAGGGCCGTGTTGGAAAGCGAAAGTGACATTGAGGTGATCGGTGAGGTCGCCACGGCGGATGCTGCGGTTGCCGCAGCGCAGGCTGGGGGCATTGATGTGATTCTGATGGATCTTCGCTTCGGCCCTGGCATGACCGGCACGCGCATGACCAATGGTGCTGACGCCACCGCAGAAATCAAGCGCACGATGGAAAAGCCACCGCATGTGCTGGTGGTGACCAACTATGACACGGACGCCGATATCCTCGGCGCCATTGAGGCCGGTGCTTTGGGCTACTTGCTCAAAGACGCGCCACCGGAGGAACTCATCGCCGCTGTGCGCTCTGCTGCTGAGGGCGATTCAACGCTTTCGCCCACGGTGGCCAACAGGTTGATGACCCGCGTGCGTACCCCACGCACTTCGTTGACCCCCCGCGAGCTTGAGGTGCTTAAATTGGTTGCCGGTGGCTCCTCGAACCGCGATATCGGGCATACGTTGCTCTTGTCTGAGGCCACGGTCAAGAGCCACTTGGTGCACATTTATGACAAGTTGGGTGTGCGTTCGCGTACCTCTGCGGTGGCGATGGCGCGCGAACAAGGCGTGCTCTAAGCGCTTGGACTCAGGGCACGCCTTGGGTAGAGGTGTTGCTCAGCCGCGCAGCTTCAACTCGATGTTGCGGGCAAGCTCGTCGAGGTCTTGGGCGATGCTGCGGTGAGAACGGGTCCGCATCTCGGTGGTCATGTTCTCTGCATTGTTGACGGCAGCTTCGAGGTCGTCGAGGCGTTCCTCTGCGTCTTGCTCGAATCCACGCGGTAGATCGGCTTCGTCGAGGGTTTCGCGCATCCCGGCGATGCGGGCGCGTAGCGGTGCGCCGTGGCCGGTGTAGTGGTCCAGGTGCTCAACTTTCACCCCGAGCTGTTGTGCGCGCTGCTTATCAAGCTGTTCACGCAGCCACACCACGCCCTTGTACACCAGGGGCAGTGCGAAGGGGGCTAGGGTTCGGGCGGCACCGGTGTAGCGGATCACGTTGTCCTTGTTAAACTTGCCGGCCTTCATCTGTTCAAGCTTGGTTTTTGCCAGCTCGCGTTCATGCTTACGCTTGGCCTTGAGACCCTTTTGTTCTGCCTTGACCAGCTTCTGCTCGTGCTTAGCCAACAGCTTGTTTTGGTGGTGCTTGAGCTTGGAAGCTTGCTTTACTTCATGCTTGGCGCGCGTCTTTGCTGCCTTCGCCTCAACCTTGGCCTTGCGGCGGGCCTTGCGGATTTTTTTCAAAAGTCCCATGTGTGGTGTCACAACCCTTTCCGTCGAATCAATTCAACACTACCTGTTTTGGTGCAATAGTCTGGACTCATTGTGTATCAAGAGGAAAAGCCATGGGCGCCGCACGATCTTGTGGGTTGCCGCTACCGCCGAGTGCAGCAGGCGCGTCATCCACTGACCCCTCCTTCAGAAGCTTCGCAGGCGCGTGCCCAGAGGCTTGTCGACGCCCGCGCGGAAGTCTTCGCCCTGCTGCCAACGGCTCCTGCAAAGGGGGATCGCCGCCGTCTGGTGCGCGTGGACGCACGGGGCGACTGGTTCGCCACCGTGGAGGCGCTCGCCAGCGGCGCCAACCTCATCACCGACGCGGTACTGGATGGCCATGACTCCGGCAAGTACTGGGAAGTGCACGTGGATGTGCTGGTGCGCCGGGATGACGGCACCTATCTGCCGGTGATTGTGAATAATCACCGCGTGGCTCGTCCCGATGCGCGCAAGAAGGCGCAGGTCCTGCACACGCAGCGTCTGGGCCTTGGAGTGCCCCTGCAAGTGGGCGCGAAGCTGCGCCGACACGCCGCCGACACCTACGCCGCCGCCATGGCCTCCCGAGCCCTGGAGCGCCTCGGTTTTTCTTGCCCCCAAGCAGCGCTCATCGGCCAGAATAGGGAACTCGCTTACCTCGTGGACGCCACCGCGATTCAGCACAGCCTGGACAGCGCCCTCAACGCCCCCACCCCCACCAAAGCGCATCGCGTTAAGGAGTGCGCAAGCTGCCGTTTCTGGCCTTTTTGTGAGGAAGAACTGCAGACCAGAGACGATATTTCACTCATGCTCCCGGGTGGCCGCAGCCAAATATATCTAGAAGAGGGGATTAGCAGCGTCCAGCAGCTTATCGACGCCAACCTCGGCCGCCCCAGCCGCCTGGCTCAGGCATGGCGCGAGGGTGTGCCGGTGCTGTCGAAGGTGGAGCGTACTCACCATCCGCGCCGCGACGTTGAAATCGATGTGGATGTGGAGGCGTACCTGGATCAGGGCGCGTACCTGTGGGGCACGTTCGACGGCGAGCAGTATCGGCCCTTCGTTACGTGGGAGGGTCTTGATGATGAAGCGGAGGCCGCCAATTTTGCGCAGTTTTGGACGTGGCTCATGGGGCGTCGAGAAGCTGCCGAAGGCTCCTTCGGGGTGTTTTGCTATTCGGCGCACGGGGAGAATCACTGGCTGCAGTTCTCGGCGCGGCGTTTCCACGGCAAGTATCCGGGCGTGCCAAGCCCCGAGGAAGTGGCGGCGTTCATCGCCTCGGATGAGTGGATCGATGTGTTTCAGCAGGTCAGTGCCCAGCTTGAGGGGCCGTTCGGTTTGGGGTTGAAGGTGGTGGCGCCGGTGGCGGGCTATCACTGGAAAGACGATATCGATGGCGAGGAGAGCGTGAATCTTTACCGCGCCGGGGCGCGCGAGGTGCTTTTGGATTACAACGCCGACGATTGCAAAGCCACCGCCGCAGTGCGGCGATGGCTTGATGCTGGCGCGCCGGGTGTGCCCCGGATGTAGCGCTATTCCACGATGATCTGGCCTTTGGCGCCGCGTTCGGCGTCGATGAATTGGTGATTGACCATGGTGTAGGTTCCCGCTTCTGGGAATGTCGCTTCTACAAAGCCGCCTTGGGCCGCGAGCAGGTCGAGGGCTTGTGAGGCTCCGCCGCCTTCTGCGTCGCGAAGCAAGTAGGCGCCTTCCTTATACGTGGTGTGGAATTGCGAGCCCACGATGTGGAAGCTCAGCGAGTCATTTGGACCCGCGTTGACGAGCCAGATGCGCACCGTTTCGCCCTTCTTGATCTTCCACGGCTCAGCTAGATACTGGTTTTCCAGGCCGTTGAACACTACGGCGTCGGGGGTGTTGGCGGCGAGTTTGTCGGTGTCGACGGGGTCCTCGGCGCTGGTGTCCAGACCGTAAACCTCGGATTGCACCAGGAAGTATTCGTGATCTACGGGTGCCAGGTCCGGCGGATCCACGATGAGCGCGCCGTACATGCCTGCGGAAAGGTGCAGACTCATGGGCATGGTGCCGCAGTGGTAGAGCCAGGCACCGGCGTGTTCGGCGGTGAAGTTGTATTGCAGGGATTCGCCAGGTTCTATGGAGCGCATTACCTCGTCGGGGGACACCATGCCTGCATGGAAGTCCACGGAGTGGCTCATCGTGCCGTTATTCACCAGCGTGATTTCAAAGCGGTCGCCCACTTTTCCGCGCAGCGTTGGACCCATCACCTGTCCATTGAAGGTCCAGCGCCCACGATTGTGCCCCTCGGATACGGGCATGGCGATTTCCGAAACGTCCAGGGTGACCTTGTGCACCTTCTGGCCGTCGGCGGGCTTGAGTTCGGGGTTCACGATGAGGTCTTTGTTCAGATCCTTGGGGTCTGTCACTTTGCTTGTCGACGTCCCCTCGTGTTGCATTCCGCCCGTCTGCTTCGCCGCCACTGCTTCTCCCGAGGGCCGCACTTCGAGCTCCATGCCCATCTGGCGATGCCCCGCCACGGTGCACCAGCCCAGCATGGGCTCGCTGATGGTGCCTACTTCTAGCGTTTTGGATTCGCCCGGTTGGAGACGCCCGGATTCCACGCCGTTGGCGAATTTGAGATCATGCGCTTGATCGCCGGTATTGGTGAAATTCACCCGCAGGTTGTTGCCCTTGGGCACCTCCAGCACCTTTGGAACGAAGCTCATGCCTTCGACCTCGACGTTGATCTCGGTGACCTCGCCGGTGGCGTCCACGGCGGCGGGCGCTGCGACGGTGCTGGTTTGTCCACCGCTGCCCAGACCTCCGAAGCTCGCGAGCACGAGCGCCAAGACGGCGAGGGCGGCGGTGGCCTGACCCCAGGCGGGGCGAGCCTTCGCCTCTACGGGCTCGCGTTGCTTGCGGATAACACCGAGCTGCGCTTTCACCGCCAGTGGGGTGAGCACGGCGAAAATTGCCAGGGAACCGAGCGCCAGAATGGACGTGACCACGCGCAGCCAGGAGTTATCGGTGTAGAGCCAAATGCCGAGGCCAACGTTGAGCAAGGTGGAGCGGAAGATGCCCGCTGTGTCATACATGGCCAAGCCAGTGCGCGTGGCTGCTGGGCCTCCACCGATATTGGAGGGCAGTAAGTAGCTCATGACGCCGATGAGCAATTGGGCGGCAAAGCCGATGAGCAGCGCCATGGTGGGGAGGGTGACCTCATTGATATTAGAGGCGGTCACGCAGCGCACGGCGAGCACGATGAGCGCGCCGAGCAGCCACAGCGGAGCGATAGCTACTGAGAGGCTTGCGAAGATCACGCGATCGCGTGGGGCTTTGGCAACCTCGCGGATCATCTTCGCCCAATCGAAGGCGGCGATGAGCACACCGCAGAGGAAGACCATGACGCCGATGCCGGCGAAAGGCCCGGCCCCGAGCAACCCACCAATAACCGCATCGGCCACGCCCACAACCATGAGCGCCAGCACGATCTTGGGGCGCTCCCCGGAGGATTTGGTGCGCCAGATGGTGGGGAAGAGGAGCATGAGGGTACCGATCGCCGCGAAACCGACGAAGCCCAACATGTTCACCATGAGGTGTGCGAACTTCAGCTCATCTTTCCACCCGATGTCTGCGGCCATGAGCGCACCAAAGAGGGCGCCGAAGGGCAGGCAGGAGGCGGAAGCGATATAGGCTAACACGCAGGGAGCGAAGCGTTGGGTCTTGTCCGCCCGTAGATATTGTTTGCCCAAGAACCAGGCGTGATACGCCAGGGATAGGCCAACCACGGTGGCGCCGATGGCCGTGAGCACCCAGTGCCAGGGCACGTCTTTTGCCACTTGCCCAATCAGCGTCACCACGATGCCCGCGTTCAAGATCCTAAAGCGAAGGAGCTGGCGGGGGCGGGTGTCGTCTTCAAGCTGTTGGTGCAAGAACTTCTCGGTGAAGTGCTGCGACCACAACATGATCGAATTGGACAGGGCGCCCAGGGTGAACATGTGAATGAGTAACCAGCGATAGTTGGGGATCGCCCAGTGCACGAGGCTGACCAGCACCAATGCGATCAACCATAGGGAGACCGGTTTGGACGCCTTGCGGTGCCAAGCTGCGCGGGAAAATCGTCCAAAAGGTTGATCGCTCATAAGGTTTAAGATTAAACCCCGGATTTTTCCGGATCAACTAGCTTTTCGACGCAGCACCCACGACGCCCCCACCAAAGCCAATGGCCAAAGCGCGAGCGTGAACGCGAAACCTAGCCACGGGAGCGTCGAAAAGCTATAGCCCGAAAGCCACCCCAGTACCGAAGAGCCCACATAATAACTGAGCAGGTACATGCTCGCGCCCTCCGCTCGGTGATGGGTGGCCAATCGCCCAACCCAGCTTGAAGCCGTTGAATGCACAAAGAAGAACGCTGCGGTAAACAGCAGCATGCCCAGCAACGTCAACGGCAGATTGGTCGGCACCGTAAAGATCAGGCCCGCGACCATCGCCGACGCCCCCAGCGTGAGCGCCCGTCCCCGACCGAGGCGCCCAGCCCACTTGCCCGCACGCGCCGAACTCCACGAACCCGCCAAGTACAGCAAAAACACCGAGCCGGCGAGGGCTTCGGAAAGCCCGAACGTGTGCATCATTCGAAAGCCCACGTAGTTGTACAAGGAGACGAACACACCCAAGCTGACGAAACCAAAGAAGAACAACACCGCAAGCTCAGGCGTGCGCCAATGATCCGCCATCGCACGAAGCTCATCCCCCAAGTGCAGAGCGCGCGACTGGAAACGACGCTGCTTTGGCAACAACCACACCATGATCACCGCCATCAGAAAAGCCGTGATTGAAGCGCCAAACAGCGCCCAACGCCAGGACGTGACCTCCAGCAGCAACGCAGGAATCATGCGGCCAAGCAGACCCCCAAACGCATTGCCAGCAATATAGATCCCCATCGCATGAGGTTGATCGCGGCCCGAAATCTCTTCACTCAGCCACGTCATCGCCACCGCAGGAACACCAGCAATGCAGGCGCCCTGCAACGCGCGCAAAATGATCAAAGTAGTACTACTTTGCGCCAGCGGCAGCAACAAACCCACCGTAGTTGCCGCCAATGCCGCCACCACCAACACCCTGCCGCGACCAAAACGCTCCGAAAGAATCGACGCCGGAACAATGCACAGCGCCAACGCGCCCGTGGGCGCCGAGATCGTCAACGCCGCCGTGGTTGGGCTCACGGCCAATTCCTGAGCCAGCACCGGCAACATTGCCTGCGTGCAGTACAACGCCCCGAACGTAGCCAACCCAGCCGCAAGCAGCGCAAGGACGGCGCGGCGGTATGTTGGGGTGCCTCTGCGGAGGCCTTCGGATGTAGACATAAAAAATCCCCTTCTAGAAATATATCTAGAAGGGGGAGAGGCTTACTTGGAAGCGGCCTCGAAACGAGCCTGAACGTCATCCCAGTTGAAGACGTTCCACACGGCCTCAACGTAATCAGCCTTCACGTTCTTGTACTGCAGGTAGAAGGCGTGCTCCCACATGTCGAGCATGAGCAGTGGGGTGAGGTTGGCGGAGATGTTGCCCTGCTGGTCGGTGAGCTGCTCGATGACGAGACGGCCGCCGATGTGATCATAACCGAGGACTGCCCAGCCGGAGCCCTGCAGGCCCAGAGCTGCAGCGGAGAAGTGCTTCTTGAAGGCCTCGAAGGAGCCGAACTCTTCCTTAATGGCATCTGCCAGCGCGCCGGTAGGCTCGCCGCCACCGTTGGGGGAGAGGTTCTTCCAGAAGATGGAGTGGTTGGTGTGGCCGCCGAGGTTGAAGGCGAGGTCCTTGGTCAGGGCGGTGACGGCGTCGCCGATGTAGCCCTGCTCGCGCGCGTCTGCGAGGCGCTCGAGAGCCTTGTTTGCACCATTGACGTAATTCTGGTGGTGCTTGGAGTGGTGGAGCTCCATGATCTCTGCGGAGATGTGGGGCTCAAGAGCGTCGTATGCGTAGTCGAGCTCAGGAAGTTCGTACTTAGCCATGTTCAAAAGTCCTTTCGTTGGATTCTTTAGCCACCGTACCAAAACGGCGTGTCCTCCACCATAGGAGATTGCTGGGAATATTCAAGGCGATAATCCGTTATTGTTATCGACTCTATGAATCTTTAGGAGGCTCAATCATGGGATGGCTGTTTGCAAGGGAACCCGAATTGGTAGACGCTGATCGCGCGCTAAAAGGTGGACGGCACCCCGTGTTGGAGCATCCACGCCCGCACGCGGTACTGGGGACTTCGCTCACCGGACCTTGGGATGACGAACTTCGCGAACTCTACGTGGGCCTTGGGTGTTTTTGGGGCGCTGAGAAGCTGTTTTGGCAGACAGAGGGCGTGAAAGTGACCTCGGTTGGCTATGCCGGAGGTATCACGGAAAACCCCACCTACCGGGAGGTGTGTTCGGGGCGCACGAATCACACGGAAATCGTGCATATCGTCTATGACCCAAAGCAGGTGAGCTTTGAACAGCTCGTGGCCGTCGCCCTTGAAGCGCACGACCCGACGCAGGGCTATCGCCAGGGCAATGATGTGGGGACACAGTACCGATCGGCGATCTATACCCAAACCTCAGAGGAAGCTGAAGTAGCGCAGCGGATGGTGGACGCCTATGGTGCAAAGCTTGCGGTTCACGGCTTTTCGACGATCACCACCGAGGTCAAACCCCTCGCCGACACCCCGGCTGGCAGGTACTTCCTCGCCGAAGACGAGCACCAGCAGTATCTGCACAAGAATCCGGGTGGCTACTGCCCGCATCACTCAACGGGAGTGGCGTGCGGCGTGGAGTAGAGCGCAACTCTGAGGATAAAAACACGCAATCATTAAGTAAGAGGGTGCAGCGCGGAGATGGTGATGGCGGAGTGGTTACTCACACGACGACTCAGCCTGAATGAAGGTCCGCGCTGCACTGCTGCACCAGCGTAGCGGAGGGCTGCGCCCTTTCCGAATGGGGTAGGGGAAGCGACATTGACGCAAAATTAATGATACTGAGTGGTTGTGTGAGTTTGAGAGAGATTGCGAGTGTTTGAGGTTAGGTGTAGGGTCGGTGTTAACAGCCTTCCTGTTCGGTCTATCGCCCGTTATCGCCCTTCATTTCAGCATCAGGGGGCAGATCACCCCCGTTCTGTTGCTAAACATTTGTTCGCATTACTCCTTTAGAAAGGATCGCCATGATCTCCTACGACGATTTGTTGAAAGCCTGTCGGCGCGGCGGTGCAAGCACCCTCACCTCGGTCACCGAGCTCCAGCCTGCGGCTGGACCCCACGCTTCGGTGGCGCCAGCCAAGTTTGTGAGCGGCAACACTTCCACCTTTGCTTTCGAAGAACGCTTCGTTGATGGCAAAGCTGTCGGGGTAGTTGTCATTGACAGCAAACAAAGCCAGATCAACCGCGCGGAGTCCGCCCTCGCCCAGTCGATCAGGGATGGTGAAGCGGTAGTGAGTCGTGTGCCACGATTGGTCGTTAGCTACGAGGCGAAGAAAGAGCTGATGGATCTTGAACTGCCACACCGTGCATTCGATGGCCATATCCGGGCTGCCAACCTCGATGGCACGCCGGTCACACAGACTGAGGAATTTAAAGCGTTGCGCAATTCCACTCCCGGCAATGCGCGGCCACTCCTGGAGGCTTCGCCTTTCAGTCTCGTCGGCGGTGTGTGGGACTCCACCCGCAGAGAGGATCAGGTTCGTTTCCGCAGCGTGATGGTCGGTGAGATCATTGGTGTACTCGGTAACCAAGAAACTCCGGCCAGAGATCTCGCTTCGCGGCGCGGAGGTGCCCGAGTTGATCCGGTGGCGCTCAGTGTGCAGCTGACGGGCCCCGAGTTGCAGGAAATCCTCGATGCGCAACGCGACGAGCTCAGCCCTGGAAGCATTGAAACGGTTGAAAAGAAGATCAAGAAGCTTAAGAAGGGGGAAAGGGCTTCAGCTTCTAACCTAGGCCTCGGTGCCATTCCGCCACAGTTGGATGCACTCGGTGGGGTGTCCTGCTCCAGGATTCTTCGATCCTGGGTCCTGAGCTTTGCTGCTCTGCGCCAGATCCGATTTGGTGCCGGTACCGAAGGTGATGCCGCCTGCCGCGCCTTGCTTGCCGCGCTCGCGATTGCGGCAATTGCCCGTTCGGAAGAGGAACTCAACCTCCGCGCCAATTGTGATCTTCGAGAATCGGGCGAACCGGTGGTTACCCTGGATGAACGATTCGGCAAGGAACGCACTTTGAATCCGTTCAGCGTCGAAGCCGCAGATGAATTGTTGGAGCAAGCGATTCTGAATGCGCGCGAAAAGGCGGGAGTGGAATGGAATGGCCAGGAGCTCCGTTTTGTGGGCAATCCCGCCATCATCCACGGTGCCGTCGATGCAGAGGAAGCGGAGTCATAGGATGCCGACGCTCGATATCTCCGCGACCTTCCCGTTGGGGGTGTACTTGGGGCATCGGGCCGATGGTTCACCCGATCCTTTCCCCGATATTGCACGACTGCACTCGGCGTTGCTGCATGCTGCGGCCACGGGTACCACAGCAAAGGAACAAGATGGACGAGTGCAGCCGAGCGAAGACGGCCTGGCTGCGTTGCGTTGGCTGGAGGAACATCCTCCCAGCAGGCTGCATGTTCCAACGCACCGGAGACAATCAAATGATGAAAACCGAATTACCTATCGCAATGAAGGTTGGTTTGAGAAATCTAAGTTCAAAGTGTCCGCCCGCAGGATGTCCGAAGGAACAACCTTTGATGGTCCAATAGCTTACAGCTGGGACGATGTGCCCGAGGCGGTCGTTGAAACCGTGTTTGAGTTGTGTAGTGACGTTGCGGTGCTTGGTGAAGGTGGCAGCCTAGTCAAGCTCGAGCACCGCTCGCTACCACCAACGCTGGTGCTAGATACTGAGGCCTCCATGTTTACCCCAGGTGGCGAGTATATTCGCGGTGTGGCACCTGGACGTACCGACGCGCTCATCCAGGCTTTCGAAGCAGCAAACCCGGGGAAGGGGAAGGCGCAAAAGACCGCGAAAAAAGAAGATTCACGTACAGCCGAGGCGACAACCACTGGTTTGCGTGATCTGCGATATCGCCGACCGGATGCGCCAGCGTCTAGTACCCCGTGGGATCAAGTGCTCCTGCTCGAGCTCGATGGTGATGTAATCCCCGAACAGCATCGTCAGGCGTGGTGTGTTGCGATGCACCGAGCCATCATTGCTGCCATCCAATCCGGTGTACCGCCGATGGTGACGGGGCAATATCCGAAGACCATGCCTGATCGTCCCTCGAATCACCTCAGCATTCAGTATTTAACCAAGGAACAGGTGGAACGTCATGGGCTGCAGAATCATGCCATTGCTTTGTTGCTTCCAAATGACGCCACAGCAGAGGATTTGATACGGCTCGCTCAAGGCCTTGAAAGTATTCGAACCCTACGCTGCAAATACGGCAGGCGACGTCTCGAATTCAACGGCGTCGCGGTCAGGGCAGAAGAGTTTTGGGAAGCGCCGAAGCCGGGATCATACCGGCTATGGTTGCCAACCCCGCTTGCAGTGACCGAAGTCCGAAGCCCCAAGCGATCAAGGACTGGTGGGCGACCGTGGGGTTTGGCGGATGCGGGCCTGGTTTCGATCGCCTTGGCGTGGAGCGCATTTCTGCCGAAGGTGAAAGGCAACTCGGATGAACGGCATATCGCCCGCCACGAGAAAGCTCGTAACTATGGGGTGCGCGTGGCTCGAACTACGCTTCGCGCAGCGAACACACAGCATTTCATTTACAAGACCCGTAAAGGCAGTGTGCCCCAGATGTGGACAGGCCTTATCGATTTGGGCGAACTGGCACCGACGACTGTCATGGCCGCCATCGGACAGAGCCGACACCTCGGCGGGGGGCTGCTGGTGCCTGTAGACGTCCCCGAAGCCCTTGTGACAACGCTGATGGGAGGCAACTAATGACTAGCGTTTCTGCACCGGTACTTTCACCAGATGACTTCCACAAGTTTTTTGAGGCGGTAAACCCAGGATATGTGCCTTTTGCTTGGCAGCAGAGACTCGTTGACTTTATCGTTGCCCACGGGCACTGGCCCGAACAGGTCATCGCTCCTACCGGCACCGGCAAGTCTGCAGTGGTCGATGTCCACGTTTTCGTCAACGCGCTGGCGGCGATCGGAGCTGCGCCCCGCGTGCCACGTCGTCTGTTCACGGTGGTTAATCGCCGAGCGCTCGTAGACAACCAACATGACCGTGCGCTCAAGATCGCCGAGCTGCTCCGAGCTGCCATTAGCGGACAAGGCCCAGACATTCTCGTAAAAGTAGCCGGTGCTTTGGCTTCATTTCGTACGGCACAAGCGAACGACGAAGCGCCGGTGCCGATTGATGTCGGGCTGCTTCGCGGTGGTGCGCTCCGGGATAACCCCACGCTGCTGGATCCCGCTGCATGTGCGGTGGTGAGTGCCACGCCGGACATGTGGGGCTCGCGCCTCCTGTTCCGTGGCTACGGCGCTTCCTGGCGTGCTCGCCCCCGCGAGGCGGCGATGGCCGCCTATGACTCGGTCATGGTTCTTGATGAATCGCATCTCAATACTCAATTGCTCGTCACCGCTCGCCGAATCGCTGAGCTTGCAAAGCGCGAGGCCGATCTCGGGGTGCCCAAGCTTCAGGTTGTGGAAACCACAGCAACACCGAGCACCACCAGTGAGTACCAGGTGTCGATCGAAGAAGAGGACGTTGCAGATGACCAAGTTCTGGCAGCCCGACTCAATGCTTCCAAGCCCTTGACACTCAAGCCTTCAGCCCATTGGCAGGCACAGGCAACAGGAAAGCGATCAAAGAAGCAGTACATTGAGGAACTCTGCGACACAGTGTTGGGTCTGCTGGAGCAGACGAAAACGCTCGAATCAGCTAAACCTCGGACGGTCGGCTGTATCGTGAATCGAGTCAATACAGCGGTGGATCTTGCATCTACGCTCCAAAAGGCCAACGCGGAACTCAGCATCAAAGTGCTGGTGGGGCGAATGCGTCCAGCAGATCTTGTTCAGTTGCGTAGGGAGTACCCAGCGCTATTTACGGTTGAGGGCGATGAGCGCATCGATCTGCTGATTGCCACTCAGACGCTGGAAGTCGGAATAGATGTCGACTTTGCCGCGATGGCCACGGAACTTGCCTCTGCTAGTGCTCTGGCTCAGCGCTTTGGCAGGGTCAACCGCCTCGGTCAGCGCACTTCGGCTCCAATCACCGTGATGGTACCCGAAGAAAATCCCAGCAAGGATGCATTGCCATACACTCTGACCGACGTTGTCAACGGATTGGGCTGGCTTGAGTCGCTCGAAGCTGCCGGAGGGGCGCTGAGTCCGTCCGCACTGATGGCTCATCCGGCCCCGATAGCATCCCGGCGCAGGGCGCTCTATCAACGACCCGAGTGGGCCAACGTCCACCAGTGGTCGCGAACTGGCGATGCGCTCTTTGCGGATGATGACCTTTCCCTATGGCTTCGCGATGACCTCGCACCGGAGCAGGCTCATGCAGGCATCGTTGTGCGCGAGGGGTTACCTGTTGACGATCTTGAAGCACAGTCAGTGTTGCAGGCAGTTCCGCCACGAGCCATAGAGGAATTTCCTGCGAAGGTACAAACGGTTCGTTTGTTACTTGAAGCATTGATGCAAGGAAAAGCTGGCGACAACGCTGTTGCACGAGCCTTCATCTTCCGCGACGGCACCTACTTGCTGGTCCGCCCAGGCCATGCCACTTCCCGAATCCGCCCGGGAGATGTACTCATCGTGGACTACGGAGCGGAATTCACCAAGGCTCAGGTGGCCGTCGATCCTGTGGATGCCGACTCGGCGCCTCGAGCCGTCACCGAAGGCATGCCGGTCCTCTACGCCAACGCTGATCATCGGCATAACGCAGCTAGCCGTTCAAGCCTGCCGGATGCCCCGCGCTTACGCCGAGACTTCCTCGGGCTCGACGCCGAAGCTGCGACGGAGTCGTGGCGCGCCAGCGCGCCAGATCGTGCAACCGACACAGTAGTGCTGCCTGCAGCTAGTTCGGATGATGTACAGGCAGTGCCATGGTTTCTCGTACTGCGCGAAGATCATCTTCCGGACGACGCGCCCATCCGCCAGCAATGGACTCCCTCGGCCAAACCGGTAACGCTGACAAACCATAGCCATGATGTTGCTGAACGTGCGCAGCGACTCTCCGCAGCGGTCGGACTAGGCGCTGAGTTCGAGGCCGCTGTGGTCAGTGCCGCCCTTCACCATGATGATGGCAAGGCTGATTTGCGCTTCCAGCGCATGCTCAACAATGGAGAGGCGTTGGAGAAACCTCTGGCGAAGAGCACGGGAATGCGTCTGAAGGTTGCCACCAGCACATCACCACGCGGTGGCCTTCCCGTGGGGTGGAGGCATGAGCAGTATTCAGTGATCCGCGCGGCGCAACAGATCGAGGACGAGTTGGTGCTCCGTCTCATCGGCACCAGCCACGGACACGGTCGACGAGGATTCCCCCACGTTGGTGCAGAACTCCTACCCCCCGGTACTCCTGAAATTGAAGCTCGACTAGCGGAAGACCTCTTCACCGTTGGGGCTTGGGATGAGTTGGTCGAACGCACCGAGACCGAGTACGGCCACTACGCGGTGGCATTCCTGGAAGCGCTCGTTCGGGCTGCTGACAACCAAGTTTCGAAAGAAGGACACTGATGACCACTGTGATGTTGGGGGGTTCAATTCACTCCGCTCTGACACACTTCGCACTTGTCGGTCTTGCCGAAATCGCTGAAAGCACCTTCGGCGCTGGTGTGACGCTCGGTTGGACTGACGCCGCCGTGCCGCGCGCTTGGGTTGATGTGCCCGGAGCTTCTGAGGATGAGGTTGCTCAGGCAGTGCTGGATGCTGCACGGACTGAGCCACCGCGGGATTGGCCGTCAGTGCGGCTGACATATGCCAGTGGGGCGACCGTCTCACCATTCTCTCCGCGTATTAAAGCCATCGACACGGACAAGCATCCTGGCGACTGGGAAAAGCACCAGGCCGCACGGCACATTGCGTTTGATGCACTGCTTGAAGCAGGAGACTGGACCGAGCTCCGATGGCTCAATGCGCTCGGCGAGGCTTCGTATTGGCACGTTGCGAACAATGCACGTCAGCCCGACCGAGGGGCTTCCCGGTGGGAGATGAAAACCCGTAACCGGGGCGAAGAATTCATTAGTGAACGCTACCGTCCGCTGTGTCAAGAAGTTCAGCAGTGGTCGATAAAGCAAGTACTGAATGGCTTAATGGGAATGCAGGTGCAGGACGTGATTGGCAAGCAGAAGGCCGATTCGCGTTCCTCCACAGGGCTGACCCGACCAGGTCCAGCCGACAACGCCTTGGTGTTCTGTGCTCTTCGTGGCATTGCGGCATTTCCGCTTGCGAACCGAGTTGAGGAAATTAATGCGACCCCGGGAGCCTGGCCAGCGACAGTACTGCATCCGAAGAGCATGTTACTCCCGGTGCTTACCGCACCAGTTACGCCTGCGCGTCTGCGCAGCGTGCTCGTTTCTTCGCAGCTCGCAGATCTACACACGGCGATGATGGCAGCAGACTCTAACCAGAAGAATGGAGAGCCATTAGCTCTCGAAGCAGACGCGGCTCGAGCCTGGCTTGCTGCTCGAATGTGTCGTGCGGTGGTCCGCTTCCCCATCTTGAAGGCTGGAAGTGATTCGGCTCCGGAGCGTCAGGTCCTCGAAGGCGAAGTGCATCTCAATGTCCGTTAAAGGAGGGGAGGTTCGGGATTCGATCCCCATTAGCCTGGTCTCGCACACAGTGTTTTGTGAGCGCCGGGCTTGGTTAGAGGCAGTAGGTGAGCGCAGTCATAGTGCGCAAATGCAGGCAGGTTCTCGAGCGCACCGTAGGGTAGACGACCCCAGAGCTTCGCGCCCAGAAGCTCACCGCTCGATGACACTTTCTTCCGAGCGCTACGGCCTTCTAGGGCGTGCAGACCTGGTTGAGGGTGACGTTGATGGCACACATGTGGTTGAGTACAAGGCCACTCCGGTTCGCAACCGCGCTGAGGTGTCTGAGGCGACCATTGTGCAGTTGGCGTTGCAGGGCATCTGCCTTGAGGAAGCCGGTAAAGAAGTTGTTGGATATAGTGTGTACTTCACCGACCAACATCGCTGCGTCGATGTCGAGATCGGAGAAGAGGAACGGACACGGGCACTTAAGTTCTTGGAACGAACACGCAAGATTTGCTCGGATGCGCAAGCTCCTCCACCGCTGGAAGACGATGCGCGGTGTCGTCGTTGCTCCCACATTGGAGTTTGTCTCCCCGATGAGCGGAGCTTATCGACGATCCATCGTCGCGTCGTGGTGGCCAATCCTGATGGGCAAGTTTTACACCTGACCACTCCCGGCTCACGCGCGAGCATTCGCCGTGGCCGAGTCGTGGTGAAAGCTGCTGACGAGGAACTCGGTAATGTCCCGATCGAACGGGTGCAAGGCGTGACTGTTCACGGGAATGTGGATATTTCGAGTGCACTGTTGCGCGAGTTGTTCTGGCGCGACATTACGGTCGTGTGGTGTTCCGGCGCGGGGAGGGTTTATGGCTGGTCGCGCCCCGCCGATGGTCCAAACGGGGCAGCTCGTGTGCAACAACATGTGGCTTCCGCCGACGGTCGAATCGATATCGCGCGCGAGTTCATTGCCGGCAAAATTGCCGGGCAAGCCACTTTTCTTCGGCGTAATGGAGGCGAAGCTGCGTCCGATTTGAGTAGCCGACTTCGGTCGCTACAAAGAGAAGCTGAACGCTGCACCTCAACAGGAGCGCTCTTTGGGGTGGAGGGAGAAGCCGCAGCACTCTACTTCCAAGGATTTCCTCTTATGCTCCGCGGAAACGGAGCCGAATACTTTTTGGCAAAGTGGCAAGGAAGGCATGGTCGCGGAGCTCTGGATCCTTTGAACTCCGCACTTAACTTTGCGTATGCGCTCTTGACTGCTGAGGCGATCAAAGCATTGGTGAGCTGTGGTCTGGATCCGCATGCGGGTTTCCTTCACAGTAGTGGCCGGAACAAACCGGCTCTGGCGCTTGACCTTATGGAAGAATTTCGGGCTTCGATCAGTGACTCGGTTGTTGTTTCGTGCGTCAACCGAGGGATGCTCACGGAGAAACACTTCTCGACGGTCAGCGGCACTCCACGCTTGAAACCGGAAGGGCGTAAAGTGCTGGTTACGGCATTTGAACGGCGAATGAGTACGCAAATCACGCACCCGACCTTTGGTTATATAGCCACATGGAGACGAGTTCTCGAAATTCAAGCCCGCCTGGTGTTGGGATGTATTGACGGTACGCAGCGCAACTACCGAGCGGTGAGAACGCGATGAGCCGTGATGATGCCCGGAGAACGCTCGTCGCCTACGACATCCCGGATGATCGCAGGCGCACCCGACTATCCACCAAGCTGGCAAAATACGGAGATCGGTTGCAGTACTCGGTATTTGTGGTTGATGCGTCGCCCGCTAAGTTGCTCCGGATGAAGTCGGAGATCGAAGAAGTCCTGGATCTTCAGAAAGACTCGGTGTTGTTCTGTGACTTGGGGCGTCTTGCCGAACTGAGCGAAGCTCGTTTTAGCTTTTTAGGTCAGGGGCGGGAGGTTACATCCGACGAGGTGTTTGTCTTCTAATGCCCACCCGCGAGGCACCCAGATCTTCGGTATCTCCGAATGTCGCTCGCGGTGAAAATGCCTGGTGAGTATAGTATCTCGTGCACTAATCGGAGATCGGGACAGGGGATGGTTGCCTTTTGCGTTCTCGCTCGCAATTGCATTGAAATAGGCCATTCAACCAGCTGTTATGATGGTAGCCATCGCTGCAGCTTCGGCTGCAGTCCTACATTGAGGCCCCAGAACCGTGCGCTGCTGCTGCCCCCTCCTGAATCGCTGCAGCTTCGGCTGCAGTCCTACATTGAGGCCTATATCGGTAATGGTAATGTTATTCACGCGCCGCAGATCGCTGCAGCTTCGGCTGCAGTCCTACATTGAGGCAGGTCGGGGTGCTTGGCCTTGAATTTCTTCGCGTCGAATCGCTGCAGCTTCGGCTGCAGTCCTACATTGAGGCGGATTACCAAAATGTGGAGCCGGATTTTTACGCGCATCGCTGCAGCTTCGGCTGCAGTCCTACATTGAGGCATCCGCAAAAATGGCGCGTCAAGCAACACGCCCCAGATATCGCTGCAGCTTCGGCTGCAGTCCTACATTGAGGCTTCAGCGACTCCGGCACCGCATTATTGGCATACATATCGCTGCAGCTTCGGCTGCAGTCCTACATTGAGGCCAGTGGTTGTGGGGCGGGTTGCTCGCCGTGGCAGAATCGCTGCAGCTTCGGCTGCAGTCCTACATTGAGGCACGTGATTGCGTGACACCTGTGCAGCATCAGCAAGACATCGCTGCAGCTTCGGCTGCAGTCCTACATTGAGGCACGCACCGATAAAACAGGCCGTGGCCTATCCATTGAATCACTGCAGCTTCGGCTGCAGTCCTACATTGAGGCCCAAGGATGTGGCCGTCGCCCTCGGGTATAAGAACATCGCTGCAGCTTCGGCTGCAGTCCTACATTGAGGCTCATCATCACTGGTTGCCCGTTCATCACGACGTAATCGCTGCAGCTTCGGCTGCAGTCCTACATTGAGGCGCCGTCTGCGAGCACACGCAGTTTTCGCAGGGTGATATCGCTGCAGCTTCGGCTGCAGTCCTACATTGAGGCCTGCATTCAAGGATGAAGAGCTGGCATGACATGGCTGAATCGCTGCAGCTTCGGCTGCAGTCCTACATTGAGGCCTCCGCGCCCTGATGCACCAACTACCCCACATTGCCGGGATCGCTGCAGCTTCGGTTGCAGTCCTACATTGAGGCTAGTCAATCATCGTCGGATCTTGATGGCCTGTCATCGATCGCTGCAGCTTCGGCTGCAGTCCTACATTGAGGCATGCGTATTTGGGATGGGCGCACCGGAATCGGCACCGGATCGCTGCAGCTTCGGCTGCAGTCCCACATGGCGGTTCGTCAAGTGATGCGTGGATAGGATGAATGCGCCCACGGCTTTTCGACGATCACTACCGAGGTCAAACGCCTCGCCGACACCCCGGCTGGCAGGTACTTCCTCGCCGAAGACGAGCACCAGCAGTATCTGCACAAGAATCCGGGTGGCTACTGCCCGCATCACTCAACGGGCGTGGCGTGCGGCGCGGATGGTGTGTAGCGGCTTGGCAAATATGACGCTGAGCACGAGCAACCAAGCAATGCCCAGCAGCCAGCCGGCGAGCACATCGCTGAACCAGTGGTGGCCGAGCCAAATGCGTGAGGCGCCCATCAGCACAATGTAGATGCCGGCTGCGATATAGGCGCGGCGGCTGGCGTAGAGCATGGCGATGATGCCGAAGACCACCACGGCATTCAGTGTGTGACCGGAGGGGAAGCTCGGGGCGTATTCGAAGGGGGCTACGGCAAAGACATGCTCGGGGCGGGGACGTCCTAGCCACTCTTTCACCAGTGTGGTGGTGAGCACCGAGCAGGTGGCGGCCACGATGGTGATGGCGATTGGCCACCACTGCTGCAATTTCCAGGAGAGCCACAGCACCAGCACCGTGGCGATCGGCGCGGTGAAGGCGGTGGTGCCGATGTTGGTGAACCAGGTGACTGTTTGTGCTGCGGTGGTGTTGCGATCGTTGGCTGAGATGTCGAGCAGGGTTTCGTCGAAAAGCGAAAGAACGCCCTGGCGAGTGGCGCTCAGATACACCAAGGCGGTGAGCGCGACGAGTAGTGCGGCGATGAGGAGGCGGAGGCTGGGATTTTTGATGTTCATCGGGAATGCAGTGTAGTTACAGTGTGAAAATCCCCTCAAAGCGGACATAAAGCAACATGAAACGGGCATACTTAAGGGGAAAACAAAAATCGCCGCTCGATGCGACGCTTCCTCACACTGCTTAGGAGAGAGCATGAACAAGATTGTCGGTAATAAGGTCGTTCTGATTGGTGCTGGTGACGTCGGAGTTGCATACGCCTATGCGCTGGTCAATCAAGGCACCGTTGATCACCTGGCCATCATCGACATCGACGAAAAGAAGCTCGAAGGCAACGTTCACGACCTCAACCACGGCGTGGTGTGGGCTCAATCGCGCACCAAGGTAACCAAGGGCACCTACGCCGACTGCGAAGACGCCGCCATGGTGGTCATCTGCGCCGGTGCCGCCCAGAAGCCAGGTGAGACTCGCCTGCAGCTCGTGGGTAAGAACATGAAGATCATGAAGTCCATCGTGGACGAAGTCATGGCGAACAACTTCGACGGCATCTTCCTGGTGGCCTCCAACCCCGTGGACATCCTCACCTACGCCGTGTGGCAGTACTCGGGCCTGGACTGGCACCGCGTCATCGGCTCCGGCACCGTGCTGGACTCCGCGCGTTTCCGCTACATGCTCGGCGAGCGCTACGACGTCGCCCCCTCCTCGATCCACGCTTACATCATCGGCGAGCACGGCGATACTGAACTGCCGGTGTTGAGCTCCGCCACCGTCGCCGGTGTGTCCATGCGCAAGCAGTTGGAAAAGAACCCCGGACTCGAATCCGAGCTGGAAAAGATCTTCGAGGAAACCCGCGACGCCGCCTACAAGATCATCGACGCCAAAGGCTCCACCTCCTACGGCATCGGCATGGGCCTTGCCCGCATCACCCGCGCCGTGATCCACAACCAGGAAGTGGCACTGCCAGTCTCTGCACTGCTGGAAGGCCAGTACGGTGAAGAGAACATCTACATCGGTACACCTGCCGTGATTAACCGCGGCGGCATCAACCGCGTGATCGAGCTGGAACTCACCGAGCACGAGCTCGAGCGCTTCCGCCACTCCGCCAAGGTGCTGCGCGACATTCAGGAAGAGTTCTTCCCCGCCAACTAATCTGGGGCCCTATGCCCGCAAACTTTCGCACAGCTTCCGCATTCCTCCTCGTTGGGATTGTGGGAGCTGTTTGCGATTTTGGTACTCGAAGCCTCTTGCTATCGCTTGATGGTGCGCCGTGGTTGGCTCGCGCCTGCAGTTATATTGTGGGTAGCACAGTTGCGTACTACCTCAATAGTTTCTTCACATTCGCCGGAGATCGATCTGCGGGCGAGAAACTGCGCGCCACTAGCGTGTACTGCTTGTGCTTTGGCTTAGCTGTGCTGGTGGACGCTGTGTTTCGGCATGGTCTGCCTGGCATCCACCACCTGCTGTTCTGGTCTTGGTTCTTCTCCCAAGCTGTGGCGACCGTGACCAACTTCCTGCTCCAAAGCGTGTGGGTCTTTAGCCGTGGTGGTGCGGACCGCTGAGGAAGTCCCCGTCGATGGCCTGCCCCACGCCATCCTGAGCGCCGGCAGGCAAATCAATGCAGTGCCCATGCCTACTAGGGCGCCAGCGAGGGTGTCGCTTGGGTAGTGGGCCCCCAGGTACACGCGGGCGAAGGCAGTGCTGAGGGAAAGCGCGATTCCCAGCAGCGCGGCTACGAGTGCAACCTGCTTGCCCAAAAACTTCAGTACCACCACCACGATCGCCGCACACAGCGCCACCATGCCCGTGACGTGCCCCGAAGGGAAGCTGAAGTCGAACTCGGGGATCACCTGCAGCGCAGCATCGGGCCGTGAGCGCTGGAAGAGGTGCTTGAGTAGCTGAGTGACAACGGAGGCGAATCCAACCACTCCCACCACGTACACCCCAGTGCGCTTATCGTTGCTCATCCACCACGAAAGGCCGCCAGCGATGAATGCCAGCAGCACGATGCTCACCGGCGTTAAGAGGTTCGTCAGCGCCAACATTGCCCCGGTGATCCGCTCGGTGCGGTGATCGCTGAGCCACGTCACTCCCGCCAAATCGATGGAACTCAGCGCGGAGGTGAGTGTGAGACAGCCGATAGCGATGGCCAGCAACAGCATGCCGATGCCGAGGAATTGTTTGTGCATGGGTCAGGATTCTTGCCCGCAAAACTGACAAAGTGCTGAGATTTTGACTCGAATTGCTGAGACTTTTGCCACCGGTTAGCTTGGAATTATGCACATCATTGCGCACCGGGGATTCCGCTCCCGCTATCCCGAAATGAGCCAGGTCGCTTTTGAAAAGGCCCTCGAACTGCCTATCCATGGTGTGGAATGCGACGTCCGCCTCAGCAGTGATGGTGAGTTGATGTGTTTCCACGACCCAACCCTCTTGCGGATCTTCAAGGATTCTCGCCGGGTGTCTACCGTCACCGCCGCCGAATTACGCGAACTCGGCGTGCTCAGCTTCGACGAACTGCTCAATATGGTGCTCGACTACAACAATCGGCACCTCTACATCGAAAGCAAACACCCCATGCGCTTCGGTCGAATGCTCGAAGAACAGATCGTGCTCAAACTGCGCTATCGCAAGCTTGTCGACGACCCCCGCATGCACTACATCTCTTTTTCAGCCACGGGGGTGCGTCGAATAGCTCGTATGGCCCCCAACATGCACACCGTCCGCCTCCTGCGCGACTGGGAGCCGTGGGGACGGGCGGAAGGATTGTCACTAGAGCACGCCAAGGCGCACCCGGAAAAAATTACCGACAACACCTACTTGTACACGGTCAATGAACCCGAAGATATCCGGTGGGCCGAGCGCCGGGGCATCGC
This sequence comes from Corynebacterium gerontici, assembly GCF_003813985.1. Lineage (NCBI taxonomy): Bacteria > Bacillati > Actinomycetota > Actinomycetes > Mycobacteriales > Corynebacteriaceae > Corynebacterium > Corynebacterium gerontici. The sequence goes on from NZ_CP033897.1 coordinate 160,642, forward strand.
CATGCTTGCCACCGACGTGCCGGATGTGGCTCTTAGCCAGCAAACCAACCAGTAACCGCGGGTGCAATGTTTTGATAAACATGCTTGAGCTCTTGGTATTCGGCTAGCCCAGTTGGCCCCAGCTCGCGTCCGTTACCCGATTGCTTCATTCCGCCCCATTCAGCCTGTGGGAGATAAGGATGGAAATCATTGATCCAGATGGTGCCGTGGCGCATTCCTCGGGCGACACGCTCAGCCTTGCCGGCATCCTGCGTCCATACCGCACCGGCGAGACCGTATTCGGTGTCATTGGCGATCTTGATCGCTTCTTCTTCCGTTTCAAAGGTTTCGATCGTGACGGTGGGGCCGAAAGCCTCGTCGTGAACGCAATCCATTTCGCCAGTGCACTCATCGATCACCGTGGGAAGGTAGAACCAGCCCTTGCTGAGATCCGTGTTGCCGGTGCCGTGGCTGCCTTCATTGTCTTCCGCGCTCGCTATACGGCCGCCACACAACACCTTTGCACCTTGCTCGCGGGCATGGTCGACGTAGTCAGCTACTTTTTGGCGATGTTCTTCTGAAATGAGCGCGCCTGTCTCAGCCGCGGTGTCTTCCGGACCACCCAACTTGATCTGCTTTGTTCGCTCTACCAGTGCCGCAACGAACTTATTCCGGATAGATTCCTCCACGATAATGCGAGAACCCGCCGAACATACTTGACCGGAGTGGACGAATGCGCCATTGAGAGCATTATCCACAGCCGCATCGAAGTCAGTATCTGCGAAAATAACGTTTGGGTTCTTGCCACCGAGTTCGAGTGCGGTGCGCTTAATCGTTTCTGATGCATTGCGCGCAATAAGCTTGCCGGTTTCCAAACCGCCGGTGAAGGAAACCATGTCTACCAGCGGGCTCTTCGACAGCGGATTACCACAGTTCGCACCTGCGCCCGTGATCAAATTGCCAACGCCAGCGGGCAAGCCAGCGCGTTCTAGGACGCTCATCAGCATCATCGCCGTATGTGGGGTGAGTTCCGCCTGTTTCAGGACGAAGGTGTTGCCCGCGGCGATCGCTGGAGCCACCTTCCAAGAAACCTGCAGCAGCGGATAATTCCATGGAGTGATCAAGCCGCATACGCCGATCGGTTCGGCGTCGATGCGTGAGCGAACTGATGGGTCACCTGGATCTACCACCCGTCCTGCAGCGTGCTGCGCGAGCGTGCCGAAGTATTCAAAGGCATTCGCAATGTCGTCCATATCCGCCTCTGATTCCGGAAGTCGCTTGCCGGTGTCTGCGGATTCGGCCGCGGCGAACTCATCTTTGTATTTGCGAATGAGCGCTGCCGTTTGCAGGAGGATTTTTCCGCGATCAACAGCCGGAGTTGCAGACCAAGATCCCGCATCGAAGGTACGTCGAGCAATCTCGATTGCCCGCTCTGTGTCGGCATCACTGGCTTCGGATACTGAGCCCACTTCCGTGCCATTTGCGGGGCAAACAATGGTGCGTGTCGCGCCGTCGGCAGCGGGCTGCCACTTGCCATCAATATACAGTGACGCGGGGCCTTCATTCGAGTGCACTCCACGCAGAAGTTCGCAGGTGGTTGGGTCGAAAAGCTTAGAAGTCACGAGTGTTCTCCTTAGTGAATAAGTCGCATTAATCTTGGCGCCAGTCCATGACCGGGGCTGCGCCTCCGGACATGTCAGAACGGCCTGGGATATCTCTTTGCATGTGCAAGAATTCTAGGTGGCGCTCATACAAGTCCAGCACGTTGTCGATCAATTGCTCCTGGGTATAGCCGAAAACGTCGTATCCCAGAGATCCTGTGTGATCGAATACCTCGAGTCGATAGTAGACCTCCCCGCCGGTGGTGTTTCGGGTGAAAGAAGGAACCGGATTTTCAACCGGGAAGAGTTGGTATCTGAAGTTCTGCTCCTCCTCTAGGTCCACTGTGAGATCCAAAGAGCGGACGGGAATATCGCAGACACTAGAAGCCACCAGGGTAGTATTCAGGCCCCTTTGGCGAAGCTCTTCCGCCACTTGTTCGAGCGCTGGCTGAACCGTCTTTTCCAGATACTGCTGACAGCGCGCGGCACTCGGCCAAGTGTTGGCGCGGCTTAAGCGTTTACGCCAGGAAACGGCGTGTGAGCCGGAGTCACTTCTGCCAGACATTGCTGCGTGAAGCGCAATTCCACGGGCCGCAGACTGTGTTCCTTCCATTCTGAAGGATCGGATCAGCCCGATCATGATCATGTACATCACGATCGAGAACGGCAGACCCATTACCACAGTTGCGGACTGCACGGTGGTGACTCCGTCGATCTGCAGCAACACGATTGTGAGAAGTCCGACCAGTACAGCCCAGAAAATGCGGGACCAAATTGGACCGTCCTGTGCGTTGTGATCAGTACGGGAGGTGAAGTTGCTCATCACCAAGGCACCGGAGTCTGCTGAGGTGATATACAGCAATAAACCGATGAGCGTTGCAAGCCCGATAAGGAAGAAGGAGCCTGGGTAGGTAGCCAGTAGATCGTAGAAACCTCGCTGAGGTTCCGCCATTGCGGCATCGCCGAAGGCGCTATCGCCACCGCGGACCAAATCCAGAGCGGAGTTTCCGAAGAAGCTCATCCACAACAGAATGAAGACGAAGGGGATGCTGAGGGTGCCAAAGACGAATTGTCGCAGTGTGCGCCCGCGTGAAATACGTGCAAGGAAAAGCCCAACAAAGGGGGCCCAAGCTACCCACCATGCCCAAAAGAAGAGGGTCCAAGAGCCCATCCATTGCTTTGTGTATTCGGCATCGTCGGAGAATGCGAAGGTGTCCATGGTCATTCCAGGCAGGGAAGAAACATAGTCGCCGATATTCATCACAAGACCGTCCATAAGAAAGGCGGTCCTGCCCGCGATCACGATGTACGCCATGAGTAAAAGTGCGAGGCCGACGTTAATTTCGCTGAGCATCTTGATGCCCTTGTCCACACCCGATACCGCAGAGATTGTGGCTACGCCGACCGAAAGAATGACCAATGCAATCTGGGCTGCTTGGCCTTCGGGAATGTTGAACATGACTTTTAGGCCGTAATTCAACTGCACCACGCCGATACCAAGGGACGCAGCTACCCCGAACACGGTGCCGAGCATCGCTGCAACGTCGACAGCATCACCAATCGCACCCTTGGCTCGCTTGCCGAAAAGAGGATAGAGCGCAGATCGAATCGCTAGTGGCATGTTCAGGCGGTATGCGTAATAGCCAAAGGCCATGCCCATGAGTGCATACATTGCCCACCCGGTGAAGCCGTAGTGGAACAGCGCCCACACCACTGCCTCGCGAGCCGCCTCTCGTGTCTCTCCGCCGCCCACTGGTGGCGCAAAGTATTGAGTTACTGGCTCCGCGACGGCGAAAAACATAAGGTCGACACCGATGCCTGCTGCGAAGAGCATGGCTGCCCATGAGAAGAGTCGGAACTGTGGACGGGAGTGGTCGGGCCCAAGTCTGATGGTGCCGGTACGCGCGAATGCGACTGCAAGCACAAAAATGATCACCACGGTGCCGGTCAGAATGTAAAACCAGCCGAGGTTGGTTGCGATCCATCCTGTCACCTTTCCCAGAACCGCTTCGGCGCTATCGCCGCCGAAAAACGCCCAGAGGGTGACGGCGAGAATACCCGCTGCAGAAGCGATAAACACTGGCCAATTCGTGGCCGCTGAGTGCTCCGGCTGTGTGCGCTGACTGCCTGCGCGAAAAGAGCCGACGATCACTTCTGTTTCTGGCTGTGTGCTTCTTGGGCTCGATTCAGCCACTGGCATCACCTTCCCGTTGGTTTCATCGATTTTGCATATATCCGAATTAACAATACACATGCGGGGGTAACCGAGAGTTTTTAGCCCTATTTCTCATTTTTTGGCAGAATTGATCAAGTTGGTCAGAAAGTGCCTGAATGGATAGGGGTAGCAGGGGTATTCTGCGTTCCGATTCGGGCATTTGTTTTGGATTTGAAATTGAATTTGGCGCGGGCAATTGCTTGCGGTGAATTGCAAGAAAGGAAGTGGCATTTTGCTGAAGAAGGCAATCCGGGCGATCAAAGACGGAGCTGCGTCTCGCCACGACACTGACGGTGAGGTGGTTGAAGATCGCCGGCGGGATGTGGTGATCGTCGGCGGTGGCTCAGCCGGATCTGTGCTCGCGAATCGGCTCAGTGAAGACGGTGAAACAAGCGTGCTGGTGCTGGAGGCTGGTCGCATGGATTCCCTGTGGGATCTGTTCATTCATATGCCCGCTGCTTTCTCTTTCCCTATCGGCAACAAGCACTACGACTGGGGATATGAGTCTGAGCCCGAGCCGGAAATGAACGGGCGCCGAATCTATCATGCTCGTGGCAAAGTGTTGGGCGGATCTTCCTCCGTCAACGGGATGATTTTCCAGCGTGGCAACCCCATGGATTATGAAAAGTGGGGAGCGCTGCCCGGGATGGAGCACTGGGATTACAAGCACGTGTTGCCGTACTTCAACAAGATGGAAACGGCGCTAGGAGCAGATCCTGATGATCCACGTCGTGGACACGACGGCCCGCTCAAACTCACCCGCGGTCCGGCCACCAGCCCCCTTTTCCAGGCGTTTTTCCGTTCTGTACAGGAAGCTGAGTATAACCTGACCAACGATGTGAACGGTTACCGACAGGAAGGCTTCGCCCCATTCGATCGGAACATTCTCGGTGGCAAGCGCCTCTCTGCTGCTCGCGCATATCTACACCCGGTGATGGATCGTAAGAACCTTGACGTTCGCACTCGTGCGTTCACCACCAGGATTCTCTTCGACGGCGATAGGGCTACAGGCGTTGAGTATGAGTGGAAAGGCAAGAAGCGTCGAGTATATGCCGAAAAGGTCATCCTGTGCGGTGGCGCTTTTAATACACCGCAACTTCTGCAACTATCGGGCATCGGCAATAAAGAAGTACTCGAAAATGCCGGTGTCGCAGTGAAGAAGCACCTGCCAGGCGTGGGTGAGAACCTCCAGGACCACCTCGAGGTCTACGTCCAGTACAACGTCACGCAACCGGTGTCTTCACAGCCCTACTTGCAGATGTGGCGTCGCCCATTCATCGGTCTTCAATGGTTGTTGAGCAAGAAGGGGCCAGTTGCTTCCTCGCACTTCGAGGCGGGCGGTTTTGCCCGTTCCAATGATGATGAGGCGTACCCAAACCTAATGTTCCACTTCCTGCCGATGGCAGTACGCTACGACGGCACCGTGATTGACAGTCCCCACGGATTCCAGTTCCACGTGGGGCCGATGTACTCAGACACCCTTGGACATGTGCACATTAAGTCCGCCGACCCGAAAGAAAAGCCAGAGATTATCTTCAACTATCTGGCAACCGATCAGGATCGTCGCGAATGGGTTGAAGCGGTGCGCGTTTCCCGTCGTCTGCTAGACACAGCAGCAATGAAGGAATACACGGACGGTGAGATCTCGCCAGGCATGGACGTGCAATCGGACGAAGAGATCTTGGAATGGGTTCGTAACGACGCTGAAACAGCGCTACACCCATCCTGCACAGCCAAGATGGGTCCAGTGGAGGATGAAATGGCAGTCGTGGATCCTGAAACGATGCAGGTGCATGGCCTCGATGGTCTGTATGTTTGCGATGCGTCGGTGATGCCCATCATTACGAACGGCAACATTTATGCGCCGGTTATCATGATGGCCGAAAAGGCAGCCGATTTGATCCGTGGCCGTAAGCCTTTGGACCCGCTGGATGTGCCCTTCTATCAGGCTAAGAAGGGTATGCCGTTGTACGCCGAAGGTGAGAAGGTTCGTGATCACGTAGACCGAATCGAAGGTGCGTGGCACTAGACGCGTAGCACCGAGGCGGTATGTTCTTTAAGCATGGCGAAAAAGAAGAAGCAAAAGGAACAACTGCCCGAGGGTATGAGCCGCAGGCAGGCGAAGCTGGCGGCTCGTGCTGCAGAGCGTGCCAAGTTTGAGAAGGATCCGCGTCCTTACGAGGGCTATGCCTTCGAAACTGATTTGGTGGCATTGCAGGAATTTGTGCCTTCGGCAGTGGCAAAGGTCAATGCTAAGGACAAGGACGTGAACCTCTGCACAGTGCTGCCTGGTGGTGGCGCGGCGCTGGTGCGCGAGGACGGCGACATTTTTGTTGCGCTGCAGACGCAGCAGCGTTCACAGAACCCGCACCGCGACCTCGCCTTCGCCCTGTCTTGGGCGCTGGATGCCAAGCCGGGCAGCGTGCTTGAAGTGGGTGTCGCTGATGGTACGCAACCCAAGCTGGAAGAGCTCATTGCTAAGGATGCTGAGCTTGAAATCCAGGAATTTCACGATTTCAACTGGTGGGTTCCGGACCCGAGTGCGATCACTCCTGAGTATGCTCAAGGGCTCCAGATGGCCAACGATTCCGTGCTGCCTTCGCAGCGGATCGATGCGCCTGCCACCGCTTGGTGGATCAACCCCGGCGAAAAGGCCCATATCCGTTGGGTTCGCCCAGAGGCTGAAGACGTGTTGATGAAGGCTTTGGCTCGAGTGGCCGCCAGGGAGGAACTGCACCTTGGCGAAGGTTCGAAGTTCGCAGGCGTGTTCCGCACCCACGGCGTTATCGTGCCCGTGTGGGATCTGGATCCAGAGCGTGCCCCGGAGAGCTACTCCAAGGACCTCGAAACCCTGGACGCTAAGTTGCAAGCAGAACTCGCTAACGATGCTGAGCTGAACGCGGAGGAGCGTCGACGCTTGGAGACGATCAATTCCCGCCAAGTGACAATTCGCTAACTCCCACCCCCGCGAGATGTGCGTCACAAAGCCTATCGGATTATAGTCGTCTGCAATTCGACTAGTAGATAGGAAAGCGCATGGCGGAATTCATCGATGCTCTCAATGGGCTGGTGTGGTCCAAAGGCCTCATTTTTCTGCTGCTCGGTGCGGGGGCATTCTTTACCCTGAGCACCGGCTTCATGCAGATCCGCTGCATCCCTGACATGATGCGGCAGATTCGTCAGGGCGAAAAGTCTGAAAACGGCGTTTCATCCTTCCAATCCCTCATGATGTCCCTGGCCGGGCGCGTCGGCGTTGGCAATATCGCCGGTGTGGCCACTGCCATCGCGTTTGGTGGGCCGGGCGCTGTGTTCTGGATGTGGGCAGTGGCTCTCCTTGGGTCTGCTACCTCCTTCATTGAGTGCACCTTGGGGCAGATCTTCAAGGAGCAAGACCGTGATACCGGCGAGTACCGCGGCGGCCCCGCCTACTACGTGGAAAAGGCGTACAAGCACACCAAGGCAGCGCCCGTTTTCCTCATCTACGCCATTATCTTGGCCGTCGTCATCATGGTCTCCACCAGCTACTTCATGCCTGGCGTGCAGGCCAATGGTGTATCCGCTGCCGTCGAGAATGCTTGGAACGTCGATCCAAAGATCACCGCAGCGCTGCTGGCCATTGGCTTGGCTGTCATCATCTTCGGTGGCGTGAAGCGCATCGCAACCTTCGCCTCCATGGTGGTGCCGTTCATGGCCGCCATTTACATCATTGTGGCGTTGATAATCCTCTTCACTAACTACCAGCAGATCCCGCACGTCTTCGGCCTGATCTTCAATTCGGCCTTCGATAAGGAAGCCGCCTTCTCTGGTTTCCTTGGCATGGCGATCCTCTGGGGTGTGAAGCGAGGCCTTTACTCCAACGAGGCTGGCCAGGGCTTCGGGCCGCAGCCTGCTGCGGCCGCCGAGGTTTCTCACCCTGCCAAGCAGGGCTTCGTGCAATCCTTCGCCGTGTACGTGGACACCTTGTTCGTGTGCTCCGCCACCGCGTTCATCATCATCTCCACCGACATGTTCCGTGTCTTCGAAGGCGGCGCAGAAGATGGCGCAGTGCGCTACCAGGGATCTTTGCCCGAGGGCGTACCGGTAGGCCCAGGCTTTGTTCAGTCGGGGTTGGATACTTTCGCCTCCGGTTTGGGGCCGAGCTTTGTGGCACTGGCGATCATGTTCTTCGCCTTCACCACCGTGCTTGCTTACTACTATTTGGCTGAAACCAATGCTGCTTACCTGATCCGCAAAGTGCACAACGCCGGTGTTCGTCGCGGCATCATTTTCGCGGTCCGAATCCTCGTGATTATCTCCGTCATTATTGGCGCGATCACCACCCCCGGTGCTGCTTGGGCACTCGGCGACATCGGCGCCGGCGCCACCGCATGGCTCAACGTCATCGCCATACTCATCATCCAAGTGCCGGCCCAAAAGTGCCTGTGGGATTACCGTAAGCAGAAGAAGGCGGGCCTTGAGCCGGACTTCGACCCCGAGGCCCTGGGCATCCGCAACGCCGACTACTGGGTAGAGCGCAAGCGCATCATGCGTGAGCAGAACCTACCCAATGGCGCGGTTGTCAGCGTGATCAACGAAGCCCGCTAAGCAACTCCTGCGCAGCAGCTTCATCCCACAACACCACGTTGCCCACCTCGGTATCGGCAAAGCCACCGACGGGCACCGTGGTTGTTTCAACTCCGGAGTGCATGGCTAGGCCAACGCGCGCCAGGTGCCAAATATGATCCTTTTGATCCACGGTGAAGGAACCTGCCACAGTGGAAATCGTCGGCAGTAGCCTAAAAGGGTTCAAGAACGTTGCCGGCGACGTGAGCTTGTTTACCAGCGCGGAAAAAAACTCTCGCTGCCGCTGAACGCGGTCTAGATCGCCCATCGATGTGGCGCGGGTGCGGACGTATCCAAGCGCAGTTGGGCCATCGACCTTCTGGCAGCCAGCCTGAATGTTGAGGTTGGCCAGGGGATCGTCGATAGGCTCAGGCGGACACACCTCGATGCCGCCAACAGCATCCACCACATTTGCGAGCCCGCCCATACCGATCTCGGCGTAGTGGTCTATGCGCAGACCAGTGGATTCCTCCACCGTCTGCTCAAGCAGAGGCGCGCCCCCCAAAGAAAAAGCGGCATTAATTTTGTCCATCCCATAGCCGGGGATGTTCACATATGAGTCGCGGGGAATCGAAAGTAGGGTCGCTTTGCCCCACGTGGGCAGATGTAGCACCATGATGGTGTCGGTGCGCATGGAGCCGATCTCGCCACCTGTGCCCAAGCGTTGCACGTCCTCTTCCGTCAAACCAGTACGAGAATCCGAGCCAACCAGCAACCAATTGGTGCCTGCGGTGTTCGCGATGTGTTGTGGGGGTTGAGCGTCCACGCGATTCAACTTTGTGTCCATCCACAGGCCACCAACAACAACGAACACCAGCACAAAAGCCAGTGCCCAGCGAAGCATGGAGAAACATCCCATGCGGGGCTTTCTCATCCGGGGTGGCTTGACTCGAGGCGGCGTTGAGCGTCGCGTAGGCTGCGCCATCGGTACCGCCTGTGCTGGCTCTGGCCTGCGGTATTCGCGCCTCGGCACGTATTGGCTCGGCTCAACAAAACGCTGCCGCGGGGGCACTTGCCTTGGTGGTTCCTGGCGCGGGGGCACTTGCCTTGGCGGTTCCTGCCGCGGGGGCACTTGCCGTGGTGGTTCCTGGCGGGACGGCTGCTGACGATGAGCAGGGCGCTGTCGCCGTTCAGCCCGCATCCGTTCGCGCCGGGCCTGCTCTAGGCGCTCTGGGTCAATTTGGAACCCTTGCGAACGGCGGCGAACAGGGCGGCCGTATCGATCACGGATCGGCTTGCCTTCAGCGTCGTGCTCATAATCCATAGCTCTAGAGTAGTAGTGTCTGGTACCCCACAAACGCCACCACATCGATCAATGTATGAGCAATGATCAGCGGCCACACCCGCCCCGTCTTATAAAAGTAGGCCCCAAACACCAAGCCCATCACCAGATTTCCTAAGCCTGCCGACGGCCCCTGATACAAGTGGTAACTGCCCCTGAGCACTGCTTGCGCCGTCATCGCTACCCAAGCCGAGCACCCTAATTCCCGCAGGCGAGTGATAAACCAAAGCACCACCACGGATTCCTCCGCAAAGCCATTCGCAAACGCCAAAGCAATTAACACGGGCACCGACCACCACGCCTGCAAAGCAGAAGGAACCACCTCGCTGCTGAGGCCGAAGTGAAGAGCCACGAGATAGAAAACCAGGCCTGGTATGCCGATCAGCGCAGCCAATCCGATGCCGGGAAGGACGTCTTTCCTCCCCACTGCTGGATATATATCTAGAAGATGGAGGGCTAACATGCCCCAGGCGATTAGCGTGAGCACCCAACACACCTGCAACCCAAAATTCAGCCACCCACCGTCGCCTGAATACAGCGTGGTCTGCTGCTGGTTGAGGGCTTCGGGTTGGAGGAGGGTGTCGATGAGTTTGAGTATTGATCGCACTCCGGACATGCCGAAGGTGATGGCGAGGACGATGAGGATTTCGCGTTTGGTTCGGCTCATGCTGCTTGGGCTGCGACGGCGAGGAGTTGTGGGGTTGTGGCTCGGATGGCGGCGAGGTGGATGGATGCGCCTTTGCCTGGGAGCGCGATGGCGGAGATGCCGGCCATGTTGCACATGGTGGCCCAGGGGGTCCATTGGGTTTGGGCGTGGAAGTCTTCTTCTGGGCTCATGGCGGAGAAGTGCCCTACTGGTGGAGGGTTGAAGGCGATGGTGGGGGTGAGCAGGATGTCGATGTCCCAGGCGCGCAGGAGTTGCTGGTGCACGCTGAGGAATTCGGCGGTGGCTGCTTGGGCGCGATGGCGGCTGATGTGGGTGCCACGTTCGCGTAGCCATGCCACGAGTGGTGATGCTTCGCCTTGGATTTTTGCTGAGCGTAGGGCAAGGACCTCGGAAAAGGCTTGGAAGGGTGCGTCGCCGTAGGGGCGCTGTACGCTCGTGACCTCATGGCCTGCGGCGCTGAGTTGGCTGGCGGCGGCGTCGACGGCTTCGAGCATGTGCTCGGCCACGGTGACTTCTGCGTGTACTGGTTCGGTGAGCACTCCGATGCGGTGCGGTTGCGCCGACTCGGGGCGGATGCGGTGGAGACGGTGGACGTCGGCAAGCGAAGTGCACAGGAAGCCTTGGGCGACGGGGTTGGCGCGGGCGATGTTGTGGGCGGGTTTGAAGCCGATGATGTTGCAACAGGCCGCGGGGATTCGGATGGAGCCGCCGCCGTCTGATCCGTGGGCGGCGCGGACGAGCCCCCTGGCCACCGCTACTGCCGCGCCGCCGGAGGATCCGCCGGGTGTGAACCCCGAGGGGGCGATGGGTGCTGCTTGGCCCACAGGTTCCGTGTAGGCGGTGAGTCCGAGTTCGCAGGTCAGCGTTTTGCCGGGGATGATGGCGCCGCGCATTTGGAGTGCGTGGAGAAAGGGGTCCGTTTCTGTTGCCATTCGGGTGCGGTGCACGCTGCCAAAGCTGGTGGGCATGCCGGCGACGTCGGCGAGGTCTTTGGCGGGGATGATCCATCCGGCTAAGTCCCCCTGCGCGCCTACTTGGCGGTGTGCGGCTTCGGCGTCGAAGAATGCGAATCCGTGCTCGCTTGGGTCCATGGCGGCGATGGACTGTGCAAGCGCTTCGACTTCCTCGTGCATGGGATCATGGTACTAGTTAGCGTTATGAGGATCGCGTTTTTAGGCCCCAGTGGAACCTTCACCGAAGCGGCATTGAAGGCATTTCAAGCCAGGGGAGTGGTGGCTGAGGCGGAGGCCGTGGCGGCGGCGAACCCACGCGAGGCAATTCAGGCCGTTCGCGCAGGCGAGGTGGATTATGCGTGCGTTGCCATCGAAAATTCCGTCGATGGACCAGTGACTCCCACCTTCGATGCGCTCGCCGAGGCGGAGGGTGCCCAGATCTACGCCGAGGTGGATCTTGCCATTGAGTTCGCCCTAATGACGCGAGGCTGCACCCTTGCGCAGGCCAAGAGCATCACCACGCACCCCGTGGCGTATCAGCAGATCCAATCGTGGTTGGGTGAGCACGCGCCGGGCATCGAGTTCATTGCAGCTAGCTCGAATGCGGCTGCGGCGCAGGCGGTGGCGGAAGGACGCGCCGATGTGGCGGCCGCCCCGGTGCACGCTGCGGAGATTTACGGCCTTGACGTGCAGGCGGATCACGTTGCCGACGTGCCCGATGCCCGCACCCGCTTTGTGCTCGTGGGAAGGAGCGGCAAGCCACCGGCGCGTACCGGAGCGGATCGGACCAGTGCCGTGTTTACGTTGCCAAACCGTCCCGGTTCCCTCGTGTCTGCCCTGGGTGAATTTGCGATGCGCGGGGTAGACCTCACACGCATCGAATCGCGCCCCACGCGCAGCGGCCTGGGCACCTACCGCTTCCACGTGGATATTTTGGGCCACATTGACGATGCCCCGGTGGGCGAGGCGCTCCAAGCACTGCACATGGCAAGCGAAACGCTGAGCTTTCTGGGATCATGGCCTGCAGAGGGGCTCACCAGAGTTTCGGGGCGCCCCGATGAAGCCGCGTTGCAGCAGGCGCGTCAGTGGCTTGAGCACATTCGAAAAGGAGCTTAGATGGCACGCATCATCCTCATGCGACACGGGCTTACCTTCGGCAATATCGCCCGCAAACTGGATACCCGTCCGCCCGGTGCAGAGCTTTGCGACGAAGGCCGTGAAGGAGCCGCCGCCGCCGGATTTGAACTTGCGCGCCTGAGCAACACAGTTGAGCTGGGGTGTTCCTCAGTCGCGATCCGTGCCCAACAAAGCCTGGTGGCCTGCGCGAACACTTATGAACAGGCCACCGCCCGTGCATTGGAACTGCGGGTGCTGCAAGGTTTGCACGAAGTAGACGCAGGAGATTTTGAAAACTCCAACAGCGAAGCAGCGCACGAAGCCTACGGCAACGCCATGCACGCCTGGCTCGGTGGCAATAAGGACGCGCGCATGCCCGGTGGTGAATCCGCCGAGGAAGTCATCGAGCGCATGATGCCCACCCTCGAAGTGTTGGCGCAGCAGGAACATGACGTGTTGGTTGTCACCCACGGCGGGGTGATGCGGATCCTCGGACACTATATTGGGGGTGTGCCGGCCGAACTCATCGCCCAAGTCCCCGTCAAGAACTCAACCTCGGTGGTCTTGGGAGAGAACTTCCGCTGCGAGTGGTGGGTGAACCGCGCCCTCTAGGCAATGCCCAGGCGGTGCATCTGTTCGTGATCCATGCCGAAGTAATGGCCGATTTCGTGCAGCACCGTAATGCGGATCTGCTCCACTAATTCCTCCCTGGTGGAGCAGTAGTTTTTCAGCGACTCGCGGTAGATCGTGATGGTATCGGGCAGAAAGCCCGCGTGGTCGAAGGTGCGCTCTGTCAGTGGCACCCCGGTGTACAGCCCCAGCGTGTAGGGGGAATTGGGGTGGGCGTCCTCGATGAGAACGGCGAGATTACGCACGCGATCGGTGATATGCGTAGGGATTTTCGCCAGGGCGGCGTCGACAAGCTCTTCGAACTCCTCGTCGCTGACCACGCTACTGTTCCACTTTCTGCAGTTCATCAGGGTTCACGATCGGCGCGCGCTTGGGACGCTGCGCCGGCGGCTGGCCATTGATCGTGAACTGATCCTTGGCGGAACCCTGCAGCGTGGCGAACTTGCCTTGATCGCCAAACACCAGCGCGCAATTCACGCTGTGGGATCCGGCGAGCCAAGAGTTGGAGGGCACCGTGGTCCAGAAGGGCTGCAGGGTGCTTTCGTAAAGGCGATCATCGCTGCCCAAATAATCCCGAGCTGCTTGGGTACACGCGGTGCGCAGATGCTTGTCCTGCTCCTCTGGGTTCGGCACCCGATCCGGGAACACAGGAGCCAAGTCCACCACCGCGGTCATTTCCAACTGATGGGGATCTTTGCAGTCAACGGCGTGGGCGCCACCTGCTGCGTCGGTGGCCACGCACTGACCCACCTCGAACACATTCGCCTGATCTTGCTCGGCGGCCTTACCCGTGGTGCTCAGAACGTTGCCGGAATCATCGGTGCTCTGTACCCCACACAACAAGGTGCGATCACCTGCATCCCATGACTCCTGCGGCGGCAGGATCGGGGCGATGGAGTATTTACCGTTGGGGTCGTAGGTTCCCCCCAGGTAAGCAACGGTGGGGTTGAAGCAGAGCTCCTCACGCAATTGCGCTTGGCGGGTGAGGTCTGGGCGCTGCGCATCGGGGCCAAACTCCGCGGCTGGGTAGGTTGCCAAATCTTCGCGGGACGATACTTCGAAGCGGTGCGGGCTGGCACAGTCGGTTTGCTCGAAATCTGCTACCTGGCCGTCTTTATCCGTCCAGGTGAGGCACGCCCCGACGTCTGCGGTGGTGAAAGAGGCAGCCTGCTTGGTTTCCACTTGCTTCATTGGCGTGGGCTCGCTGCCTGCTTCGTATGCGCCAAGACCGGCGCAGGCAATCAGCGCGCCAACCAAGAGTGCGCGTGCTGCGGATGCGGATCGCCACGATTGATTCATAGTGGCTTCCATCATGCCACGCGGTAGGGTTGGAGATGTGATTGATCTGAAATTCCTGCGCGAAAACCCTGACATTGTCCGTGAATCTCAGCGCACCCGCGGTGAGGATCCGGCCCTCGTTGATGAACTGCTGGTGGCCGATGATGCCCGCCGCCAAGCCATCCAGGAAGCAGATGCGCTGCGTTCTGAACAAAAGGCCTTTGGCAAGAAGATCGGTCAGGCCTCGCCGGAGGATCGTCCTCGCCTACTTGAGGGCTCGAACGAGCTTAAAGCAAAGGTGAAGGCGGCAGAGGAAGCACAAAAGGAAGCCGAAGCCAAGGTTTTTGAAACGCAGATGCGTTTGAGCAACGTGGTGGAGGGCGCACCTGCCGGTGGGGAAGACGATTTCGTGGTGCTGGAGCATGTTGGCACCCCGCCGGAGTTCGACTTTGAGCCGAAGGACCACCTTGAACTGGGTGAGTCGCTCGGCCTTATTGATATGAAGCGCGGCACCAAAGTGTCCGGTGCGCGCTTCTACTACCTCACCGGCGACGGCGCCATGCTGCAATTGGGCATGCTTACCCTCGCCGCGCAGAAAGCTCGTGCGCGCGGCTTCCAGCTCATGATCCCCCCGGTGCTCGTGCGCCCCGAGGTGATGCAGGGCACCGGTTTCCTGGGCGCGCACGCTGAGGAGATCTACTACTTAGAACGCGACGATCTCTACCTCGTAGGTACCTCGGAGGTGGCGCTGGCGGGCTACCATCAGGACGAGATTATTGATCTGAGTAACGGTCCGGTTCGCTACGCCGGTTGGTCTAGCTGCTTCCGCCGCGAGGCCGGATCCTATGGCAAAGATACCCGTGGTATCCTGCGCGTTCACCAGTTTGACAAGCTTGAGATGTTTGTTTACTGCAAGCCCGAGGAGGCTCAGGCACAGCACCAGGCGCTGTTGGAGATGGAACGTGAGATGCTCGCTGCGGTAGAGGTTCCCTATCGCATTATCGACGTTGCCGGTGGCGACCTCGGCTCTTCAGCGGCCCGCAAGTTCGATACTGAGGCGTGGGTGCCAACGCAGAACACCTACCGCGAGCTCACCTCCACCTCGAATTGCACCACCTTCCAGGCGCGTCGCCTGCAAACCCGCTACCGCGATGAGCAGGGTAAGGCCCAAACCTGTGCCACGTTGAACGGCACGTTGGCCACTACTCGTTGGCTCGTCGCTATCTTGGAAAACAACCAGCAGGCCGACGGCAGTGTGGTGGTGCCAGAGGCATTGCGTCCATTCGTGGGCAAGGAAGTTCTAGAACCAAGGAGCTAAACATGGGTTGGACGAGTCGCATGGGTTTTCGCATCCCCGAGGGATTAGAGCAGCTTCCCAAGCATCCCGAGTCCCGAGAGTTGGTGTATTCGCGCATCATTATTCCGGCCATCAGGGCGGCGATGAAAGCGCAAGGCCTGCAGATCACCATTGAAGGTGCAGAACACATTCCAGCGCAGGGTGCTGGGCTGATCGCATGCAATCACACCAGTTACGCGGATTTCATTTTCGCAGGTATCCCGGCTCAACTTCGCGGCAATCGGCTCGTTCGATTCATGACGAAGCGCGAAATCTTCGACGTCAAAGGCGTTGGTGTCTTGATGCGCGCCATGAAGCATATCCGCGTGGATCGGGACGCGGGTGCTTCCTCCAGAGAGGAGGCCGTGCGCAGGCTGGAAATGGGGCAGCTGGTGGGCATTTTCCCAGAAGGCACCATTTCTAAGACCTTCGAGCTCGGCACGCTAAAAACTGGCGCGGTGCGTATCGCTCAAAGCGCGGATGCGCCGCTGATTCCCATGGCCATGTGGGGTGCGCAGCAGATTTGGACGAAGGGTCACAAGAAGCGCCTCGGACGCCACAAGTTTGCCATTTGGATGAAGGTGGGCGAGCCCATCGACATCGCCGGTGACATTGAAGGCGCCACCGATCGACTCGCCGAGGCTATGCAGGCTTTGCTTGACGACGTCCAACGTGACTTTCACGCAACGCATGGGGAAGTGAAGCTCGCCCGATGACTCCCCGGTTGGTTGTCAGTGACGTCGATGGAACGCTGATTACTTCCCAGGAGCGAGTGACTCAGCGTTTGCGTGACGCCATTGCGCTGCTGGACGGGCGTGCCCAATTTGCGTTGGCCACGGGCAGGCCGCCGCGGTGGATCTTTCCGATCCTTGAACAATTGCCGCTGCGGCCGGTGTGCGTGTGCGCCAACGGGGCGGTGCTGTATGACTCCGCGAACGACAAGGTGCTGCATGCAACAAACCTTGCGCCAGGGGCCATGCGCAGCATCGTGCGTACTGCCCGCGAAGCTCTTCCGGGCGGCTGCAGTGTGGCGGTGGAGCGGGTGGGGGAGTCCGCGTTTGAGCACCCTGAAACATTATTCGTGGTGACCCCGGAATACATTCACGCCTGGGAAAGCTCAGAGCATGGCGTGGCGGAGGAAGAAGAAATCCTAGCCAAGCCTGCGATGAAACTGCTGCTGCGCTCTGAGCACCTCACCGCCTCCCAGATGCTTGAAGCGGTTGGGCCGCATATTCCCGCTGAACTGGCGCACGTGACTTTCTCTTTTGACGGCGGTTTGCTGGAGGTATCCGCGCCTGGTGTTGTGAAGGCCCATGCTTTGAAGATCCTCGCTGAGGATCTCGGCATCGATCGTGAAGACGTCTTGGCCTTTGGCGATATGCCCAACGATATTGAGATGCTGCGGTGGGCGGGTCACGGCGTCGCCATGGCGAACGCGGATCCGCGCGTGAAAAAGGCGGCCGATGAGGTAACGGCCGCCAATGATGACTTTGGTGTTGCTCGAGTACTCGAGCGAATTTTTAGCTAGCTTGGATATCCACCGCGCCCGTTGCCGGGTCGAAAGTGATGTAACCGTGCTGGAAATCTACGCGGATCAACCCATTGTCCGTGCGGTGCTCCATGTTCACCGGCAATCCAAGGGGGCCTGCTTCAAAGCCCTGCGCCGCCCAAGCGTCGCCGATCTTGCCCCAGAGAGCCTGTGCGCCGGTGCTGGGTGAAGAGACGATGATGCCCTTGTCAAAGAGCGCATAACTGACGTCTTCGCCAGTCTTTGAGGCGTACTTGGTGGTGCCGGAACGCGGGTTGCCGAGCACTGGCCCGTACTGCTTCTGGAGGTTATTCCAAGCCTTGGCAATCTCGTCATTGTCGGAGGCCTGCACAAGCTGATTGACGATCGCGGGGACGTCGGAAAGCTTGAGGCCCTTGGCAATGGTCACGTCACCCAGGGTGGCGAGGTCGAAGTTCTTGGGGGTTTGACCCTGCTGGAGATCCAACGCCAGGCCAAGCAGCGAGTTCAGTGCCTGGGTGGGGTTCATCGCTGCCAGAGACTTCAAGTAATCCTCGGCAGAAGCGGTGGTGTTCACCGTCGCGGTTTTTTCTGCTGCTGGCTTCGGCGCCGGAGCTGCCTGGGAGGTGGTCTTCTCTGCAGTGGTTTGAGTGGTGGTCTTCGTGGATGGCTTCGTGCTGGTCTTCTGTTCCGCAGTTGAGGGCTTCACGGCCTTGACCACTTTGTTGGCCTCGCTGGCAAGATCCGTGGTGGACTTGCCGGAGTTGATCTCGTCGTACTTCTTCTTGGCAATGGAGCGGATGGTGCCCATCGCTGCATAACCAGCATTGCCGGGGCAGGTGGTGGTGCCAACGTCGCGGTGCGCGAAGATGTTCGGCAGGGTGACCTGCTGGCCATAGGCGTACTTGGAGTAGCTAGTGCCTTCGGAGGTGTGGACACCGGAACCGACCGGGTTGAGGTGAGCCACAGCGGCGCGCCAGCCGAGGATTTCGCCTACGGCCTGGATGGTGGCGGCGGAAGGAGCCACGGTTTCATAGTTGCCCATCATGGACACAGCCCAGGTGTTCTCGTTGAAGCCACCTGCGTGGGCGCCCCACACGTCCTTGTTCAGTCCGCCGTAGCGGCCTTCATAAAGGTTGCCGTACTTATCGGCAAGCGATTGGTATCCGATGTCGCACCAGCCCAAGGTTTGGGCGTGGTACTGATAAATGCCGCGCACAATTCCCGGGGCCTGTGCGGGGCTGTAGTTGTTGGAACCAGCGGTGTGGTGCACGACCAGGCCGGAAACGCCGTCGAAATACTCGGGGGTTTGGCAGCGCATGGACTCATCTGCACCCCAACCTTTGCGGGAAATGATCTTGGGCATGCCATCGGAATCGGCAGCAAGGTTGATCCCGTTTTCCGGCAGTGCGGACTCGCCGCCGTCGACGAACACAACGTCTACGGCATTGGCTGGCGCGACCTCGGCAACGGGCTTGATGTCGCCAATGTTGGTTTTGAGCTCTTGCTGTGCGCTCTCAACAGCCTTTGCTGCCTTATTCACCTCGGTCTTGGCGGTTTCCGCCACGAGCTCAACGCCACTCATGGCTACCTGAACGGTGTTCGTTGGCTCGATGTAAATGAGGTCGGTGCCGCGCTTGCCGGAGCCACCGGCGCCGAAGTTCAGCGGTTCAGTGTCATACCACTCGGACCAGCTTCCGTCGGGGCGCTGTGCGCGGACGAATGCGGCGATGTCTTGATCGCCTTCCCAGGTCAGCGCGAACTGCGAGAAGGTCTCATCGCGGTGGAACTCCTTGACGGTGCGCTTGCCTGCGCCGCCCTGCGCGGCGATGGCGGCGTCGTCGATCGCGACGTTGATGCCGTCGGCGAGGCTTTGGGTGTCCAATGAGGCGGTGACGGGTGCGATGCCCTCACCGTCGGTGTTGATCACATGGGTAGCTTGGAGGCCCACCACGCCGGAAGCTGCTACTGCCAGGGCAGATAGGAGCGCTATGACCGGGCGCTGCTTGGTGGAAATGAGGCGGCGTCGCTGCTGCACGAAGTTCTCCTAGTGGTGATTTGTCACGTAACTGCTGTATAGCCTAGAGCATTGCAGTGAAAGAAGAAACTATTGCGACACGAGAAACTTGTGTTATTCGTGTGACTAATGGTTTGGAATGGCTTCCAAGTCGCGTGCATTCGGGCGTGTGCAGGCCGAGATGGCAATAGAAAGGTTGCTAGTCTCAACCTATGAGTTCTTATGATCTTTTTGTCGTTGGATCCGGCCTTTTTGGCCTCACCGTTGCCGAACGCGCAGCTTCTCAGCTTGGCAAAAAGGTGCTCATCGTTGAGCGCCGCAGCCACCTGGGAGGCAACGCCTATTCAGAGGCCGAGCCGGAAACCGGTATTGAGATCCACAAATACGGAGCCCACCTCTTCCACACCTCCAACAAGCGTGTGTGGGATTACGTCAACCAGTTCACCGACTTCACCGGCTACCAACACCGCGTGTTTGCCATGCATGACGGCACCGCCTATCAATTCCCAATGGGCTTGGGTCTGATCAACCAATTCTTCGGCCGCTACTACTCCCCGGATGAAGCGCGCGAACTGATCGCTGAGCAGTCCAGCGAAATCAACTCTGAAGATGCCACCAACCTGGAAGAGAAGGCCATCTCGCTCATTGGCCGCCCCCTCTATGAGGCATTCATTCGCGATTACACGGCGAAGCAGTGGCAGACCGACCCGAAGGAACTGCCCGCCGGCAATATCACCCGCCTGCCGGTTCGCTACAACTTTGACAACCGCTACTTCAACGACACCTATGAGGGCTTGCCTGTCGACGGCTACGCTGCCTGGCTTGAGCGCATGGCAGAGCATGAGAACATTGAAGTTCGCCTCGACACCGACTGGTTTGAGGTTCGTGATGAACTGCGCGCCGCCAACCCCGATGCGCCTGTGGTGTACACCGGCCCGCTGGACCGTTACTTCGACTACTCGGAGGGCAAGCTGGGCTGGCGCACCCTCGACTTTGAAACCGAGGTGCTGGACACAGGCGACTTCCAAGGAACCCCGGTGATGAACTACAACGATGCCGAGTACCCCTACACCCGCATCCACGAGTTCCGTCACTTCCACCCTGAGCGCGAGGATCGTCACCCCAAAGACAAGACGGTCATTATGAAGGAATACTCCCGCTTTGCTGAGGAAGGCGACGAGCCCTACTACCCAATCAATACACCCGATGATCGCGAGATGCTTCTGAAGTATCGCGAACTCGCCGAGCGGGAAACTGCAGAAAATGGCGTGTATTTCGGTGGTCGCCTCGGCACCTACCAATACCTGGATATGCACATGGCGATCGCCTCGGCGCTGAGCATGTTCGACAATAAGCTCAAGGATCAACTCGGGGGATAGACCGCGTTGGGACGTCGAAAAGAAGGGCAAGCCGTGTTTTACTAACTAGGTGAGCCCGAATCCCTATCCTGCGCCAACGCAGTATCCCACCTATCAACTTCAGCCAGCTCAGAAGCCGAGCATCGGGCGCGTGTACACGCTGCTCGATAGCGTATTCGTGGCCACTGGGCTGGCTTTGGTGTTTTGGTACGTTCTCGTTTTGCTGCTCTCTGGGCTGGAGCTCACCTGGCGCAGCGTCATTTTGCTGCTGATCTTCTGGTTTACCCTGACCTATCTGGCGCTGCCGCGTATGCACCAGCTTTTCACCACCGTCTACATTCCCGACTACTTCATGGCCCGCACCAAAACAGGCGATGGCGTGTTGGGTGACCCCGTCAACCTGGCGGTGGTGGGTAGCGAGGAAGATCTGCACGCGGCGATGCGGCGTGCGCGCTGGGTGAAAGCTGACCCGATTACCCTTCGATCCTCACTGGGCATCATCATGAGCTCGCTCAAGCGAACCTCCTATCCAGCGGCACCGGTGTCCAATCTTTTCCTGTTTGGCAAGAAGCACGATTTTGCCTATCAGCAAGAGGTCGACGGCAATGCCTCGCAGCGCCACCACATCCGCTTTTGGAAAGTGCCCTCAGGTTGGCTCCTGCCTGGATCGAAGAAGGTGGACTGGCTCGCCGCCGGCACCTACGACAAATCTGTCGGATTGTCCTCGCTCACGCTGCAAATCACCCACAAGATCGACGCAAACACCGACGCAGAGCGGGATTACGTGATTGACTCCGTGCGCTTCGAAGATGCCGAGTGCGAGGTAGAAGTAATTGAAAATTTCTCCACTGCCTATCACGACAAAAACGGTGGCGGCGACGCGGTGCACACTGACGGTAATTTACCCATCCTTGATGTGACGGGTGCGGCGGATCGCGCGCAAGGCATGGAGCTGGGGCAAGAAGATCACCTCATGCACTTGAGCAACCAGCGCATAGACAAGAAGCTGGATAAAGAAATCCCACCGCCGCAGCTCGGCTTCGTTGGTCTCGCCATTGCAGGCAAATTCATCGTGCAGATGCTCGCCATCGTGACCTTGGGTTTGCTCCATGATCCTGAGTACTCCAACCTCCTGCCCAATGCGTTGAGCGGAATAGCTCTGACGGTATTCGAGGGTGTGCTGTTTGGTTTTACTATCAAGAGAAGCCGCTGGGCACGGTTGATTCTGCTCATCATCGTCAGCATTGGCGCCATTGATGAAATGTGGCGACTCACCATGGCTGAGGATCACGGCATCTTTGCCTCGCTCAATGTTGGTTTATCGGTACTCGTTGTGCTGTCTCTCAGTGCACCTGCGGTGCGCGCCTGGGTCTTTGCGCTTCGTCGACGTTCAGGAGTGGTATGAAACGCCTCGTTATTTCCCTAGCCTGCGCACTTGCTTTGGTGGGGTGTGCTGAGTCACCAGAACCACAGCCCTCTTCAACGCCCTCGAGCACTGAGGTGGCCGCGTGTGCGAAAGAGCGTAATCCCTTATGGGGTGTGCGGCCGCTGCCGTTGCGTTCCAACCCCTCAATCACCTATGACTTCACCGTCCAAAGTGACCACTTCGATGCGTGTGAACCGTTGAGCTGGGCTGTTTTGTCTGGCGTTGCCGGACCAACCTTTGGCAAGGCCGTGGTGTTCTTTCACTATGGCAAGGTGATGACGAAGCCTGATCCGCTGCTCCTGGAATCGCTCGACGGCGTTGAGCGCATTGACGAATCCACCGTGGTGATCCACTATCGCGGAGAGGAATCTGCCACTTTTACGCTCGATGGTGATGTGTTAGCTCTTCAAAACAATTCATTGGATCAAGGGGCGATTTTCTCTGCGCCCCGTTTGTCGTTGGAGCAGCTCAAGAACTAAAAATTGCTAATTTCCGAAATGTTACATCCGGTATCAAAATAGCCCCACATGGGGGTGGGTGCCTTGCTGTCGGTGGGTTGAAATTAACAGGGTGATTACTCTTGTTAAGCATCGACAGGAAAGGCAGGTTCATCATGAACAAGCGCATCGGTGCACTTTTGGCAGCAGGCATTGCGATTTCGACGATCGCCGCCACCACGCCCGCAATGGCGGAACCAAATCCCGCAGGCTACGTCCGAGAATTTAACACCTACCCAGGGCTCGTGAGCGGCATGGTTGCTCCACAGGCTCAAGTCAGTGACGGCCACTTCGCCTCCGTAGACGGCACGCAGATCTACTTCAAAAAGAACATCGTCCCCGGAGCCAAGGCCACCGTCGCGCTCATCCACGGCCTGGCCGAAAATCAAGAGCGCTACGACTACATCACCTATCGGCTCAATATGGCCGGCTACAACGTCTACCGCCTGGACCACCGTGGCCACGGTCGCTCGGCCGAGCCCTACAACAATGTGCGCAAGAACCTCATTAACAACTTCGCGCTCGTTGACTCGGACATGAAGCACCTCGTCGACATGGCCCGTGCCGAGCAACCGGGCAAATTGTTCATGATGGGGCACTCCATGGGCGCAATGGCAGCTCAGTATTACGCCGTTAATCACCCCGGCGATATCGACGGCCTGGTCACCAACGGTGGCGGTGTTCCAGCCAACCTCTACGGCGCCAATGAGCTGCAGCCCGAATACATCCACGCCGATGGTCAGTCTGCAACCAGCCTGCTGGACCCCTTCACTCAAAAAGACGCCCGCCCGCTGGAGCCCTTCGATTCATTCCTTGGCGTTAATCTCAACGGGGCGTTGCAATCGGCTGGAGTGGACGTCGAAAAGCTCCCCGGTGTGGCACCGCATGAATCGCCCGCAGCATTGCAACAAATGGAAATTCCCAATGCCTTCAAAATCGGCGTAGTCAGCGACCCCGATGTACGCGAGGATCTCGCCAATAACCCCTTGAACTCCAAGGTGGTGAACATGTCCACCGGCTTGCAGATCCTTGAGGCACTGCTCTACACCGGGCAACACGCCAAGGACTATCAGGGGCCCACACTGATTATGCACGGGGATACGGACGGACTGGTGCCGTATCCGCTGGATATCAACTGGTACAACGCAGTTGGTAGCGCCGATAAGCACATGATCCTGTGGAAAGACATGATGCACGAAACCATGAACGAACCCGCGCGCGATCAAGTCATCGATCGTGTGGTGAACTGGCTCGATAGTCACTAGCGCTAGCTCTTTGACCTTCCCGGAGGCGTCACCCCCAGATAGCTCGCATGAGCGGGTAACCTGGATGGGAAAGTTTTCGCCCAAAGGGAAGGTCATTTTATGGACGCGCAACTGCAGCGATTCCTGCTGCCGAAGGCCGGCGAGCCGCACGACGTTCGCATGCTGTATCTCATCGAATCGCAGCACAATCAGCAACGTTCTCGCTGGACCGAGCGCAATAGCATCACCATCCCTGCCGGCAATGAGGTAAGTTTCCAAACCTACTTCAACGCCTTCCCTGCAAGCTATTGGCGGCGCTGGTCGCAACTCGACTCAGTGATTCTCAAGGTCGACGTGCAGGGCGCCGCGCGTGTAGACGTCTTCCGCTCCAAGATCGATGCCTCCCGCCTCGCCGTCGTGGGCGATGTGGTCAGCGATGACTCGCTGGAGTTCGAACTCTCACTTAAACAATTCGAAGATGGCGGCTGGCTCTGGTTCGAAGTCACCGCCGATAGTGATGCCACCATCACCGCAGGCTGGTACGCGCCACACGCGCCAAAGCCGCAAATCATGCCCGATGGCAGCGAAGTGGGCCCCTTCGAGGCGAAGGCCACCATCGGCATCCCAACCTTTAACCGCCCCGCCGACGCGGTAGCTGCACTCGAAGCATTGGCGAGCGATCCTGAAGTGGATGCCGTGATCGAGGCGATCATCATGCCCGACCAGGGCAATCAGCACCCCGCCGACGAACCTGGGTACGAGGCGGTGACCAAGCACTTCGGTGATCGCTTTTATGAATTCCGCCAAGGTAACCTCGGCGGCTCCGGCGGCTATTCGCGCATCATGTACGAAGCGCTGGGGGACAAGACTCCCAATTCCCCCTACATCCTCTACATGGACGACGACATTCAGATCGAGCCCGACTCCATCCTGCGCGCACTGCAGGCAGCTCGCTACGCCAAGTCCCCGATGCTCATCGGCGGCCAGATGCTCAACCTTCAAGAGCGCAGCCACCTGCACACCATGGGGGAAGTGATCGACGGTCACTCCTTCATGTGGACTGCGGCCGCGCACACCCACTACGACCACGACTTCGCCGAGTTTCCGCTGAAAAACCGCTGGCCACAGAACCCCGACTTCGATGTGCGAGACATGCACCGTCGCATCGACGTGGACTACAACGGTTGGTGGATGTGCACCATCCCGCGCGTAGTTGCAGAGCAGATCGGCCAACCGCTGCCGCTGTTTATCAAGTGGGATGACGGCGAATACGGCCTGCGCGCAGGCAAGGCAGGATTCCCAACCGCATCCTGGCCTGGCATCGCGATCTGGCACATGGCGTGGTCCGATAAGGACGACGCGATTGACTGGCAGGCGTATTTCCACCTTCGCAATCGCCTCATCGTTGCCGCTCTCCAGCACGACGGCGATACCAAGGGGCTCGTGCGCTCCATGCAAAAGGCCACCGCAAAGCATCTCGTGTGCATGGAATATTCCACCGTTGCCATCCAAAACGAGGCAATGAAGGACTTCCTGGCAGGCCCCGATCACCTCTTCGACATTCTGGAGACCTCGCTGCCGCGCATCAATGCGATGCGAAAGCAGTTCAGTGATGCGCAGGTGCTGGCGTCGGCAAGCGAATTGCCCAAGCCCTCCGGCGCGCCGGGCGTGCCCACCACCTGGACCATCAACGGCCCGCTAGCAGGGGCAAAGAAGGTAGTGTGGCTGGCCAAGAGCCTCAAGCACACGGTAACCAAGGAAAATCGAGAGCACCACGAAGTGCCGCAGGCAAACCTCGCGCCCATCAACGCTCGTTGGTTCTCGCTGGGTCAAATGGATTCCGCCACTGTCACCACCGCCGATGGTTCGGGCGTAGTGTTCCGCAAGCGTGACCGCGACTTGGCCAAGGAGCTCCTCAAGGAATCCCTGAAGCTGCAAAAGCAAGTGGCGGAGGAATTCGATCGTCTGCGCGGCGAATATCGCGCGGCGCACCCCCGACTCACCAGCCGCGCGGCTTGGAGCGAGGTGTTTGATGCCTAAGGCATCGATCCGAAGCGAAGCAGACGTTCTAGTAGCCATCCAAGATGCTGTTGGGGACCGCCCAGCGGTATTCAAGGGCGCGCGAGCTTTGAGCCACTTTGGTGAGCACGCCCTGGGCTGGCTCGCATTGAGCGCCGGTGGTGCAGCAATTGACCGTTCGCGGAGGCAAGCGTGGGTTCGTCTGGGAGCCTCGGCTTTTCTCAGCCACGCGGCCTCGGTGGTGATCAAGCGCATTGTTCGCAGAAAACGGCCACATGACCCTCGCATCAAGATCGGCGTCGGTACTCCTTCAAAGTTGAGCTTCCCCAGCTCGCACGCGACCTCGACAAGTGCTGCGCTGGTGAGCCTGGCGTACCTGAGCGGGAGTAGTTTGCCGCTTGTGGGTGTGCCGATCATGATGTTCTCGCGTATGGTTCTCGGAGTTCATTACCCCACCGATGTGGCCGCCGGCGCCGCGATCGGCACCACCACTGCCATGATGATGAAGGGACACTAGGTGAGCGACGAAGCTTTACTGGAATCTGAGCCCCATACCGAAGGGCTCAGCAAAACCAAGGCACCCAAGCCGCCCAAGAATATCGTCGATGCTGTGATCAAGGGCTTGCGCCCCAAACAGTGGGTAAAAAACGTCCTGGTGCTGGCCGCGCCAATGGCCGCCGGCGCAGAAACGTTGTTCCACACCTCTACGCTTCTCGACGTCGCGCTCGCATTCCTCGTGTTCTGCATGGCTGCTTCCTCGATCTACTTGGTCAACGATGCCCGCGATGTTGAAGCGGACCGGGAGCACCCGACGAAGCGCTTTAGACCAATCGCCTCCGGCATGTTGCCAATTGGGTTGGCTTACGGCATGGCGGTGGCGCTCATCGTTGGCGCCGTTGCGTTAAGCTTCCTGGCCACCTCCGGCAAGGGGCTCGCCATCGTGGTGGCTGTATATATTGTGCTGCAGTTGGGCTATTGCTTTGGGTGGAAGCACATGCCGGTGATCGATATTGCGCTGGTGTCCTCCGGTTTCATGCTCCGCGCGATGGCCGGTGGTGTGGCTGCTGGCATTAATCTTTCGCAGTGGTTCTTGCTGGTGGCGGCGTTCGGTTCACTCTTTATGGCCTCTGGCAAGCGTTATGCAGAAATCCTGTTGGCTCAGCGCAGTGGCGCGAAGATCCGCAAGGCCCTGGAGGGCTATACCGCAACTTACCTGCGCTTTGTGTGGACGCTTTCGGCAACCGCCGTGGTGATTTCCTACGCGCTGTGGGGCTTCCAAATGGCTTCCGCCGTGGATGGGGCTGCCAAGGTCTGGTATCAGGTATCGATGGTGCCGGTGACCGTGGCCATCCTGCGTTATGCCGCCGACGTTGACCGTGGTGAGGGCGGCGCCCCAGACGAAATCGCGTTGAAGGATCGTCCACTGCAAGTGTTGGCGTTCTTGTGGATCCTCTGCATCGCCATCGCCGTGTATATCGTTCCTGCATTGTAGTTTTGAATCTCAATGCATTAGGGTAGGCCTGGAAAGATCACGGAAGTGTAACGCCTAGGTTCGGGACCGCGATAGGTCTCTCGCTAGAGTAATTAAGGAGAACTATGACGTTCGTGTCTCGCCTGAAGGCGCTCGCTAAGAAGTCCACCGCCACCCTTGCGGCAGTGGCCACCGCTGCAACCATCTCCGTTGTTGGCGCTGGCACCGCAAGTGCTGCTGGCCACCGTGATTGGCTGCGCCCCGACGCCACCGGTACCTGTGACTGGGACGGTGTGCAATTCTGGGTTCAGCGTTGTGATGTCTGGTCGCCAGCGAATGGCCGCAACATCACCGTCCAGATTCAGCCCTCCCAGCGTGGCGGCAACGCGGCTCTCTACTTGCTCGATGGTGCCCGTGCTCCCGAAACTTATAACGCTTGGGCTGTGGACGCTCGCGCCATGGAGAAGTTCGTCAACAACAACATCACCCTGGTGATGCCCGTTGGTGGCGCCGGAACCTTCTACACGGACTGGGCTGGCCCCCAGGGCTTCCTTGGTGGCCCGACGCCGAAGTGGGAGACCTTCCTCACGCAGGAGCTGCCCGCTTATCTGCAGGCTCATTTCGGGGTGAACCCGAATAATAACTCCATCGGTGGCCTGTCCATGGGGGCTACTGCGGCCATGAACCTGGCGGCAAATCACCCGGCAAAGTTCCGCCAGGTGCTCAGCTACTCCGGGTACCTCACCACCGCCGTTCCCGGTGCTTTCGCCATCATGGGCTTGGTGATGTGGGACGTGGCTCAGCTCAACGTGAATAACATGTACGGCTCGATCATGAGCCCGCGCCGCGCAGAGCTTGACCCTTACACCAATCTTGAAGGCCTTCGTGGCAAGGATGTCTACGTATCCGCAGCTTCCGGTATCTGGGGTCCGGCTGAAATTGGTCAGCCAATTCAGGGGCTGATGGTTGGCAGTGCGCTGGAGGCAAGCGCGAACGCTTCCACCCGCTACTGGGAGCCCAAGGCTCGCGCTATGGGTCTGAACGTGACCTCCAACTATCCGCTCATCGGTATTCACAACTGGCCGCAGTGGGATTATCAGCTCGCTATTACTCATGATCGCATCCTTGATGTGATGAACGCCTGGTAATCGCTAGGCCGCAAAAGAACAACTCCCTACGGGGAGTTTTTTCTTTTTGCCGGAGTGTCTATCGTGAAAGTTGAAGTGGAACTTTAAGCTTTCTTGTGATGAACGGAAGGAAGAATCACGTGAAGCATGCAACCAAGGTAGCCGCGCTGGCCATGTCAGCTGCATTGGGCATCACCCTCGCGCCCCAGGCCGTGGCGCAGAGCAGCACCGACATCCCCGGTGTCTCCGACTTTCTGCAAGGAGACAACCCACAGCGCACACCGATCCGCACCGATTATCCCAAAATTGAGGGTCTGCCCGATGGCGTATCCATCAACCGCGTTGAGTGGTTGAGCGCGCGCCGCATCGCTATTTTCATCAACTCCAAGGCGATGCCCGAGCAGCCGATCCAGGTGCAGGTGTTGCTCGCTCGCGATTGGTACAAGGACCCCTCCCGCACTTTCCCCTCGGTGTGGGCACTTGACGGTATGCGTGCTGTGGACAGCGAGAATGGCTGGACGCTCTACACCAATATCGAGCAGTTCTTTTCCGATAAGAACGTCAATGTGGTCCTGCCCGTGGGTGGCGAATCTTCCTTCTACTCGGACTGGCAGCGCCCCGATAACGGCAAGCATTACATGTGGGAGACCTTCCTGACCCAGGAGCTTATTCCCGTGCTGAGCGAGGGCTACCGAACCAACGGGGATCGCGCGGTCGTCGGTTTGTCCATGGGTGGTACCGCCGCGATCAACTTGGCGGAGCGTCGCCCTGATCTGTTCACCTTCGCGGGTTCTTTCTCCGGCTATCTGGACACCACGAGCCTTGGCATGCCTCCAGCGATCCAGGCGGCGCTCACTGAGGCGGGCGGTTATGACGCTACCGCTATGTGGGGTCCCTACGGCTCCCAGGACTGGATTGACCACGACCCCAAGCTGGGTATCGAAAGCCTGAAGGGCAAGACCGTCTACGTTTCGGCAGGGTCCGGCAACGATGACTTCGGCACACCGGACTCGGTGGCGAAGGGGCCCGCAAAGCCGGCGGGCATGGGCCTTGAGGTCATCTCTCGAATGACTTCGCAGACCTTTGTGGACCGTGCGAAGCGGGCAGGTGTGGAGCCCATCGTTTCCTTCCGCCCCTCTGGTGTGCACGATTGGCCGTACTGGCAGTTTGAGATGGTGCAGGCATGGCCGCACATGGCGGATGCTTTGAAGCTTGCCGACGAAGACCGTGGCGCATCCTGCCTGCCCGTCGGAGCCATTGCCGAGGCCACCAAGAACGGTGTAATCGGCAATTGCGTGAACAGCGAGTACGACGTGCCCGGTGGTAAGGCTGAAGATTTCGTTTCTGGCCGCGCGTATTGGTCGCCGAAGACGGGCGCGCATCCGCTGTGGGGCCGCATCGGATCGCGCTACGCGGAAATGGGTGGGCCTGAGTCCTGGCTGGGGTACCCAACCTCCAGCGAGATTGAGCTAAAAAAGGGCCGCATGGTCACCTTCGAACATGGCAACATCTACTGGTCCGTGGAAACCGGTCCTGTGGCCGTGCCGAATGACATCATCGCCACCTGGGGCACCCAGGGCTACGAGCGTGGCGATCTTGGCCTTCCGGTCAAGGAGATGGAAGAAAAGAACGGCTATCGCATCCAGCAATTCCAAGACGGCATTGTGGTGAATAAGGATGGCGAGCCCGGGCATTGGCTCAAGGGCGTGATCGCGAAGAAGTACCTAGAGATGGGCACCGTGGAATCGCCATTGGGCGCCCCAAAGTCCAATGAGATCCCGATCAAGGGCGGTGCGTTCCAACAATTTGAGCGCGGCAACCTGTACTGGTCATTCCCCACGGGCGCTCACGCCATTTACTATGGCGACATTTTCGACGCCTGGGGCAAGAAGGGCTATGAGCAGGGCGAGTTCGGTTACCCAATCAGTGATCAGTCCGAAATCCCAGCGGGCGGCCAAGAGATCAGCTTTGAACGCGGCAAGATTAAGCAGATCAATGGCCAAATCAAGGAGGAGAAATAAATGAAGCGCCTGGCAGCCCTGGCTCTCGCACTGAGTTTGACTGCTTGTGGGTCTGCCACAGTGGAGGATTCTCCTACCTCGGTGGCCCCGCTTTCGAAGACGGCGAGCTCATCAACCTCGAAGGCTCCTAAGAAAAAGCAGCAGCCGAGCGAGGAAAATCAGGATCGTCCCGCGCAGGAAATCGATAATGTTCCAGATCAACAATTGGTGTTGAGCAAGGAGGATAAAGCGTATCTTTCTGGGCTCAAGGATCAGGGCGTGAACACTGAAGGTGTTGAACGAGAGCTGCTCAATGTGGCGAGCCTGGTGTGCACCAAGGACGACAATCCGGTGAACTCTGCCACGGTGCAAGCTGTGGCTGGGCAGTTGGTTGAGCAGGGCAGGAGTGACAAGAGCTTCGAGGAGACCGCGAAGGCAATCGAATCCGGAGCCGCGAAGGCGTACTGCGCATGAGAAAGCTTCTGATGGCCGCCGCCGCATTGGTCATCATTGTGGTGATCGTGCTGGGCATTTCGCGCTGGATGAGTTCTGATCCAGGCCCCGCACCTGCACCGAATGGTCCCGTGGCTGCGCAGCCGGAGCACTGTGTGGATGTTGAATTTATTTCGGCCCCTGGCACGTGGGAGTCCAGCGCGGTGGATGATCCATTTGCGCCGAAGGCGAATCCCAATTCCTTGATGCTAAATGTGACCAATCCTTTGCAGCAGGAATTCCAGGGCCAAAAGGTGAAGATTTGGACTCTGCCCTACACCGCGCAGTTCCGCAATGTGAATGCCCAGGGCGAGATGAGTTATGACGATTCTCGCAACGAGGGCACCGCCAAGGTGGAGCAAGAGCTCCAAAGCGTTCACGCTGAATGCCCTCAGACCGATTTCATTTTGGCCGGTTTTTCCCAGGGTGCAGTGCTTTTGGGCGATGTCGCGAACAAGATCGGGGTGCAGGGTGGAGTGATCCCGCCGGACCGTATCCGTGGTGTTGCTTTGCTTGCCGACGGTCGCCGCGTGCCCGATGCGGGTCAGTTCGTGGGTAATCCCGTGGCCGGAGTCGGCGCTGAGGTGGCGCTTGAGCCCGTGAATCTGCTGGTGCAGCCCATTGTTCCGGGGGCGACGATGCGCGGCCCCCGTGAGGGTGGCTTTGGTACTTTGAATGATCGCGTCTTTGAGATCTGCGCCCCGGATGACACGGTGTGTGACGCCCCGCGTGACGTGATTAATGGTGTGGCTCGTGCGCGCCAGTTGGTGGAAGCGAACGGGGTGCACGGCATGTATTTGACCAACCCCAACGTGATTCCCGGAACTACGGCTCCGGAGTGGATCGTGAACTGGGCTCGGGACCTGATCCGCAATTAACTTGCGTCACTTCCTTAACATTGTTAAGGTTTCGCTACCAAAATAACGCACGAAGGAGCACCATGGATATCCAAGCAGCGATGGGACGATTCTTTGATGAGCAGGGCAATATTGCACTGCCGCCCGAGCTCACACTTGCCGCGCTCAGTGAGATTCTGTTTCAGATGGATCTCGCCGCCGGACAGGGGGATCGACACTGCATGCGTTTCTGGGATTACTCCAGCTCCCGTGAAGGCGAAGCAATAGACTTCACCCGCCAGCAGATCAACACCCGCATTAAGGCGGTCGCGGCTCGTCTGCAGCAAACCGCGCAGCCGGGGGATCGCATCGCGATTCTGGCAAACAACAGCCCCGAATACATCTTCTCCTTCATGGGCTCCATGTATGCCGGCATGACCCCAGTGCCGCTCTATGATCCCACTGAGCCGGGCCACGCCGATCACCTCAATGCGGTGATTGGCGACGCGCAACCCTCCGTCGTGCTGACCAACAGCACTTCCGCTGCCGCCACTCGTAAGTTCTTCGCGGCGATACCCGGAACGCAACGCCCGCGAATCCTTTCCGTCGACGCGCTTCCAGATTCCTTGGCCACCCAGTGGCAGCAGCCCCAAGGCGCGCCCAAGGCCGACCCGGTAGATACCCCAGCCTTGCTGCAGTACACCTCGGGATCCACCCGCACCCCAGCCGGCGTCATTCTTACGCACCGTTCGGTGATCACCAACGTGCTCCAGATCTTCCGCTCCATCCAGATTCAGATGCCGTTGCGCATGGTCACGTGGTTGCCGCTGCACCATGACATGGGCATCATCACCGCTGCTTTGGTGAATGTGCTGGGCATGCAGTACGAGTTCATGAGCCCCCGGGACTTCATCCAACAGCCCGAGCGTTGGTTGCGCCAGCTTGCCGAGGGCGAAGGCAATGTCTACACCGCCATCCCCAACTTTGCGTTGGAGATGTCGGCGCGGGTTGAGACGTCGAAAAGCTATGACTTCTCCAAGGTGATTGGCCTGATCGTTGGTTCGGAGCCGGTGACCGAGAAGGCCGTTGAGAACTTCCTGGAAAAATTTGAGCCGATGGGGCTGGACCGCCAAGCGCTGCGCCCCTCCTATGGGCTGGCGGAAGCATCACTGCTCGTTTCCACTCCTCAAACGGAGCACCGCCCACGCATCACCCACTTCGACCGAGAGGCGCTCGCTGAAAATCGCGCGGAGGTCGTGGAACAAGGCGTGCCGCTGGTTGGCGTTGGCCAGGTAGTGAACGCGCAGAAGATGGTGGTCGTGGATCCGGAAACCCGCAAGGAACTGCCCGAAGGTCAAATCGGTGAACTCTGGGCGCACGGTGGCAACATGGCTGCCGGCTACCTTGGCCGCGAGGCGGAGACCCAAGAGACCTTCCGCAACACCCTGGGTGAGCGCCTCAGCGATGGCCTGCCCGAGGATGATTTCTGGATGGCCACCGGCGACCTCGCCATGATCGTCGACGGTGAACTGTATATCACTGGCCGACTGAAGGATCTCATCATCGTCGCTGGTAGGAACCACTATCCTCAAGACATTGAGTACACCGTGGACCACGCCAGCGAGCAGGTTCGTCCCTATGCGGTGGCGGCATTCGCCATCGAAGGCGATGATGTGGAAAAGCTCATTATCCTCGCCGAACGCGACCTGGATAAGGATCCTTCCGGCGACGAAGCCGCCATCGAGGCCATTCGCGCCGCCGTCACGGAGGCTCACGGCGTGCAACCTGAGGATATCCGCATCATGGGGCCCGATGAGATCGCACGTTCGTCCTCTGGCAAGATCGCGCGTCGTGTGGCAAAGAAGCGCTATCTTTCCAGCTAGTTCCAGCTAGCACCGCTATTACCCGCTAAAGTTAGAAGGATCATGCCTTCGATCTCCGTGATCCTTCCCTGCCATAACGATGCCGCCCTGTTGCGAAGGGCGCTGCACCACCTGGGCGACGCTGATGAAATCATCGTGGTGGACAACGCCTCGAGTGACGCATCCGCCGCGATCGCCCGTCAATATGGCGCCACCGTGGTCGATCAGCCTCTTCTGGGCATCACTCACGCGATGGACGCAGGAATGCAACATGCGAGTGGGGAGATCGCCGTCCGTATCGACGCCGACATTCTGCCTCCCGCGGGTTTTATCCAAAGGGTACGTCGTGCTTGGGAGCGCGCCGATGAGGACGTGGTTGCCATGAGCGGCTGGGGTTGGTTTGACCACCGCCCTGCCCGGCAATCACTGCTCTACCTGGGGGCCTACTACTGCAGCGTGGGAGCCGCGCTGGGGCACTGGCCGCTCTTTGGCTCCAACTGCTCCATGCGAACCCAGTGGTGGCGCGAAGTGCGCCCGGATCCCAGCGACACATTCGTCCACGATGACATGCACCTTTCTTTCCGTGTGCGCCCAGGTGAAAAGGTGAAGTTTTTCGCGAACCCCGTCGTGATGGATCCTCGAGCGCTCGAAGGTGGCATCCGAACACGTTTCGCGCGTGGCTGGCACACCATTAGGGTGAATTGGCAACACCAGCCACCCTGGAAACGACTCCCGGAGCGATTGCGATGAACCTGATGCTCGAGCGATATGACGATATGGCGCATGCTGCCGCCGCAGAAGTCATGGCGCAATATTCCACCAGTTTTTCAGCGGCAACCAAACTCCTTGCTCCACGGGTGCGCTGCGATATCCGCAATTTATACGCAATGGTTCGCATCGCAGATGAAATCGTCGATGGCGCTGCGGAAAGCGGCCAACGAGAAGCGCTAGACGCATACGAACAACAGATTCTCAGCGCGCCAAAGCGGCGTTTTCACACCGATCCCGTGGTCCACGCCTACGCCATTTCCGCGCGCCGATGTGACTTTGCCGATGAGCATGTGCGAGCCTTCTTCGCTTCGATGCGCTCAGACCTGGAATGCAAGGAATTCAGCGATGAGCAACGCGCGCGCTATATCTACGGCTCCGCAGAAGTGATCGGCCTGATGTGCCTGGACGCGTTCTTGCTTGAGCACGACGTGGACCGAACCCAACTAGACCCAGGTGCGCAGGCCTTGGGTCGAGCATTCCAAAACATCAACTTTCTCCGAGATCTCCACGAGGACAATCAGGCTTTGGACAGGCGCTACTATCCCGGCCTGGATGAGGCGAAAAAGCAGCAGATCATCCAGGGTGTACGTGGGGATCTTGCCCTGGCGAAAGAATCCATGCAGCGCCTCCCTCGCGGGGCGCGGATGGGCGTGGCCGCCGCGCTGCGGCTCTATGAAGAACTGACCGACAGGCTCGAAGCGGCGAGCCTGGAGGATATCCGCGCGCACCGGGTGCGTGTGCCGAATTGGCGCAAACTGATGCTCGCCGCAAGCGCGGCAGTAGGAAAGGTATGAGTATGAAAGCCGTCGTCATTGGTGCAGGGGTGGCGGGACTCGCCACCGCCGCATATCTAGCCCATGAAGGCCACGAGGTCACCGTCGTGGAAAAGAACAACCACATCGGTGGGCGCGCTGGTTCCTTCAGCAGCGGCGGGTTCCGCTGGGATACCGGGCCGTCCTGGTATCTCATGCCGGACGCCTTCGAGCACTTCTTCCAATTCTTCGGGTCCAGCACCGCGGAACGCCTTGATTTGGTGGAGCTAGATCCCGCCTACCGCTTTTTCCCCGAGGGACTGGATCCTATCGATGTGAGCGATGCGCGTGCGATCTTCGAGTCGATCGAGCCGGGCGCTGGTGAGCAGCTCGATCGTTATCTCGAAAGCGCCAGAGAAACCTACGAGGTAGCGGTTCAGCATTTCCTTTACAACAATTTCACCCGCCTGCCGTTGCACAAGGACGTGACCTCGAAACTGCTCTTCTTGAGTACGCTGCTGAGAACCAGTCTTGAGCACTTCGTGAATGATCGTTTCCAGGATCATCGTCTGCGCCAAATGCTGAGTTATCCCGCGGTATTTCTTTCCTCCTCTCCCAAGAACACCCCCGCGATGTATCACTTAATGAGCCACACTGACCTCACGCAGGGAGTGTTGTATCCGCAGGGTGGTTTCGCTGCAGTGGTGGATGCCATCGCCGATGTCGCTCGCGAGCAGGGCGCCACGATTCGCCTCGGCGCGGAGGTTGCCGAGATCGTGTGCAGCAACAAGGAGGTTCAGGGCGTAGAGCTTGTCGACGCCACCTTCCTCGACGCAGACGTCGTCGTCTCAGCAGCGGACCTCAAACACACCGAGAATGCGCTGCTCCCACGGCATCTGCGTACATATCCCGAGCAGTATTTTGCCAAGCGCAACCCGGGCATCGGCACGGTCTTGCTTTACCTTGGTGTGCGTGGCGAACTACCGCAACTTCTGCACCACAACCTGCTGTTTTCCCGGGAGTGGGACGCCGATTTTGAGGCTGTGTTTGATCGCCCCAATGGTTTTTCGCGCTCGCTGTATATTTCCAAGCCCTCAGCTACAGATCCAGACGTGGCACCGACGGGTCACGAAAACCTCTTTGTGCTGGTGCCGGTGCCCGCGCAGCCAAACTTTAATCGCGAAGAACAAGTGGCGGAGGCGGCGATTGACCAAATCGCCCAATGGGCCGACATTCCAGACCTTCGTGAGCGGATCGTCGAACGCCACGTGATCGGCCCCCAGCACTTTGCTGAGCAGTTCTACGCTTGGTCGGGTGGTTCGGTCGGGCCTGCGCATACGCTGCGCCAATCCGCGATGCTGCGCGGCTCGAATGCTTCGAAGAAGGTAAATGGTTTGTATTACGCTGGCGCCACGACGGTGCCCGGTGTCGGTGTTCCCATGTGTTTGATCTCGGCGGAAAACGTGGTGAAGCGTCTTCGTGGCGATACCAGCAGCGGCCCTCTGGAGCACTGATGTCCGCAGCTTATCTTCTCTTCCTACTATTCAGCCTGGGCAGCATGGTGCTGTGTGACTGGCGCTGGAAGCTCAATTTCTTCCGCGCGCCGAGGCGCAGCGCAGTCATCCTTCTGGCGCTACTGGCCATGCTGCTGTGCTGGGACGCTTTGGGGATTGCCACGGGCACGTTCTATCGCGGTGATTCCCCCTACATGCTTGGCATTGAACTCGCCCCAGAAATGCCGGTGGAGGAGCCAATCTTCTTGTGCTTCCTGGTGTATCTCACCATGAATATCGCGGGGTGGGTGCAGCGATGACGTATTTTTTGATTAGCCTGCCGTTCCTGATCGCTGCGGTGGTGATCAATAGGGGGCGCTGGCCCAAGGCAACGGCGATCACCGTGGCGACATTGCTGCTGCTCACTGCGGTGTTCGACAATCTGATGATTGCCGCCGGTTTGGTGGGATACGGCGAGAGTCAGCGCCTTGGGCTCAGTATTGGGCTCGCGCCCATTGAGGACTTTTTCTACGCCCTGGCTGTGGCGCTGATTGTGCCGGCGGTGCGCCGATGATCAAATCGATTCTGCACGCATCGCGGCCATTGAGCTGGGTGAACACGGCGTTTCCTTTTGCCGCTGCCTATTTGCTATCTGGCGGCGCAGTGGATTGGTTGTTCCTGGTGGGCACCTTCTTCTTCCTGATTCCTTACAACATTGCGATGTACGGCATTAACGATGTGTTCGACTATGAATCGGACATTCGCAATCCCCGCAAGGGCGGAGTTGAGGGCGCAGTACTGCCCAAGTCCATGCACAAGCCGCTGCTTTGGGCTTCCGCCCTCAGCACTGTGCCGCTGTTGGCGATCATGGCCGCCCAGGGTGCGGGGTGGTGGTTGTTGATCTCTGCGTTTTTCGTTGTGGCGTATTCGGCGCCACCCATGCGCTTCAAGGAACGCCCCATTGTCGATTCGGCAACGTCGGCGGCACACTTTGTTACCCCGGCGATCGTCGGTGCTGCGTACGGCGAAGCACCCAGCGGTTTCTGGATCGCGATGACATCCTTTTTTCTTTGGGGGATGGCAAGCCATGCGCTGGGGGCGGTGCAGGACGTGCAGTCGGATCGCGCGGGTGGTTTGCACTCTATTGCCACCAAGCTTGGCCCGAGGCATACGGTTCAGCTTGTGGTGTTGGCGTATAGCGTCTCTGCACTCTTGCTACTGTTGCTTCCCTCGCCTTCGTGGCTGATTGCATTGGCTGGCGCGGGCTATGCGCTGAACGCGGCGCGCTTCTTGGGCGTCACCTGGCAGACTTCCCCTAGCGTGAATCGCGCGTGGCGCGTGTTTCTGGTGTTGAACTTTGTGGTGGGTGCGATGCTGACGATGGTGTTGTTGCCGCTACTCTAGGAGGGCAAAAGAAAGGTGAAAGATTTGATGACGGTAGAGCAACTGCGCGCTTGGTTACGCGACTGGGTTCGCGAAACCACGGGAACTGAAGACATCGACGATGACCTCCCGATGCAATCCTTCGGCCTGTCCTCACGAGACGTGGTTGCCCTCTCCGGCGAGCTCGAACGCCTCTTAGGCACCCGCCTGGACCCAACCATCGCCTACGAATACCCAACCATCAGTGGCCTTGCTCGTAGGCTTGTCCACGGCACCCCTGCCCGCAACGCTGCCGCTACTCAACCTCGCCAGCGTTCAGAAGAACACGACGTGGCCATCGTTGGCATGGCGGCGAGATACCCGGGGGCGAACAACCTGGATGAGATGTGGTCGATGCTGGTCGAAGGCCGCGACGGTCTGGGCGAGCCGCCCCTTGGTCGCTGGAGCGAGTATGCGGGCGATGAGGTGACGTCGAAACGCTTGGAAGAAACCAACACCATCGGCGGCTACCTGGAAGATGTCGCCAGCTTCGATGCCGAATTTTTCGGGCTTTCCCCGCTTGAGGCCGTCAATATTGACCCTCAGCAGCGCATCTTGCTTGAGCTCACCTGGGAGGCCCTGGAACATGCGCATATCCCCGCGAATACCTTGCGCGGATCCTCGGTGGGCGTGTTCATGGGCTCATCCAATAACGACTACGGCATGCTGATCACTTCCGATCCCGCCGAATCTCATCCCTATGCACTCACCGGCACGGCGAGCTCCGTGATCGCGAACCGCATTTCCTACGCCTTCGACTTCCGCGGCCCCTCGGTCAACGTTGACACCGCCTGCTCATCCTCGCTGGTTTCCACGCACCAGGCAGTGCGTGCGCTTCGCCACGGCGACGCTGATGTGGCCATTGCCGGTGGCGTGAATATCCTCGCAGCCCCGTTCGTCACCACCGCTTTTGGTGAACTCGGGGTGTTTAGCCCAACTGGCAAAATCCATGCGTTCTCTGACGACGCCGACGGTTTCGTGCGCGGCGATGGCGCGGGCGTGGTGGTGCTCAAGCGCCTCAGCGATGCAGAACGCGATGGCGACAACATCCTGGCAGTGATTAAGGGCTCGGCGGTAAACTCCGATGGCCACTCCAATGGCATCACCGCCCCCAACCCCGACGCGCAAGTGGATGTGCTGCAGCGCGCTTACGCCGACGCGGGCGTGGACCCCAACACCGTGGACTATGTGGAGGCGCACGGCACCGGCACCATTTTGGGCGACCCAATCGAAGCCAATGCGATTGGTGAAGTTCTCGGGGCTGGACGCGACTTCGCCACCCCAACGCTTTTGGGCAGCGCCAAGACCAACTTCGGCCACACTGAATCAGCCGCTGGCGTGGCGGGCATTATCAAGACGGTGCTGGCAATGAACAACGATGTGCTGCCGCCTTCTTTGCACTTCAGCGCGCCCAATCGCTACATTGATTTCGATGCCCAACACATCGAGGTGGTAGAAGATCCCCGCGAATGGCCCGAATACTCCGGCCACAAGGTTGCCGGTGTGTCCGGCTTTGGCTTCGGTGGCACCAATGCGCACGTCGTCCTGCAGTCCTACGACGCCCAAGCGGAAACAGAGCCTGCACTGCTGAATACCGGAGCGGGCGTGTTCGCCGTTTCTGGATTGCTGCCTTCGCGACGTCGAGAAGCTGCCGCCGCCGTGGCAGAAGCGGTGGGCGATGATCTGCCCGCGCTCGCGCGTTCCCTGGCCAAACGCAACCATGGTCGCTCGCGCGCGGTCGTGCAGGCCGCCACCAAGGATGAGGCGATCAAGCGTCTCAAGCAGGTGGCAGAAGGCAAGGTCAGCGTCGGCATTGCCGCTGCAGACGCGCCGGGTCAAGGCGCAGTGTTCGTCTACTCTGGCTTTGGTTCGCAGCACCGCAAGATGGTCAAGGACCTCAGCAGTCAATCGGAGGCCTTTGCCGAGCGCCTTCGCGAGCTGGATCAGCTCGTCGAGTTCGAGGCCGGATGGTCCATCCTGGACATTGTCGAAGACGATGAGCAGACCTACAACACCGAAACGGCGCAGGTGGCCATCACCGCCATCCAGATCGCGCTGACGGATCTGCTGGCAGCATTCGGTGCCAAGCCTAAGGCTGTGATGGGCATGTCCATGGGCGAGATCGCCGCGGCCTACGCCGCCGGTGGACTCAGCGCCGAGGACGCCATGATGGTGGCGATCCACCGCGCCCGTCTCATGGGAGAGGGCGAGGCTTCATTGCCCGAGGACGAGCTTGGCGCCATGGCCGTGGTGGAGCTGCCAGCCGATACCGGCTTTGAGGATGGCATCGAGCCTGCCGTATTTGCAGGTCCCGGTATGACCACCGTGGGCGGCCCGCGCGCCGCTGTGGAGACACTGGTTGAGCGCCTGCAGGAGGAGGGCAAGTTTGCCCGTATGCTCAACGTGAAAGGCGCAGGCCACACTAGTGCCGTGGAGCCGTTGCTGGGCGAACTCGCCGCAGA
Source organism: Corynebacterium gerontici (assembly GCF_003813985.1). NCBI lineage: Bacteria > Bacillati > Actinomycetota > Actinomycetes > Mycobacteriales > Corynebacteriaceae > Corynebacterium > Corynebacterium gerontici. The sequence continues at coordinate 201,057 of NZ_CP033897.1, forward strand.
AACCTCCATGATTACACCACGCCCGCTGCGCATCCCGCTGTATTCCTCCGTGGAGGAGCGCACTTATCAGCCGGGCGAGGTAGTGCACGATGCTGACTACTGGCTGCGCTGCACCCGCCAGCCGGTGCTTTTCCAAAGCGCCACCGAGCGCGCTTTCGCTGATGGCTACGAGATGCTCGTGGAGATTTCCCCGAACCCCGTAGCACTCATGGGCATGATGAATACCGCCTTTAGCGTGGGCAAAGCAGACGCGCAATTGCTCTTCGCGCTCAAGCGCAAGCTCGATGCCGGCGACACCATCCGCGATCTGCTGGCCAAGATGTATGTGCAGGGAAGCGACATTGACTTCTCCAAGCTCTATGGATCCGGCCCCGTGCAGGCGGCACCGGGTGTGCCCTGGAAGCGCCAGCGCTATTGGACGGCCGCGCGTCCGCAATCGCAGCATGTGAATCTTCCAGGGGCGAAGGTGACGCTGCCCGGCCAAATCGCCTTCAGCACCGTTGCCGAGCAGGTCCCGAGCCTCGAAGCCCTGGTGGAATCCGCAGTGGAAGCGGTGTTGCCCGGTGCCACTTTGCTGGCGATGGAAGAACAAGCACCGCTGCCCGCATCTGGAGAGCTGAGCACCGTGGTGATCAGGAACGTCGCGGGCATTACCGTGCAGGTATTCCGCGTGATGGGGGAGCAGACCATCGCTTTGGCCGAAGGTTTCGCCACCACCGCAGCCCCCACCCACAGCGCCCCCGAGTCCGAAGTGGAGGCTGTCCCCGAAGCGCCGGTGTGGGATGGCAGCGAGTCAGTAGAGCAGCGCATGCGCACCATCGTCTCTGAGGCCATGGGCTATGACGTCGAAGATCTGCCCCGCGAACTGCCGCTGATCGACCTCGGCTTGGATTCGCTCATGGGCATGCGCATCAAGAACCGCATTGAGCACGAGTTCCAGATTCCACCGCTGCAGGTGCAGGCGCTTCGCGACGCCTCCGTGGCCGACGTGGTGACGTTGGTAGAAGACCTCGTTGCCGGCAAATCCGGCGAGCCCGCACCTGAGTCCGCGCCTGAGCAGGCAGAAGCTCCTGCAGAAGATTCGAAGCCGCAAGGCGTTGGCGTAGCGCCCCGCGACGCCTCCGAACGCCTGGTGTTCGCCACGTGGTCGGGCATCGTGGGCAAGGCACCCGCGGGTGTCACCAGTGAGCTGCCGAAGATCAGTGAGGATCACGCCCAGGCGATTGCCGAAAGGCTCTCGGATCGCGCCGGAGTTGCGGTGAGCGCACAGCAGGTTCTGGAAGCAACCACGCTTGAGCCGCTCTCCGATTTGGTGCGCGAAGGCCTCGAAACCGATGTCGAGGGCAATATCCGCGTGCTGCGTGCCCGCCCGGAGGGCTCCACCAAGCCAGCGGTATTCATGTTCCACCCGGCTGGCGGATCCAGCGTGGTGTATCAACCGCTGATGCGTCGTTTGCCTGAAGACGTGCCCGTCTACGGCGTGGAGCGCCTGGAAGGATCGCTGGAAGATCGCGCTGCCAGCTATTTGGAGGAGATCAAGCAGTACTCCGACGGTTTGCCCATCGTGCTGGGCGGCTGGAGCTTCGGGGGCGCACTGGCGTATGAGGTGGCACACCAGCTTGAGGGCGTGGACGTGGCATTCATCGCATTGTTGGACACGGTTCGTCCTGCTCATCCCGCACCGGATACGCCGGAAGAAACGAAGCGACGCTGGGAGCGCTATTCGGCGTTTGCCAAGAAGACCTACGGTTTGGACTTCCCGGTGCCCTATGAGCTGCTGGAATCTGCCGGTGAAGACGCGCTGCTTGGGATGATGGCTGAGTTCCTTGCCAACACCGATGCCTCAGAGCATGGCCTTTCTGCCGGTGTGCTGGAGCATCAGCGCGCGTCCTTTGTGGATAATCGCATTCTGGACCGCCTGGACTTCAGCCGTTGGGAAAGCGTGGATGCTCCCGTGATGCTCTTCCGTGCCGAGCGCATGCACGATGGGGCCATTGAGCTGGAGCCTTCCTACGCGGAGATCGATGAAGACGGCGGCTGGAAGCAGATCGTGAAGGATCTGGAAATTATCCACCTCAATGGCGATCACTTGGCGGTGGTTGATGAACCGGAAATTGGCAAGGTGGGCGTGGCAATGAGCAATCGCATTATCAACTTGTAGGGTGGTTCCACTATCGTAGATGAGTTGGATAGTTCATCGATGAGGGAGTGACTTTGGAAACCACGGCGGAAAAGCTCGCTGACCTGCGCGCTCGCCTAGAAAAAGCGCAGGACCCAGGTTCTGAGCGGGCTCGCGCGAAGCGTGACGCCGCCGGTTTCACCTCCCCTCGCCAGCGCATCGACCGCCTCCTTGACGCCGGTTCTTTCGTGGAAATCGGTGCTCTTGGGCGCACGCCTGACGACGCTGACGCGCCCTATAGCGATGGCGTTGTCACTGGCTATGGCCGCATTGATGGCCGCCCCGTGGCCATTTATGCCCACGATAAAACGGTCTATGGCGGATCGGTGGGTGAGACGTTTGGGCGCAAGGTCTGTGAAGTGATGGATATGGCCATCAAGATCGGCTGTCCTGTGATCGGTATTCAGGATTCGGGTGGTGCCCGTATTCAGGACGCCGTGACCTCCCTTGCGATGTATTCGGAGATCGCCAGGCGCCAGTTACCGCTGTCTGGCCGCAGCCCCCAGATTTCCATCATGATGGGCAAGTCTGCTGGCGGCGCCGTATACGCCCCCGTGACCACGGATTTTGTGATTGCCGTGGATAAGCGTGCAGAAATGTACGTCACTGGGCCCGCAGTGATCAAGGAGGTCACGGGCGAGGAGATCACCTCTGAGGAGCTTGGCTCTGCACGGCAGCAGGAAAAGAATGGCAACGTTTCCTACGTGGCCGCCGACGAGGAAGATGCCTTCAACTTCGTTCACGATCTTCTGCAGCATCTGCCGCTGACCTGCCAGGATGAAAACCCTAGCTATTGGGCTCCAGCGGATGCTGAGGTGGCTGATGCCGAGGCGCTGGACACCTTCATGCCCGATGACACGAACGCGGGCTATGACATGCACGATCTGCTGAAGCTGCTCTTCGATAACGACGACATCCTGGAGATCCAGGAGGGCTTCGCCCCAAACCTCATTACGGCTTTTGCGCGTATCGACGGTAAATCGGTGGGCGTGGTTGCCAATCAGCCACTGGAGTTTGCTGGCTGCATCGACGCCGACGCCGCCGATAAGGGCGCGCGTTTCATCCGCATTTGCGACGCTTACAACATCCCGGTGCTCTTCGTAGCGGATACGCCCGGCTACCTGCCAGGCGTTGAGCAGGAGACTTCCGGTTTGATTCACCGCGGCGCGAAGCTGGCATTCGCGCTGGTGGAGGCGACGGTGCCAAAGATCTCGCTGATTGTGCGCAAAGCATATGGCGGTGCCTACGCGGTGATGGGATCGAAAAACCTCACCGGCGACATCAACCTTGCCTGGCCCACCGCACAGATCGCTGTGATGGGTGCTGCGGCTGCTTCGGTGATGATTCAAGGCAAGCAGCTCGCCATGATCGAAGATGAAGCCCAGCGTGAGTACATGAAGAAGGTATTCATGGACTTCTACGACGAGAACATGACCAGCCCCTATGTGGCCGCCGAGCGTGGCTACATCGATGCCATGATTCAGCCGCGCGATACCCGCATCGCGTTGCGCCAGGCGCTTCGCCATATGGAAACTAAGGTTGAGCATGATCTGCCCAAGAAGCACACCATCATGCCGATGTGATTAAGCCTTGGAATCGTTGAGCCGCTACTCCCAAACGGGGGCAGCGGCTCTAGATTTAATGTTCCCATTGCGTAATTATTAATCAATGCTGAGTGACGCTTGGCATGCAAAAAGCTAAAAGTGTTTTTGGATGGGAAGCATGAGTCAAGCACAACTCGATACCATGCCCGTCACGCGGGCGCACGCAAAGATTCTGGGAACGTCAGGCCTCGGCTGGGCTATGGACGCCATGGACGTGGGGCTGATGAGCTTCATCATGGCAGCCCTCGTGGCGCATTGGGGGATCACGCCAACCCAAAGTAGTTGGTTGGGCTCCATCGGCTTTGTAGGTATGGCGATCGGCGCCTCCCTGGGTGGTTTATTGGCAGACAAGTTCGGCCGACGTAATATATTCGCGCTCACCCTCTTGGTCTATGGCGTCGCCACTGGTGCCTCGGCGGCGTCGACAAGCCTTGGCATGCTCATCGCCTTGAGGTTTGTGGTGGGCCTCGGGCTGGGCGCGGAGCTGCCCGTCGCTTCCACCTACGTGAGTGAATTTGCGCCCCGACAAGTGCGCGGGCGCATGGTGGTGCTGCTGGAGGCATTCTGGGCCGTTGGGTGGATCCTGGCTGCGGTAATCGGCACCTTCGTGGTTGGGCAATCCGAGCAGGGGTGGCGCTGGGCGCTGCTGATCGGCTGTGCGCCGGCGGCCTATGCCTTCGTGGTCCGATTGGGGCTGCCGGAATCTGTTCGCTACCTGCGCGCCAAAGGTCACCATGAGCAAGCAGATGAGGTGATTGCCAAGATACGCAGTTCCAAGGTGCTTTTCCGCCCCGTCGAGCGGGAGGCCAGCGGAGCCGAGGACATTCAGGCCAACAGCATTTTTGCCCCAGTATTGCGTAGGCGAACTATCGCATTGTGGACTGTCTGGCTGTGCATCAATTTCGCCTACTATGGCGCGTTTTTGTGGATCCCCTCGCTGCTGCACGCCGACGGGTACACCCTGGTCAAATCTTTCGGATTCACGCTCATCATGACCATCGCGCAATTGCCCGGCTACGCGCTTGCTGCCCTGCTCATCGAACGTTGGGGCCGCAGACCCACGCTGGCAACCATGCTGATCGGTTCGGCGCTTTCGGCAGTGGCTTTCGCATTGGCGAGCACCGATTGGCAAGTGGTAGTGGCGGGTTGCTGCCTCTCCATGATGAATCTGGGTGCTTGGGGCGCGCTCTACGCCATCGGCCCGGAGCTCTACCCAACCAATCTGCGCGCCACCGGCACCGGTCAGGCGGCGGCGTTCGGACGCTTGGCTTCGATCGTGGCGCCCTTAGCAGTGCCGCTGATTCCAAGGGGTGCGCTCTTTTTCGTGTTCTCGGCGGCGTTCATTATCGCCGCCACAGCCTCATTCTTGCTCCCAGAGCAACGCGGGCGCATGGTGGCCTAAGGCTCAGGATTCGCCAGGGCTCGGTTGAGAAGCTGCTCGGCGGCCGGGCTGAGTGTTCGCCACACCGCGCGGATATCGCGCTGCAGATCCACTCCCTCCACCTCAACGGCGCGAAGATCCGGCGTGATGGTCCTCAGCGGCAACACCCCGGGCGCGCCCAGTGCCAGGATGGCGCGTCGCTGCGTGGCAAGCGAGGCAAATTCCGCCGCCGGTTTCGCCAGGGCCGTCGCCTGTTCAATCACTTCACGGGTGCCGGAGCCACGTTCGCGCAACACCATGGGCACACGGCGCAATTCCTCCCGAGTAATGCGCTGCGGCCAGGGATGATCCTGCGGCACCACCACTGATAGTGGATCCGCTTTGATGGTGCGGGAGCTGAGTGCGTCGACAAGCTCAATGCCTTCAATGAATGCGATGTCCACCGCGCCCTCGAGTACCAACTGCTGAGCCTCGTGGCTATTGGCGAGCAACACGCGCACCTGGCCACTGACCCAATGGGGAAGATCATATTCAGCGACGGTATGGGAGGCGGCGATGCGCAACACCGGATCGCACACGCGCGCAATGTCAGCGGCACAAGCGTTGGTGGCGGCCTCGAGACGTTCCAGAGCTACAAGAATCTCTTGACCCTTGGGGCTCGGCTTGCAGCCCTGCGCCGAGCGTTCAAAAACAGCAAAGCCCCAGGCATCCTCCGCCTTGGCCACGCGCACGCTCACGCTTTGCTGGGATACGCCCAGCGCGCGGGCACCGGCGGCCATCCCTCCTTCTCGATATACCGCTAGAAGAGCGGCGAGGGTGGGCTGATCAGGCACGAGGTACATTGTTTCATTGTAGCTGTTACAGGGAAAAACGCTCTCCCGCTCGGCCGGGCGGAGGTTTAGGCTTGGCACTATGAAACTTGGTCCCGCTTGGTCTGGTGCATTGATGGGCACCTCAATTACGGCAACACTGACGTATACCTTCGGTCTGACGTGGCTGTCTCACGCGCTGCTGCTCGCCGCATCTGTGCTGGCTATTTTAGTCACGCGCCGGGAAGCATTTTGCACTCGCACCATGCCGGCTTGGGGCATGTATTCGATGGGGTTGCTGGCGTTAGGCACGGCGTATTCGGCCACCTTGGGCCTGTGGTGGGTGCACGCGGTGTTGTGGGCGATCGGCGGTGCGCTCAGCGTGGTCACGTGCATCTGGTACACGCTTGCGTTGTTGCGTAGGCAGGCAGGCCCCGCAGCCTTCACGTGGGGCCTGCCGCTGGTGGCGCCGATGGTGACGGCCACGAGTTCCGCGCAATTAGGTGCTCATGTAGGCAGTGATCTGATCATGCACATCGGCATGGCGATGTTTGCGCTGGCGTGGGCCACTGGCGTTCCCACCTTTGTGGTGGCGTATCTGCGCGCCGAGGTGCCGCTAGCGTTGCGTACCACTACTTGGATTCCGCTGGGTATTGTCGGCCAATCCACCGCCGCCGCGCATCTGCTGTGGGGAGCGCACACCTATGGGGTTATCATGCTGAGCATCGGGGTTCCCCTCGTGGCGTATGCGCTGTACCGCCACTGGTCCGTGGCCTTCGCCATGCCCTATAACCCGAGCTGGTTCGCTTCAACCTTCCCGGTGGGCACCGTGTGCCTGGGCGCGCATCTCACCGGATTCGACGGTGCCGCCCACGTGCTGCTGGGATTGTTGTTGCTGCACCTTACTTGGGCTGCCACAGGCGGCGCCATCCAAGCAGCAAGATCGCGCTCATCACGCTTGCTACCAGGATAAAGCTCCAGTGGGGGAAGGCATCGTGGCGTACTCCCCAGATGCCGAGCCCGCAGATGACGGTGCTCAACCACACGGGAACGCCACGACCATGGGCTACGACATTGCCGATGATCGCACCGATGGCAAAAGGCCAGAAGGTGTTCAGCACCTCCACAACGGATAGGCCGCCGTGGGCGAGCCGCGCCAGGATGGCGAAGATGAACACGGCGAGAAGGTCGATGCCGAGAGTTTTCATGATTGTTCTCCTGCTTTCATTCCACCTCGGGCAACCGAGATGAGGTAGATAATCCATCCAAGGATGGTCATGAGTGCAAATGCAAGAATGCGGTACACGAAGACGGCGCCGAATGCGCTGGAGGCGGTCATGCCCACTGCCACCAGGCTGGCGGTCATCGCCGCTTCCACCGGCCCCAACCCCGCCGGTGTGACCTGGGCCGTGCCGACAATTTTAGCCGTCACGAAGGCCAGGATTACCCCCAAGAAGGAGGGGTTTTCGCCTACTCGCTCAAGCCCGGGCAGTGCGCCGGTGACTGCCCAGATGCATAGCCAGAGCCCTAAGATTTCCAGCATCCAATTGGCGAGGCTCAGCGCTGCGATCAGGGCAAAGCGCCGCCTGGGCAAGTGCACTGCGTGAAGTTGGCGGACGTGTTTGCGGATGGCGGGGATCCAGCGTTCGGGGTCGCGGCGCATGAGCCGGTTGAAGGTTCGCACCTCGCTGCAGATAATCCTGGAGGTGGCCTTCGGGTGGGTGGTGGCAAGGTACACCAGCACGGCAATCCCGAGCATCACGGTCGCAGATCCCAGCAGCGGCCAGATGCTGAAGGAGGCGCCGAGGAACAAGATGGACACGATGCCCAGGCCCACTAGCCACAGCGTGGAAAGCACTCCGGAAACTACAATGAACCAGGAGCTCACAATTACCGAGACGTCCCACTTGCGCATGGTTTGGTATTGATACACGGTGCTGATGGCGGCGCCGCCGGGGAAGGTTGAGGACCAAGCATTCGCCACGAAGGTCAGTTCTGCAGTTTTCCACAGCGACACCTTGGTGCCGCCGGCCATTAGAAGCAGCCGCATCACCTCAGCCATGGCGAACATGGAGCCGATGGTCACGATCAGCGCAAGCACGAGCCCCACGTTGTTGGCGTCGAGCACCTGCTGGTAGCCCTCGGCAAGGAAGGGCATTTTGTCGCGCAACAAAAAGGCCGCGATGGCAAGGATTGCCAGGGGGCCGAGAAAGCGCAACCACTGCTTCACGTTTTTGGTCCTCTTAGTCCTCGTGCTGGAGTCGATTGATCAACTCGTTGAAGGGGACGAGCTCATTATTGCCGGTTGCGGGGCGGCCCGATCGGCCGGGTTGTGCCACCACAACTTGGTTGTGCCCAAGCGCTGCGGATGCTTTCTTTACCCACTTGGGTGCCCACCAGTTGTCCTCTCGCAACAGGTGCATCACTGCGGGCACGAGCATCATGCGGATGATGGTGGCGTCGAAAAGCAACGCCGCGATCATGCCGAAGGCGATGTACTTCATCATCACAATTTCAGAGAACCCGAATGCGCCGCACACCACGATCATGATGAGCGCGGCCGCGGTAATAATGCCACCGGTGCGCGCAGTGCCGTAGTTGATGGCTTCGTCGGTGGTGGCGCCATTGTCGCGCGCCTCCACCATGCGAGAGACCAGGAAGACTTCATAGTCGGTGGAAAGGCCGTAGACGATCGCCATGATGAGCACCAACACGGGGCTCATAAGCGGGCCGGGGGAGAAGTTGAACAGTTCCGCACCCACGCCGTCTACGAACATTGCGGTGAGTACGCCCAGCGTCGCGCCCATGCCAAGGATGGTCATGATCACGGCCTTGGCGGGCAGAATGAGCGAACCAAACACCAGCGACATGAGGATGAAGGTGGCCACCACAATGTAGAGCGCCATCCATGGCAGCCTATGGAACAAGGCCTCGATGGACTCCACTTCCATGGCGGGCGTGCCGCCGATGTAGACCTCAACGCCTTCGGGGGCGTCGATGGCGCGCAATTGCTTGACGACGCTCCCATTATCATCACGATTGCTGATTCCCGCAGCCAGTACCGTCACCCCATCTTTAGTGGGGTGCACTGGCTTGAAGCGGTCGGCAAGGCCGGTGACCTGGTTTGCCTGCTGGTACACCTGCGCAAGTTCAGCATTGTCGGCGCCAGCGATCACCAGCTTGATGGGATCAGTGCGCAGGGTGGGCCAGGTTTCATCGAAGTGCGCCTGCGCCTGGCGCACCTCATTATTCGGCGGAAGATAGGTTTCGTTGATGCCGCCAAACTTGATGCCAAATAGCGGCACTGTCAGTGCCAGTAGTGCGATTACGATGGCAACGGTGAGCGCCTTTGCGTGGCGCATGGACCAGGCTGGCACGCGGTACCACCAGGTGTCTTGGATCCTGCGGGCATCGCGGCGGGTCTTGCGTATTGTGCCCACGTCGATGCGTTTGCCCAGCAGGCCGAAGATGGCGGGGAGCAGGGTGATGGAGAGTAGGGCTGCCAGGCCAACGGCGCTAATCGCGCCATATGCCACGGATTTGAGGAAGGCTTGGGGGAAGACGAAGAGTCCCGAGAGCGCCACGGCCACCATGGCAGCGGAGAACACCACCGTCTTGCCTGCGGTTGCGGTGGTGATGCGCACGGCATCGGGGACGGCTTGGCCACGGTCGAGCTCCTCGCGGAAGCGTGACACCATAAACAGTCCGTAGTCGATGGCCAAACCCAGGCCAAGCAGTGTGACCACGCTCAGCGCAAAGACATTGACCTGTGTGAACCCGGCGAGCACGGAGAGCACGCCGATGGATCCGAGGATGGAGAGAATGCCCACGAGCAGCGGCATGAGGGCCGCCACGATGGAACCAAACACCAGCAGCAGGAGCAGTCCCACTGCGGGGAGCGCGTAAATTTCGGCGCGGTGGATATCACCGGCCATGCCCTCATCAAGCGCGTCGGCGACAGCGGTAGCGCCGGCTACTTCCATGCCCTCAAATTCAAGGTCGGGTTTGATCTTGCGATAGTCCTTTAGCGTTTGCTCGCCATCGCCTTTCAGGGCCACTGCGGCGAAGGCGGTATCGCCATTGCGCATGAGTTCCTGGTGGTTATCAAAATAGCTCACCACCTGCTTGATCTCATCGGGGTGTTCGGATTGCAGTGTGTCCAAATAGGCCTTGATCTCGGTTTCCCTGTCAAGGCCTTCAAACATGAGGATCACATCGCCGCTGGAATCGCGACCGAACATTTCCTGTTCGATCTTTGCCGCTTGTGTGGAGGCGGATCCTGGATCGTCCCAGCCTTCTTGGCTGAGGCGTTCATCCAGCTTGGTGCCGAAGATGCCGTAGATGGCCAAGATGATGGCCAGAATTGCCAGTGGGATGACTTTTCTGAAGCGGTAGGCCGCGCTGCCCCATTTATTGAACATTGAGGCTCCTGAGCGGGCGCAGCGGTTGCAGCCAGGCACCTTCTTCCGGCAGATTGTCCAGGTCTACGCGCGGCAGGGGTTCGCGGAACACGCCGGGTACATCTTCGAGGTCCACAAAATTCATGGATTCGGAGTTGATGGCCCAGGTGGCATGTTCGCGGAAGCCAAGGACGGTGACTTCGCAATCGAGTCCCTCCAGCAGCTCCTTGAAGTTGCGGCCATCGGCGGAGGCCACCACAACGCCTGAGAGTTCCTCGCGGTTGGCTTCAATGAACGCCACCATGTCCGGGTCCACGTCGGTGTCTTCGTGGATCTTGGGCTTGGCAAACACGGCAAAGCCCACGTTGCGCAGTGCCTCTACCCAGGGCTTGACTTGGTCTGCGGCGCCGGGGGTGACGTTGGTGAACACGGTGGCCTCGGCCTCGGTGTGCATCCCGGTTTCGTGGCTGATGCGTCCGGCCTGCGCCAAAAGCCAGCGGCCCACGGCGTCGAAGCGGGGACGGTGTGCGGTGGTGGGGCGGCCGCCGATGATGGCGCCGAGTCCCATATCTAGGTTTGGTGCGTCCCAAACCAGCAGGAGTTTCTTGCTCACTTGCGCCTCCAAAGGAATTCGCGGATGGTGTGGTCTTGTTCCAGGCCTTTGCCTTCAAACTTGGTAATGACCTGACGGTCGGTCAGTTGCGGGCATTCCTGCCAGGGCCACCCCATATATTCGAGTTGCTTTTCGACGTCCACCAGTTCCTCAATCCACTGCGCATAGTCGGCATGGTCGGTGGCCACATGCAAGACGCCGCCCGGCTTCAGGCGAGATGCGATGAGGTTGAGCACGCCGGATTGGATGATGCGTCGCTTGTGGTGGCGCGCTTTGGGCCAGGGGTCGGGGAAGAAGATGCGCACGCCGTCGAGTGATTCGGGCGCGAACATGTGGGTGAGTACTTCTACGCCATCGCCGCGGATCATGCGCACATTGTCGATCTCTCCGCGCACCACTGCGCCCAGCAGTTTTGCCAAGCCCGGCTTGTACAGCTCAACGGCGATGATGTTGGTGTCGGCCTCGAGCGGTGCCATTGCTGCCGTGGAAGTACCAGTGCCTGAGCCGATCTCGAGGATGGTGGGGGCGTCCTGGCGGTTGAACCACGCGGGGACGTCGATAAGCTCTTTGGAGAGCTCCTTGCCGAGGTGCGGCCAGTGCTCGTTCCAATTGGCTTCTTGGTTGTCGGTGAGCGTGCCGCGGCGGAAGCTCACCGAGCCGAGGCGGGGGTAGTCCAGGTCGTTTTCGAAAGTTTCATTGAAATTGGTTTGAGAATTAGGCATCCCCTCAATTTTGCCCTTTTGCACCCCAAAAGAGCAACGAAGAAAAAGTACCCCCAAACGGGGTGGGTAATGCCACAGGGTAAACGGGGGTGTCCTGCTGCTAATCGGGGGTAGATCTGCAGGTAAGCCTATTTTGTGGTGCAGGTTACAAACGTGCCCATGTTCGGGGGCAAAGTGAGTGGCTACGCTGGATTGAGGAATCAACGACAAGGAGACGCGATGCTCGACGACCGCATTAAGAATCAGGCACTTTTGAGCTGGATTGAGGAAAACGTAGAACTCTTCCAGCCAGACGATGTTGTGCTGGTAGACGGAAGCCAAGAAGAGTGGGATCGACTCACGTCTGAGCTTGTTGAAAGCGGCACTCTGATCAAGCTCAACGAGGAAAAGCGCCCCAATAGCTTCCTCGCACGCTCGAATCCCGATGACGTTGCCCGCGTAGAGTCGCGCACCTTCATCTGCTCCGAAAAGGAAGAGGACGCAGGTCCCACCAACAACTGGGCGGATCCTGCAGAGATGAAGAAGGAACTCACCGAGCGTTTCCGTGGCGCCATGAAGGGTCGCACCATGTATGTGGTGCCTTTCGCCATGGGCCCGCTGGCCGCCGAGGATCCAAAGATCGGCGTGCAGCTTACGGATTCCCCTTATGTTGTACTTTCTGTGCGCATCATGACCCGCATGGGCGCCAAGGCGCTTGAGCGCCTGGGCGACGGCGACTTCGTGCGCTGCCTGCATTCCGTGGGTGCCCCGCTGGAGCCTGGCCAGAAGGACGTGGCGTGGCCTTGCAATGAGGAAAAGTACATCACCCACTTCCCAGAGACCAAGGAAATCTGGTCCTACGGCTCCGGCTATGGCGGCAACGCCATCCTGGCCAAGAAGTGCTTCGCATTGCGCATCGCGTCCGTGATGGCAAAGGAAGAGGGCTGGTTTGCCGAGCACATGCTGATTCTGAAGCTCACCTCCCCTGAGGGCAAGACTTACCACATTGCCGCCGCATTCCCCTCTGCCTGCGGTAAGACCAACCTCGCCATGATCAACCCCACCATCGAAGGCTGGAAGGCCGAGGTTGTAGGTGACGACATTGCATGGATGCGCTTCGGCGAGGACGGCCTGTATGCCTTCAACCCAGAAAACGGCTTCTTCGGCGTGGCCCCTGGCACCAACTACAAGTCCAACCCCCAGGCTATGCGCACCATGGAGCCCGGCAACACCCTGTTCACCAACGTTGCGCTTACCGACGATGGCGATGTGTGGTGGGAAGAGCTGGAAAACAAGCCCGAGCACGCCATCGACTGGTTGGGCAATGAATGGACTCCGGAGTCCGGCACGGACGCCGCTCACCCGAACTCCCGCTACACCGTGGCAATTGATCAGTGCCCCATCGCGGCAGAGGAATTCGAGGACCCCAACGGTGTGCGCATCGACGCAATCCTCTTTGGCGGACGCCGCCCCGACACCGTGCCGCTGGTGACCGAGACCTTCGACTGGAACCACGGCACCATGGTTGGCGCCCTGCTATCTTCCGGCCAGACCGCCGCTGCCGAGGGCAAGGTTGGCGCACTGCGCCACGACCCAATGGCCATGCTGCCCTTTATCGGCTACAACGTGGGCGATTATCTGCAGCACTGGATTGACATGGGCGAAAAGGGCGGCGAGAAGATGCCCAAGATCTTCCTGGTCAACTGGTTCCGCCGCGGCGATGATGGTCGCTTCCTCTGGCCTGGCTTTGGCGATAACTCCCGCGTACTCAAGTGGATCGTGGATCGCCTCGAAGGCCGTGTCGAAGCCGACGAGACCCCCGCAGGCCACACCGCCCGCGCCGAGGACCTGGACCTCACCGGCCTGGACACCCCGCTCGAAGACGTGCGCGAGGCACTCAGCGCACCTGCCGAGCAGTGGCAGGCAGAGGTTGAAGATAATGAGGCATACCTCAAGACCTTGGGCGATCGTGTGCCAAAGGAGATCTTTGATCAGTTCGAGGCGCTCAAGCAGCGCGTCGCACGATAACCAGGTTGCTTACTAAAAGCTCGCGTAACCCCGGCACCTTCACCATCCACCACGCCCAGCGTGGGTGGTAGCGGGGAAACGCGAGCTTTTCGCTATCCGGAATCGCCCGATCAGCCCAGCGCAGCCCCTCGGCGCAACTGACCGCAAACATGGTGGTGCCAAAGGAGTTCTTGGGCGGATGCCCGTGCTTTTTGGTGTAGCGATCGCGCGCAAATTCACCGCCAAGATAGTGCTGCCACAAGCCCGTCTCATGCCCACCGAATGGGCCTAACCAGATGGTGTAGCTGAGCACCACATCGCCGCCAACGCGCAGCATCTCATCACCCATCACCCAAGGGTGCGGGACGTGCTCGGCCACATTGGAGGAAAACACTACGTCGAAAGCCCCATCGGCAAAGGGCAGAGCCTGGGCATCACCGCGCACATCGCCGCCGTCGAGCTCTAAAGAGATGTAGGTGCAATCGGCGAAGGCCTCACGGAAATAACCGGGGCCACCACCGACGTCCAAGATGCGCTTGCCACTAATTGGGCCTAAGAGTTCTTCCAGCATACGCCGGGTATCGCGCGCGAGATCCGTGTAGAAGCGCTCGGGATCCTTTTGCTCCTGCGGGAAGGAAAGCAGCAATTTCAGCGACCGGCGCAAAGTGAAAAAGCCCATGCGCGATAGCATAACGGCCATGAAGGTTCTCCTGCTCTGCTGGCGCGATACCAGCCACCCCCAAGGTGGCGGCTCCGAGCGCTACCTTGAGCGAGTAGGCGAATACCTCTCCGCATGCGGGCACGAGGTGACGTTTCGCACCGCCTGCTATCCCGGATCACTCAAACAAGAACAGCGCGGCGGTATCACCTTCTCGCGCGCGGGCGGACGCTTCAGCGTGTACCCGCGCGCGTTGCTGTGGCTGTGGCGCAGGCGTTTTGATGTGGTGGTAGATACCCAAAACGGCATCCCCTTCTTCGCGCGTCTGGCCACGCGCGCACCGGTGGTGGTGCTTAGCCACCATTGCCACCGCGAGCAGTGGCCGGTGGCAGGACGCCTCCTTGGCCGGGTGGGTTGGTGGCTGGAATCGAAGGTCGCGCCCTTTGTCTATCGCAATGCCCAGTGGGTGACGGTGTCTGAACCCAGTGCTGCTGAACTGCGCGCTTTGGGGGTGCACCGCGTAGCCATCATCCGCAATGGCGTGGACCGGGTGGATGCCAGCGCGGCCCAGGAATCCTTCCGCATGGTCACCCTGAGCAGGCTGGTGCCACATAAACACATTGAGCACGCCATCGACGCCGTGCGCGCCATCCCCGAGGCGCACCTGGATGTGATTGGTTCCGGCTGGTGGTCCGATCGCCTGCGCGCCTATGCCGCCGATGTTGCAGATCGCGTGCATTTTCACGGCCACGTGAGCGAGCGCCGCAAGCATGAACTCCTCGCGCGAGCCTGCCTGCACCTTATGCCCTCTGCCAAGGAAGGCTGGGGCTTGGCCGTGATTGAGGCTGGCCTGCACGGGGTGCCCACCATTGGTTATCGCAGTTCAGGTGGGCTTCGTGATTCCGTCCGCGGCGGCCTCCTGGTGGATACCCACGCCGATTTCCTTGCCGCTACGCGTCTTTTGCTTTTCCACGCACAACGCCGCCAAACCCTTGGCGCCATTGCAAGAGACTATGCGCAGCAGTTCTCCTGGGAGGAGACTGGCCGGCGCTTTATGCAGATCATCGGCACTGCGAACCAGGAGAAGATGAGCGCCCAGCCCAAGGGGTGAGGCTTCGTGATACCGCCGATTTCTCGCTGGGAGTCGCCGTCAATCACCAGCCCGATATGGTGTTCGCGCAGCCAGGCATCATCGTCTAGGTGCTTGAGTGCTTCGGTATAGCGGGGCGAGGCTTGATCGGTGATCTCCCCATCCACGCGCAGCTCGCCTGCCTGCACGGAGCTGTTTGCTTTCAGGCGCGGGTCCACCATCACACGCCCCTGGTATTCGACGATGCCGCGGCTGTCCACAATGAGCAGGTCGCCTTCGGATTGGGGCAGATCAGGGGTGGGTACGGTCACGTCGGGAAGTGGGCGGAAGCTCAGGGCGGCGAACACTAAGGCTAGGGGAGGAATGCGCGCGGCACCGGCCACCATGGCGGGCAGTGCGAGCATGAGCAGCTTATTGGAATCGCGAAACAGCGAGGCCCCCGGCAACCACAGCAGCCAGGGTATGGCCAGCATGAGTATCAACCCGGACCAGGCGAGGATCTGCAGGCGCCTAGGTGCAAGGAGCAGCAGTCCAAACAGCGCGAGCATAGGCAGCCACACCGCCACCTCCGCGTTCCAGATATTGCCCGTGTGGCTTGCCAGGTAGGCATGCGTGCTGCTGCCCGGCACGGACTGCAAGCTGGGCACAAGCCAGCTCAAAGAGCTCAAGGCGCCAACCAGCAGCATCTTCTTCCACGGCCCGGTGGCAACCCCCACGACCGTGGCGATCACCGCACCGGTGGGTGTGAGCGAACAGGCCCACAGCACCAGCGGATTCTTGGTAGCCACCAGCAGGGGCAGCAGCCAGGCAGCAATCACCAAAGACCAGTGGCCTTGGTGCAGGCGCTCGATGGTGAAGGGGTTACACAGGCACAAAGTGATAGCGGCGATTTTGCCCCAGGTGCGCTGCCCAAAGCGGCTCGCCCCATACGCACCCGCGATTGCCCCTGCAAGCAGCATGAGGCGGGCGGCGTAGGAGGCGTCGAAAAGCTTGCCAAGAACCGCGAGGATGCCGTCTTGGGGGAAGTTGCGCGCCGGAAGATCGCCGAAGGAGACGGCGGGGTGGGGAACCACGACCATGTCGCGAAGTCCCAGCATGCCTGGGGTGGCGAAGGGCCAGAGCAGGAGTGTAATCAGCAGTGCCGACCACAGCACTGGCCAACGAATCAGCGGCGACGCCATAGCGCTACAGCGATAAGGAGCACGGCACACAGCTTGAGCATAAAGCTTGCGATTCGAAGCGCCTGCAAGGTGTGTTTGGTGCGATCAGCGTGTGCTCGGGCCGCGTCCTGGGTGGCTTGATCCCATTCGAGCGTGGTGTCGATCCCAGGCAGTGTGAGGTGCTCCACCTCGTTGAGGATGGTGCCACTTTTTGGCTCCACCCAAATGGTTCGCTCTACATGCTCGCGCTTTTGGTGATAGACATACGCGTCGCCGTCTTGGCGCACATAATCCAGCGGTGCGCTATCGCCGGCGAAAACATCATAGAAATCATAGGAGCGCCGCTCAGTATTGAATGGGAAGAAATACTGCAGTCCGTTGCGGGTGAAACGCTCGCGTTTGTCCGTTTTGCCCAGCACGGTCACAGTGATACTGGAATTATTGTCCAACACAGGATAGGTGGAGTGACGAATCAGTTGCAGGTGATCATCCACGCTAATCAGTGTTTTACCTGCATCATTTTTGAGCGTGTCCTGCACATGCACTTTCACCTCGTCTTTGATGCCAGGATCTGAGGTATCAATCTGGCGGGTCAAGGTGGTGTGGTCGCCGTGGGCAACATATGTGTGCGAAGAATTGAGGGGGATGGGCATGATGCGGCTAGTGATCAGCGGGGGAACCACCGTGGCAAGCACCAGTAATACCGCGGCAGCGATTACTTTGCGCAATCCGATCTCCAACCTAGAATCTTGAAATTAGTGTCTTCATCGTACCTGCCGCAGCTTGAGGGATTGCGCGGTGTCGCAGCTTTAGGCGTGCTGCTGACTCACACCGCCTTCCAAACAGGTACTCAGAGTGCCGTCCTGGCGCGCTTCGACTACTTCGTGGCCGTCTTCTTCGCCCTCTCCGCGTTCCTGCTCTGGCGCGATTTCCGCCCCCAAGGCTATTTGCGCCGCCGCTTCTGGCGCATCGTCCCAGCCTATTGGGTGTGCGTGGGTCTGACGTTTGCCTTGCTTTTCGACGCCTTCCGCACCCCACCCCAGGCGATCCTCGCCACCTTCTTCTTCGGTCAAATTTATCTGCCCAATGGGTTAGCCGGTGGGCTCACGCACATGTGGTCGCTGTGCGTGGAGGTGGCGTTCTACCTGGGGCTGCCGGTGCTATTTTGGGCCGTGGGCAAGCGGGAGAAGAAGGTGCGCGTGGGCGCGATCGTGGCACTGATGATGTTCGGTTTTGCCTGGACGCTCATGCCCTGGCCTGAGGGAGGGGTGAACTTTCAGATCTTCCCCTTCTCCTACCTACCCTGGTTTGGGGTGGGGCTGCTGCTTGCCGAATACGAGCCCAAGCGCGCCAGTGTGTGGTTCTGGGTTCCGGCACTGGTGGTGGCGTGGATTGCAGGCCAGATGTGGTTCGGCCCGCTGGGGCTGGATCACCCAAGCCCCCTGCAGTTTTTCCGCAAAATCCTGTTCGGCGCGCTCTTCGGGCTCTTCGTCATGCTGGCGGCCTGGAACTCCAAGCTGCTGCGTACCGAGCCGTTGCAGAGGCTGGGGCGCATCAGTTATTCGCTGTTCCTCTGGCACCTCCCGGTACTGTCGATTGTCCTGCCCATGCTGGGCATCAAGCCTTTCAGCGGACACTTTGTGCTGGTGAGTGCCGTGACCATCGTGATGTCCATTGCCGTGGCGGATCTGAGTTACCGCTACGTGGAGAGCAAATTCAGCGCGCGGGGTAGGCGGAAGGTTGCTGCAAGTCGTCTGTGAGATGGGGAGCTGCGCTTCCGATTGACTGGAATCGCGGCGTTTCCGCAATGGAGGGTGACGGCTTACGCATGATGGCCAGGGTTTTAGGTGTGCAGTAACGAGGCTACTTGGGAGTTCAAGCAAAGCAATGACCTCGGGGGTATACCGATGTTTCGCGGCATTGACCGTCCCGAGGCCTATCGAGACCCACATTACCAGTCAAAAACACCGAGGTTAGAGGAGAAGCCTTTGAGCGAATAGTCTTCCAATGCCCTGCTGACGGAGTATTAGATGTAGCCGATAAGTCAGTGGTATGTGTGGAATTGAAGTGCCACGGGTTTTGTTCCTTGAAATTTGTCTTCGGTCACATTGATGTTTAGATCGACCTTTTCGAAGCGCTGTGGAGACGATTTCGAAGGACCTTCAGATCGAGCCACAATCCATCCGGCGGCTGCGGTGACGGCTGAGCGCTGGGGCTGTAAGAGGTCAATGCCATCAGCCATTGAGCCCACAATCCTGGCGAGTTCCGGCCTAGAAATTGAGCAGGCATTCAGCATCGGGTACGCCAGCGGCCGTTCGGTTGCAAGGATTTGGTAATGAACTCGCTGGTGAACTGGTTAATTTAAGCTGGCCGCCGGCCATGAGATCCTGCGATTGGGGAACCCGGGCTCTACGGGCTTCCTTTAGGAAAGCTATCGCCTCCTAGACAGACCCGCAGGAAGGGCGTGCGATCACCTTTTCGGTTACTCGAAGTGCTTACGAATGGGCTTGGGGAAGGCGGTCGCGCTGGCATATGAAGACGCTTCGAACTTGTCACCATGGCGCTGCGATTTACCCGTTCCTAACATCGATCTCAAAGTATGAAACGCACGCCAGATACTTGAGGATAAATGCAAACATGGTTATACCTGCATTTAAATCCTCGGCGGGGTGGGGACTTGATTTGTACGTGATGTAGGGGTTGATCAGGAAGGAATGGCTACCAAATGAATAGTCAAAAAGTCTGGTTATTGGGTACGGCGCTGGCCACTCCGGGAAAGGCGATTGGAAACGATCAAATCGGCGAATGGACTGGCAAAGGTGAAGAGTGGGTCATTCCCAAAACGGGTATCCAGAATCGCTTTTACCTGAGCGATGGGGCTTCTCTGGATGATTTGGGCGCGGTGGTGGCTAAAAAAGCTATCCGGAACTCTTCGTTGAGGGTGGATCCGAGAAAAATGTTATTCAACCTGCGGGGAATGGTCTTAAAATTATTTATGACACAATTTGCTTGGATCGACTTTTATACGGCATCATCGCATTGCCTTTCCTCAGGCTCATGGAAAATCAAATGATGGAATTTGCTAACCACCGTGCTGCTTTTGGAAAAACGATCGATAATTACCAGTATGTTCAAGATCGCATCGTGAGAGCTCGGGTGAATGCTACGACGGTTGAAGCGCTGTCTCGTGAGGCGTTGACGGAGATGCAATCCCAAATGTCGACAGTCTCGATGACTAGCTCTATTGCCAAAATGCTTGGAGCAGAAGCAGTGCTCCAGACTGCGCAGGATACCATGCGGGTTCTCGGCCACTCAGGATATGAAACCGGTGAAGTGTCCAAGCTACTGTCAGACGCACAGGGTTTGGTCATCGCGGGTGGCACGATTGAAATGCAAAAGAAAAATATTTTTTCTCAATTGTCGAAAGGTTCGGAGTGACTGTCCTTCAGCACACAGTGGCAGAGTCGGACTTGGCAACTCAATGGAGGAACGACATCCCAGTGGTTGCCACTCCAATCCTCATTTGGTTGTGTGAACTCGCAGCAATGAGGGAATTGGAAAATGAGGGTTGTGACGCTTTCACCGTTGGATTTTCGCATGAATGCAAGCACGTGGGCGCTTGTGGACTTGGCGAGGTTGTCGAAGTCGAGGCCAGGCTGGTTTCCCAATCCGAAAGCGACTATGTTTTCGACTGCATTGCTCGGCACGGCACGAAGACACTTTTGAGCTCGAAACATATAAGAAAGGCTGTTCAGCGGGATCGAGATGATGAAGACTTTTCTTAAACCCCTAACGGCATGGCTGCTGATAACCCCGCTGACCCGTTTAGTTGTCACCACTATCCCGATGGTGGCGGTGGTTGGTACCTCAGCCGTAGGCAAGAGCTACGTCGCGGGTGGTCTGATCTCTGGCGGATACGCCGCAGGTGAAGCAATCGGGGCGGTGTTGCTTACGCACAGACTCAACGGTGCGGCGATCAAACGGCAGTGCGCACTCATCTGCGCGATCAGCGCCGCGCTACTTGGACTTGCAGGGTTTACCCTCTGGAGCGCACCCGACTGGTGGCCGCTTGCAGGCATCGCGGTGCTGCTGCTCGGCATGGTCTCTTCACCTCTTCCCGGAGTTTTGCGATCTTCTGCCACCCAATTGAGTGAAAAGCCAGCGAGGATCCTCTCCATCGACAACGTGATCAACCAGGCGTGCTGGGTGATCGGCCCAGTTATCGGCGTCATGCTTGTACATAAGCTCAACACTTTTGCCGCCTACCTCTGCCTGGCTGCGCTCATGCTGGCATCCGTTGTGCTGGTGTTCGCGGCGATCCCTAAGAATTACAAGCATCAATCGGGAACGTCCGGCAAGGCGAAGTTCCGTCCCATCGCGGTGCCGGTGGTGGCGTCGGGCGTGATCATGGCGGTCACAGCAGCCTTTGACACGCTTGTGCCAGGCCTCCTGCAAGAGTGGTTTGGTTCGGATGAGCGCACCAGCTTTGTGCTGGCCGTGCTTGCCATCGGCAGTGTGCTCACCTCTGCCGTGTTTGGTCTTAAGCAGCGCTGGTCGCGTCCTGAGAGCATTGCGATGGCCTCCACGGTCATGATGATCCTGCTGCTCGGCGTGGTGGGCAGCGCACCTAACTATGTGTTGCTGTTGGTGCTCGCTGGATTCATTGGTGTGGTCCAGGCTCCATCGATGGTGCTCAGGCAAGTCATCGTCTCCGATGTGGTGCCGGATCAGCGTAAGGCCGCTGCATTTTCGATGCTCTACGCCGCAGGTGGCGTGGGATATGCAGCTTCTGCGGCTGTGACGCCCTGGATGGCATCAATGCTTTCGGCGCAATTCGCGTCCGTGATTACCGCCGTACTGTGCCTGGGCGTGCTCGCTGTTGCTGTGAAGATCCAGCGCAGCGGGAATTAGTCCAACCTTTAAGGAGTTGGGCTCCGAAGGCGATTCGGAACGCGGCGGTGTTCGCCAGATGCCATTGAAACGTGCGATGGAGCACATTAACTTGGGAATCTAAAGAAAGCGGAGCGCTGGGAGGAGCAGACATGGTCAAACCTCTCGCCGTAGACACCATCTCAGATCCTTTTGTCGCTGAAGGCTGTGTCCTGGAATGAGGGATTCAGCAGCTAAACAGGTAGCCACGCTAGTTCTGCTAGATGGGATGCAGGTCAGTCTCCTCGTAACGGTGCTCCCGTTTCTGATATTTGGTCGCGCGCTCGATCATGGATTTAGCCTCATCGACGCGACACCCATTGGAATCGGCTTTGGCGTTGGGCTCGTCGGCACCCTGGTCATAGGCTATCTGGTGGATCGAGTGGACTTCATTCGCCTTTTGCAGGTACTTCAAATTCTGCAGGCCGGTTGCATTGGTGCGGCTCTATATGGGAGCTGGGCACAAAATTATGCCCTTCTAGCATTAGCGTCTGCCGCTAGTCTTGGGATCGCTCGATCGGTAGGACCGGCGAAGGATAAGATCCGCTCGAGCGTGGTATCCAGGGAAAATCGGACGAGGTTTAATGCCTTTGTTCGACGCTACTTTCTCCTGTTCAACTAGCTCGTCATCGCCGGTGCAACGGTCCTCCTCAGCATTCTGCCGAAAGGAGCCTGGTTTGCACTGCTCGTCCCTGCGCTGCTGCTCGTCTTTGTCTCATTCGCAGTTACGCAACTACTTGCTAAACATTTGGAGGCGAGAGAGCGGACGCCCCGGGAACAAGCGATTTCAAGATTTCATTTCGATCGCTGGTTTTCGCTTGGGCTGCTCACCGTTTGTATCCTGGGGCTGGTGTCTGCGATGCCAACGGTTGGATTGAGCGCGTGGGTACTTGTTTCTCCGCATTTTGAGCCCTGGTTCATCTCTGTGGTTGGAATTGGGACGCTGCTCGTAGAGTTCCTCTTTATTCGTAAGCTGGGTGAATACCTGACGCGCAATACTCAGGCTTGGAGTTGGATGCCCAGAGTCGGCGCAGGGTTGATGCTCACGTCGATTGGGGTTACGGTTCTCGCAACTAATATCCAACAGCTCGCAGCGCAGTCTTTCCTGCTTTTGTTTGCCATGGTTGGTGCGTCTCTCGCTTTCTCGGTGGCCACGATGTTGGCGATGGAGATGCAATTTGGTTTTGGGAGCAACAGCACCGAGGGAAGACGGCTTCGATGACTCGCTTGGCCACGAGCTTCGCAACGGCAATTTCAGTCTGGCTGGGTGCAGGTGTGTTTTTCCAAGACCCGCAGATCATCACGGTTCTCATAGTTGCAGGGTTGATAGTCGCGTTACTTCCCCGCACACTTGTGAGGCGCTGGATAGATGTGGCCTCTAACTAGGCAATTAGCGCTTCGGCAACAGCACCGCCGCCACGGCGCCCGCAGCCACCAACGTGAGTGCCTGCGGGTACGCCGCCGGTGCCCGCATCATCCACATGGCGCACAGCCCCAGGCAGGTGAAGATCCAAGCCTCGCGGCCAAAGCGGCTGAACTTGAGCACCGCCCAGGTAATTGGCACCATCACCAGTCCTGGTCCCAGCGCAAGCAGCCCGAGGGGGAACTCGCCGTCATCGGCGGGGACGGGCTCATAGCGTGGGCGCCTAAAGAACAACAGCGTGATCAAACCTGCACATGCACCGAAGATCAATCCGGCTTGGTAGGGGCGTTCACCTGCAAAGGTGATCTCAACCTTGTCATCGCCGTTGAGCTTGAAGCCCTGGGATGCAGCATTGACCTTCACCGGTTCAAGCTCCTGCCCGTTCTGTGTTGCCCGCAGCCCGGGATTGGTGGCCAGGGTGGTCACCAGCACTGGATCCATGGGCACCGGGGTGGCCTTGCCCAGCGTGACAGTCTTGCGCGTGCGAATCTCATGGGTGCCTGCGGTGAGTGTGACCTCGCCCGCCTGCAATTTTCCATCAATCCACGCGGCGCGGCTCATCTGCAGGGTCATGGTGCGTGGCACGGTGAATTCGCGGTTGCCATTGAACACGTATTGCTGCACCGAAGGCCCTGCATCCACATGCACTACGCGGCGCACGCCAAAGCCCACCTCAACTAGACCCGTATCCGTTTCGAGGCGAATATCTTGCAGGTTCGGTACATCCACTACCTTTTGCTGTTCCACCTTCACCTCTTGCTCAAAACCATCGGCACTGATCTTTACTTTGCCGGGCTTGGACACGTGCAGCAGGAGCTGCTGTTGGGGTTGATCGGCGTGAATATCTATGCTCTTGCCAAAGAACACCGTGGAGGTATCCCCATCAAAAGCCGAGGAGTCAGGGGTGCTGGCGTGCCCGCCGCGCTCTACCACCTTCACCGGATTGCCCACCGAGGCATAGTCGCGCCCCGGCTCCATCAGTGGCTGCGAAGCCGCGTTGTCCAGGGTGCCAAAATTGCGGTTGACGGCAAGGGGTGTGTCGGTGACGATCTGCGCGTCGCCGCTCACAAGCTTGAAAGTGCCGGGCCCAAGCATGGCCAGGGCCTCGCCGCCACCGGCGACCGTGGTGATGGAGTCGGCCACGTACATGCCGCGGCCGGGCTGGAGCGTATAAACGTCTAATTCGCCAAAATGGTGGTCGGGTGTGCCCAGCTCAGCCTTGGCGTCCTCACTGATGCGGCGGGCGGAATCGTGGCGCACCACCACCGCGCCCACCCCCAGGCGCTCCAAATTGGCCTTACTTACCGGGCCGTCCAGATTGCGGATTGCCTCGGGCGGAACCAGGGGAATGCCATCGCGTAATAACCAAGGCACATCCAACAATGGCTGGAAGGGATCATCGCGGGTCCAACCCCAATCCTGGCGGGCAAAGCTGGCCTCGGGCAGGATCAGCACGCGGGTATCCAGGCCGTTCAGGTAGTCGGCTGCTTCGTGGTAGTAGTCGGGCACCTTCTCATAAGCGCCGATGGGCAGCAGGCGGCCGAAGATCGGCCCCACAGCAACCACTCCCGCCAATGCCACGGCAATGCGGTGGCGCGCCGGGATCGCAGCAATGCCCACTGCCAGTGGCAGGCGCACGAGGGGATCAAACTTGTGCACGTTGCGAAACATCACCAGCGGGCCGTCCAGCAGCGAGGGGAAGAGTGCGGCGAACACGAAGATGCTCAGACCCAAGGACAACAGCCATAGCCAAAAGCCGCGCACCTTCAAAAGTCCCACCAGGCCGATGCCTGCCACCAGCAAGGTGCCCAGGATGAAGACGGGCTGGTGCACTAGCAGCACGCCGGGTCGGCGTTCCACGTCCGCGAAGGGCGTCCAGGAGGTAGTGCCGCGCAACACTTCGGCGAAGTTGAGCCAGTAGGTGGTTACTTGGCCGTTTTCGATGTAATCCACAAAGGGCACTGAGTAGCGGGCGAAGACGAGCAGGGGGATGATCCACCACAGCGAGACGCCGATGACCCCCAGGCACCAGGGGATGAGCGCGCGGCGTCGATAAGCTAAATACAGGCCCGCCGGAACCAGGGCGGCCAGGGTAGCTGCGGCATTGACCGCGCCCATCATCGCCACTGCCAGCAAGGATCCGCCCACCCAGGGCTTCTTGGCCACCAGTGGCCACAGCACCCACGGGGCGAGCATCACGGGCCAGGTTTCAGAAGAGATGGCAGTAAGTGCGGTCAGCACGCGCGGGGAAAGCGCATACAAGGCCGCGGCCAGGGGTTGCACGCCCAAGCCGAGGCGCTGGAAGAGGATCAGCGCGCCCGAATAGCCCACGCCCAACACGATGGTCCACCACAGCCTTTGGGCAACCCAGTCCGGCATCCAGTCGGTGAGCAGGAAAAATAGGCCTTGCGGGAAGAGGTAACCGTAGACCTGATTTTGGATCTGACCCAGGGGGAATATGGGGGAGTAGGCGTGCAGGGCTTGGGCGAGAAAGCCAGAAGGGTCTGCCGCTAGATCGTGTTTTGTGTCTGCGGCCACCTTGCCCCAGGGCTGCAAGAAGGCGATGGCTAGCGCCCCAAGCCAGCCCCACAGGTGCGCCAGGCGCCTACTTAGCGTGATCCGCCCTCGCGGGAGCCGTATTCTGGGTCGCCCAATAGTGC
This sequence comes from Corynebacterium gerontici, assembly GCF_003813985.1. Taxonomy (NCBI): domain Bacteria; kingdom Bacillati; phylum Actinomycetota; class Actinomycetes; order Mycobacteriales; family Corynebacteriaceae; genus Corynebacterium; species Corynebacterium gerontici. The sequence continues at coordinate 226,671 of NZ_CP033897.1, forward strand.
CTGGTCGGCATCCACAGCGTTGGACTGGGAGGAATCGTTGATCATCGAAATGCCAAAGATCGCGGCGACGCCAATAGCAACACCGACTATCGCGCTGGCGATCGTGGGGCCCAACGTGCGAGCGTTGAGAGAGTCGGAGTCAAAAGCCATGGCAACCAGCTTACAGGTAGATTGGTTGAAGTGAAGAAAGCAGTATTAGCAGGCGCGGGCATCGTCGTGGGTATTGGTGTGCTCTACGGCGCGGATCTTTTGCTCACCCAAGGGCAGGTACCTCGGGGTGCCACGGTGGGTGGAGTTGAGATTGGCGGGATGGATCCCTCGGAAGCTCAAGCGCTGCTAGAACGCGAAATTGATCCCTCGGCACCCGTTGAGGTGCAAGCGGGCGATTTGCGCTCCAGTTTTAACCCGGCAGCGTCTGGTGTGATGCCTGATTGGCAGGCCACGATTGACGGTGCTGGAAAACAAGCGCTGAACCCGATTACGCGAGTACGAAGCTTCTTTAGCACCTATGAAATTCCCGTTACCAGCACCGTTGATGAGGCGCTGCTTCGCCCGCAGGTGGATCGGATTCGCGCCGAATTATCGCCCGAACCGGTAGAAGCAGAGCTCAACCTTGCAGGTGGGAAGGTCAATGTGGATCCGCAGCCTGCAAACGGCCAGAAGGTCGAAGGGGTAGAGCAGGCCTTGATTGAGCAGTGGCCAGAAGGTGTTGAGCTGGAACCTGAGGTCACGCACCCTGAACTTGACCAAAAGGCCGTAGAAAAAGCGCTTCCCGCCGCCGAGCAGGCCGTGAGTAGCCCGTATGTGATTCATGGCCGCGATGCCGATGGGGTGATTCCCCCGGAGCGTATGGCAGAGGTGGTGAGCTTTGAGCGCCTCGAACCCAAGATCAATGTAGAAGCAGCCCAGCACATTTTTGAAGAAGGTCTTGGACCTACTGAACGGCCCTTGCGTAATGCCAAAGTGAGCTATCCCAGCATGGAGGTCACCCCGCATAGCGATGGGGTGAGCATTGAATGGGAGGCAACACTTAAAGGTTTTGATCCCACCACGGATCAACCGCGTGAGCGTGAGGCCGTGTACAAGGATGAAAAAGCTACGTACACCACGGAGATGGCGCAGCAGGCGAGCTTTGACGACGTGGTGGGTGAATTCACCACCGGCGGGTATAGCGATGCCTCGGGTGTGAATATTGCCCGCGTAGCCCAGATGGTCAACGGTGCGTTTGTTGCACCGGGCGAGACGTTTTCGCTCAATGGCTACACCGGGCCACGTGGCACTGCACAGGGTTTTGTGGAATCTGGGGTGATCCTCAACGGTCGTGCCGATAAGGCCGTGGGCGGTGGCATCTCACAGTTTGCTACCACGTTGTATAACGCTGCCTACTTTGCCGGGATGCAGGATGTGGCCCACACCCCGCATAGCTACTACATTTCGCGTTACCCAGCCGGACGTGAGGCAACCGTGTACGAGGGTGCCATTGACCTGCAGTTTAAGAATGATTCACCCAACCCGGTGATTATCCAAACCTCCGCAGGTGGGGGTCAGGTAACGGTGAAGTTGCTTGGGGTAAAAACGGTGAATGTGGAGTCGGTCAATGGTGGGCGTTGGGCCTATACCTCGCCGCAGGTGATGCAGGTATCTGGGTCTAATTGCACACCATCTTCGGGTGCCCAAGGTTTTAGCACCAGCGATACTCGGATTATTAAGAACCTCTCTGGGGCTGAGATTTCCAGGGAAACTCAAACTACTGTGTACGATCCCCAGCCGATCGTGCGCTGTAGCTAATCCTGCTGCTCGTCTTTGAGGCTTTTGCGTAGCTCCGCTACTTCTTGGCGGAGCATACGCAGCTCTGCTTGCACTGGATCTTCTTGTTGTTGTTCGCCTTCCACCTGCTTGATCAGCCAGGAAGCGATGGTGGCTGTGACTACACCGGCGATGGCGATGCCGCCGAGCATGAGGCATACGGCAATGAAGCGTCCAGCGATGCTCACTGGAACGATGTCGCCATAGCCGACGGTGGTGACGGTGACGATGGACCACCAGAGGGCATCGCCAAAGGTCTTAATTTGAGATTCAGCTTGGGTGGATTCCACGCCATAGATGGACAGTGAGGCCACAAAGATCAGCAGCACCGCGCTGGCACCGGTGTAAATGGCGACGGTGATGGAGCGATTTTGGCGCGAGAAGCGCTGCAGCACAAACAGCATGGGCACAATGCGCAGAATCTGCAGCGGGCGGAACATCGGAAGAACCACTAGCAGAAATTCATGGAAGTGCCGCCAGAACCATCGTTTCTTATTTTTGGTGAGGTAAAGGCGCACCACGTAATCGCCAATGAAGGCAATCCATGTCAGGGAAAGGCCGACCTCGGCAATTTTGGTGGTGGCGCTGGAATCGCCCAGCGTTGTCCACGCGAAAAGGAAGAGGAACCCAACTGATGTAAGCAGCATGGGGCCTTCCACCCGCAACTCCCACTTTTGCAAGCGGGTTGCGTCTTCGGGAATTTCCGGGTGGAAGACGATCCGGTAGGCATGGACAATGCTTTCGCGCAGCGATTCCTTCATTGCCTAGATACTAATGCCCTAGAGGTTGATCGCAGGATGCAAGCGCTTCATTGTCCAGGTGCGATCCCTGCGTGCGCCCAAGGCTGTGGCCGTCACGCAACCGGCCAACACCAAGAGCAGTACCACTATGGCGATGGGGAGGCGTTCATCCAAGGACCCGTACATGAGCTGACGCAGGCCATTGACCGTGTACGTCATGGGGTTGATGGGGGAGAACCATTGGACGATCTTCGGTTCGGTTTCTACGGGGTAAAGGCCGCCCGAGGCGATGATTTGCAACATCAAGAACGCCATGGCCGAAACCTTGCCGGGCCCAGGGCCGAGGAGCACGTTAAACATTTGGTTCATAGCGGCAAAGACCACGGAGATGAGCACGCAGAATAGCCACAGCGCCACGGGGTAGACGGGGTGTAGACCCACGCCGAACATGGTGACGAGCAAGACGGCGGTGGCTTGGAGTGCCACAATCAGGAAGGCTGGCCACAGGCCATCAAGGGCTGCACGCAGCGGGGCCACGCCGCTGGCTACGGCACGAGCCTGCATGGGGCGCAGCAGCAGGAAGACGATCAAGCCGCCGATGTAGAGCGCGAGCGAGAAGAAGAACGGCGCTAGACCTGCACCAAAGGTGTTATCACCAGCATCGTTCATTGCCGAGAGCATAACTGGACCACCGACCACGGTTGCGGTGTCGAGGCGCTGCTGCTCGTTCCATTGGGGAACCTGGCTTGCTCCTTCTGCCAGCTTGGTGTGCAGCTCGCCTGCGCCCGCTGCAAGTTTCTGGGATCCGTCGGCGGCGGTGCCCATGTTGGCGGCAAGCTCTCCAGCACCGGTGTGCAGTTGGGTGATGCCGCTCGAAAGCTCATTGGCGCCAGAGGAAAGCTGGTGAGCGCCCTGGTCCACTGCCTGGGCGCCCTGGCTCAGTGCCTGCGCACCGTCGTTGAGTTGCTTGACGCCACTTTGGAGCTCTCCCAATTTTCCGGGAAGCTGCTGGGTGCCAGCCTGTAGTTGTTCCACGCCACCGCGCAGCGGTGCGTTTGGATCAGAAAGCTGGTAGGCAAGTTGGGCGGTGCCATCGGAAAGCTGGTGGATTTGGGCAGTGTAAATCGAATCCTTACCCAGCGCATTGGTGTCGATCGCTACTGCGAGCTGATCCAGTTGATCTGCCAAAAGGTTGGTTTGCTTTCCGGGGATCAGGCGTAGTTGCCGTGCAATATCGCGGGCCGTTTGAGAGTTCAAGGTTTGCAGTTCGGTGACTTCATTGGCCTTTGCCTGCAATGCCTGCACGCCATTATTAATCGCGGAGGCGCCTTGCCCTGCTTGATCGATGCCACCTGCAAGTGCACCAACGCCAGTGGTGAGCTCACCGAGTTTGCCGGAGGCTTCGTCCACCGCAGCATTGAGTTGCGCGGTGCCGCCGGCCAACTGGCCGGCGCCGTCGGAAAGCTGGCTCGTGCCGTTGGCTAGCTCATTTGCGCCGGAGGCGAGTTGCTTGGACCCGGATTCGGCATCACCCAATTTGGTGCTGAGGGTGTTGGCGCCGGCGTTCAGCTTGCCCAGGCCATCATTGAGTTGTTGTGCGCCATCTTGCAATTGACCCGCGCCGTCGGCGGCCATTTTCAGGCCGGTGCCTGCATCAACTACGCCAACGAGGATCTGGTCTGCTACTTGTGCACCCATTTCGTCTGAGACAGTTTGCAGCAGCGCGCTCATGGCATTTTGGCCAATGAGTGTGGAGAGGTAGCCGTTGGCATCGTTGTAGGTGACGCGAAGCTGAGCTTTTTCGGGATTATCTCCCGCTGGTGAAGCTACGGCTTCAGAGAAGTTCTCAGGGATTTCGAGGGCGAAGTAATAATCGCCATCTTTGACGCCGCGGGCGGCTTCTTCGGCGCTGGTGTCAGTCCAGTTGAGCTCCTTATTTTCGTGCAGTCCCTTGACCACCTCATCGCCCGCGTCGAGCTGTTTGCCCTTTACGGTGGTGCCCTTATCGGAGTTCACCAAAGCAATGGGCAAATTATTGACGTTGTTAAAGGGGTTCCAGAACGCCCACAGGTACAGGGCTGAGTACAGCAGTGGAAGCAAAATGATGGCAACAATGGCCACGCGCGCCAGTTTGGCTCTTTTGAATCGGCGGAGTTCGGTGCCGATGTGTAATCCGGAAATCATTGCTCGTCCTTATGGTGGCGGCCAGTGTTTTTGGGCTGAAGGTGTGCGGCGTCGGTGAATAATTCAATTTGGTGGTGCGCTACGCCCTCAATGGGGTTCACGGCATTGAGCACCACTGGCATTGTCTTGGCGATCCGTGTCAGTACGTCCAGCAGGATGATTCGGTCCTCCTGCTCACGGACCTGCTCAAAGTCGTCCATCACCAGCATTTTGATGTCGGCTCCATTGGCAGGGCGCAGTGCCAAGCAGATGCGTAGGAGGATGCGGTCGAGGCTTGAAAGTTGAGAGACGTACACATCCAGCGGTGGCATATCGCGTTTGCCAAAGACCTCCGAGCACAATTCATTGCGGTATTGCTCGTCGGCGGGCTTTGTCCAGGTGATCCACAATTTTGACCAGGCGCGGTGTTCGGTGAGGATCTCGTGTACCCGCACATTGCGGTCGAGTGCATCGATGGATTCAACGCCGGCGATGGCGACCATGTCGCGGATCTTTTTCGGCTGAGTTTCGCCGAGCACCTCGAGTTCGCCTTCGCTGACTTTCATGCGTCCGGTGATGGTGAGTGCTAGTGCGGTGCGGCCCGAGCCTCCGCGTCCGTTGAGGATGCTGAGGCCTTCGCCGGGAATTTCGACGTCGAGTGGGCCATAGGCGGGGCCTTCTTCGCCGCGCACAGCAATGCCTCTTGCCACGACGGCCGGTGCAACCTCTGACGTGACCTGCACTGCTTCGTGCTCGGCCTGCACTGCGGGTTCTACTGCTTCTGCCAAGACCTTGCTCTTTCTGCTGCTTATCAGCCCTCAGTGGCCGTAAGTGAGTGTTTACCCTCCGGATAATAGGGCACTGCGACCGGTTTACAAAGCTGAAGTTGGTGTTAAGTGTCTGGGTGTGTGCGAATAGCCTTCAAGAAAACATTGAGAGCTATATCGCAATAGACCCTGTTGTGTTCGCTAAAAAACACTAATCTTGACGCTATACCAATCCCTCTCAAGACAACACCCCTGGAGGAAGCCAGATGACGCACACCCTCACCCGGCCACCCAACCACGTAGAACCCGAAGCGCTCGAACGCGACCACAGCACCTGGACCTGGAAAAAGATCCTGCTCTGGGTAGCAATCGCGCTACTCGGTGGCGTGTCATGGGTGATGATCGCAATCGTTCGTGGAGAAACCGTCAACGGCATCTGGTTCGTCTTCGCCGCGGTTTGTAGCTATTTCATCGCCTATCGCTTTTACGCCAAGTACATTGAAGACAAGCTGGTGCGCCCAGACGATTCCCGAGCCACCCCCGCGGAGTACAAGGAAGACGGCAAAGACTATATGCCGACTGACCGCCGAGTGCTCTACGGACACCACTTCGCCGCCATCGCAGGCGCAGGCCCGCTGGTTGGCCCCGTGCTCGCAGCGCAGATGGGCTTTTTGCCCGGCACTATCTGGATCATCGTCGGCGTGATTTTTGCTGGTGCGGTGCAGGATTACCTTGTACTGCATTTCTCCATGCGACGCGGCGGCCGCTCCCTGGGCCAGATGGCTAAGGATGAACTGGGCACCGTCGGCGGATATGCAGCCATCATCGCCACGCTTGCCATCATGATCATCATTACGGCCATCTTGGCGCTCGTGGTGGTCAATGCATTGGGCGAATCACCTTGGGGTGTGTTCTCGGTGGGCATGACCATCCCAATTGCGCTGTTTATGGGTATTTACTTGCGCTATCTGCGCCCAGGCGCGGTTATGGAAGTGTCCGTCATCGGCTTTGTGCTGCTGATCGCAGCGATTATTGGCGGTGGCTACGTCGGTGGCTCCGCGTGGGGCATTGAACATCTGACCTTGGAGCGCACCACCTTGGCATGGGCTGTGATTATCTATGGCTTTGTCGCAGCCATCTTGCCTGTGTGGCTGTTGTTGGCACCGCGCGATTACCTCTCTACCTTTATGAAGATCGGCACCATCTTGCTGCTGGCCATCGGCATCGTGGTGGTTCGCCCAGAGATCACCGTGCCTGCGTTGTCTGAGTTCGCCTCCCGCGACGATGGGCCGGTATTCACCGGCTCGCTGTTCCCCTTCCTCTTTGTCACCATCGCCTGCGGTGCGCTTTCAGGATTCCACGCCTTGATTGCCTCCGGTACGACGCCCAAGTTGGTGGAAAAGGAACGCCAGACCCGCTTTATTGGTTACGGCGGCATGCTCATGGAGTCATTCGTGGCCATCATGGCCTTCGTGGCAGCGCTGACGGTGGATCGTGGCATCTACTTCGCTATGAACGCAGGCCCCGGTGCCACCCTTGGCACTGTTGAGGGCGCAGCGGCCTTTGTGAACTCCCTGGGGCTGACGGGCGTCAATCTTGACCCGGAGCAGCTCACGAACACCGCGCAGGCGGTAGGAGAGCACACCATCGTCTCTCGTACTGGCGGTGCTCCCACCCTTGCTGTTGGCATGGCGGGCATCATGCACCGAATGTTGCCGGGCTTGGATCTGATGAGCTTCTGGTATCACTTCGCCATCATGTTTGAAGCGCTCTTCATCTTGACCGCCGTGGATGCGGGTACTCGCGTAGCGCGCTTCATGCTCCAAGACACCTTGGGCAACTTCATCCCCAAATTCCAGGACACATCTTGGCGCTTTGGTGTGTGGCTGACCACCGCGATCATGGTGGCTGGCTGGGGCGGCATCTTGGTGCTTGGCGTCACGGATCCGCTGGGTGGCATTAACACCTTCTTCCCGCTCTTCGGCATCGCGAATCAGCTCCTGGCCGCCATTGCCCTTGCGGTCTGCCTGAGCATCGCCGCGCACAAGGGGCGCGTGAAGTATCTCTGGATCATCATTCTTCCTTTGCTTTTCGACGTCATCGTCACCGTCGTAGGCTCCTACCACAAGATCTTCTCCTCCAACCCGAAGATCGGTTATTGGGCCAACCACTTCAAGGCCAAGGAGGCGCTGGCCTCCGGTGCACAGAAGTACGGCACTGCCACCACGCCCGACGCCATCGAAGCCGTCATTCGCAATACTTTCGTGCAGGGCTCGCTATCGATCCTCTTTGTGGTGCTGACCTTGATTGTGGTTGGCATCTCCGCCTTGCGCACCATCCAGGCGATTCGCACGAAGAAGATCGTGGATCACGATGACCCTTATGTGGAGTCCCAGATCTACGCACCTGCAGACCTTGTGCCCACCCACTCCGAGCGCGAGCTTGAAAAGCAGTGGAAGCAGTACAAAGAGGCAAAGGCGAGGTCATGATCAAATTCCTCAAAGGCGTGATGGGTGCAGATAAATATGAGCGCTATGTGGAATTCCACGAGCGCTCCGGTTGCACCCATGCGCCAATGAGCCGCAAAGAGTTTTGGCGCGAGCACTACAAGGAACAAGACCGCAACCCAGGGGCGAGGTGTTGTTAGGGGTAATCTAATTGCGAAAAACCACACAAGGAGCATGACATGGTCGAAGCCCACCCGGTGCTAACAATTTTGCCACCGATCATCGCCATTACCTTGGCGATCATTACCCGCAAGGTGCTGTTAAGCCTTGGCCTCGGCATCATTGCCGCCGGCATCCTGCTGGCCAACTTTGCCCCGGGGGCTTCGATTGCCAATGTATGGAATGCCTTTGCCGCCAACTTCTATAGCGAAGGCGAAATCAATACAGGCTCCATTTACATCATGGTGTTCCTCTTGCTCCTTGGCGTGATCACCGCCCTGATCTTGATGAGTGGCGGTTCCGCAGCCTTTTCGGATTGGGCTGCCTCAAAGATCAAAAGCCGCAGGGGAGCCCAGGGCCTTGCAGTGCTGTTGGGCATCGCCATCTTCATTGATGATTACTTCAATGCACTTGCCGTGGGTCAAATTGCCAAGCCTGTGACCGATAAATACAAGGTGGCCCGCGCCAAGCTTGCTTACGTGATCGACTCCACCTCTGCTCCGGTGGCGGTGCTGGCACCCTTTTCCTCTTGGGGCGCATCCATCATCGGCCTGCTCGCCCCAGTGGTAGCGGCCTCGGCCTACACCGGAAGCCCCATGCAGGCCTTCCTCAGCGCCGCTGCCGCGAATTACTACGCCATCGGTGCTGTGATCTTCGTGCTGCTGGTGGTGTTCTTCCAAATCGATATCGGCTCCATGCGCCGCGAGGAATACCGCGCCATTGCCAAGGGCGAAACCTTCTCTGCAGAAGACGAGATCCCCGGCGAGCTCTCCGAGGATCTGCCGGTGCATGATCCAGGCAAGATCCGCGCCCTGGTCATTCCCTTCATCGTCCTCGTCGTAGGCGTGGTTGGCACCATGATGATCACCGGTGGCCTTGAAGGCGGCTCCTGGTCTTTGCTGGACATGTTTGCCAACACCAAGGTCAATGAGTCGCTGATCATCGGCGGCACCTTGGGCACCATCGCGGCACTGGCCTGCTACATCGCCGTAACCCGCCAGAACCCCGATTTCCACGCAGGTGTGCTCGGACGCGGCGTTGCAGGTGGCGCAAAGTCCATGATGCCCGCCATTGCCATCTTGTTGCTGGCATGGACCTTGGGCAGCCTCATCGGAGAGCTCGGCACCGGCAACTACCTGGCCTCCCTGGTAGAAGGGGCAAATGTTTCGGTGAACTGGCTGATTCCTCTGATGTTCCTCATCGCAGGCTTCATGGCCTTTTCCACGGGCACATCCTGGGGCTCCTTCGGCCTGCTCATTCCCATCGCAGGTGAGATCATGGTCTCGCTGAATGAGCCAGACTTCCTCGTGCCCGCCATCGGTGCCGTGCTCGCAGGCGCGGTGCTGGGCGATCACTGCTCACCGATTTCCGATACCACCATCTTGTCGTCCACCGGTGCTGGCTGCTCGCACATCGTTCACGTGGCAACCCAGTTGCCCTACGCCCTCATCGGTGGCACCGCGGCGCTGCTTGGTTATGTCACGCTGGCGATCACTTCCTCTGCTGGCATTGGGCTCATCGTCACCCTGCTGAGCCTGCTGGCCTTCGCGCTGATTGCCAATAAGATGACCACCACGCTGGAGCATTCCGCTTGAGTGCTCGTGCGTGGCTGATCGCGGCGGCCATAGCCTATAACTCCTGGATCCTAGGCCCGCTGCTCAACCCAGCCCTCGATGCGCCTTTGGTAAGCGAACTCGCCGCCACCGGCCAACCTTGGGCATGGGTGTTCCGGGCGGGCGATCTGCTCGCGGTGTTGTTGCTGCTTCCCACCGTGCGCAAGGGCCATGTATTTTGGTGGCTCTTTTTGCTCTCCACCGCGGTTGAAGCAACATTCCCGCTCCACTGCGTTTCCCAATTCACCTCTGATGAACTGCTCAGAAGCGCTGCGTGCATGACGCCGAGCGCCTGGGCTCATGAGGTGAGTTCTACGTTCGCAGGCATCGGATCGATCGCCACCGTGATCTTCGCGTGGCGCGCCGGGCACAAAGGCGCGCTCTTGGGCGCTCTCCACGTTATTGCGGTGCTGGTGCTCACTGCGGCGATTGTGCTTCAGCTTCCCGGCACCTTTGTGTTACAGCGCGTATCCATCATGGCGCTGAGCCTGTGGTGGATCTTCGCGTATGAGCGCAGCGATGGCTTCGGGCCGATCAAGCATCAAGCGGTGCGATCCCTGCATAGGCACAAAGAGCGCCGATAATTGCTGGGCTTGGCGGCGAAGTTTCCGCACCCAGCGCCCCGGCCTGCAAGCGTATGCGGCAATGACTACGGTTCGGGTGCGTAATGGGTGGCTGCGCTGTATCTCGCGTAACTCATTGGCCCAAAAGGAATAGGATCGCCACTCCTGCACGATTGCGCGCAAGGTGGCATGGGGGATGAGTTTTTCAATAGGTACGTGCAAACACGCTTTTCGACGCTCCTCGTAGCTCCCATCCACCAAGATCAATCGAGTAAAGCGTTCGGGGTGCAGGCGGCAGGCGGCTTCGCCGATAAATGAAGCCATCGAGTGCGCCACAAGCTTTGCGCGTTCGATGCCGTGCGCATCCATCTGTTGCAGTAGCGATAGAACCTGATCTTCTAGATGAAATGCTTGCCCGGAGCCAAGGCGATCAAAGGCATAGGAGTGCGGCAAAAAGCTTCGAAGCTCGTCCCATGCGCTTGCAGGGATGGCCAGCCCGGGGAGTAAGACTACGGGGATCTTATGGTGATGATGCATTGCTTCTCGGGCCTACCCCAGGTGAGTGCGTGTTGTTTCACGCGAGTGAAGTGGAGCCGGCGACGAGAATCGAACTCGCGCTCTCAGCTTGGGAAGCTGATGTTCTGCCATTAAACTACGCCGGCGCTGGGTTCACTTTAGCACTTCGAGGTGAGACTCTGATAACCCTGCACTACACTGCAAATCGTGCTGTATTCCGACCACGACATCAAAGAGGCCATCGATGCCGGTGACCTCAAAATTGAGCCCTTTGCCCCCGAGCTGATCCAGCCTTCTTCGGTGGATGTGCGCATGGACCGCTTCTTCCGCGTGTTCAATAATTCGCGTTATACCCACATCGATCCGAAGCAGCAGCAAGATGAGCTGACCAGTTTGGTTGAGGTGGCCGAAGATGAACCCTTCGTGCTGCACCCTGGTGAGTTTGTGCTTGGTTCCACGCTGGAGAAGTTCACCTTGCCTGCTCATATGGCAGGCAGGCTTGAGGGGAAGTCTTCTTTGGGGCGTCTTGGTTTGCTTACGCACTCAACTGCGGGATTCATCGACCCCGGCTTCTCCGGCTACATCACTTTGGAGCTTTCCAATGTGGCAAATCTGCCTATCACTTTGTGGCCGGGCATGAAGGTTGGACAGCTCGCGCTGTTTAAGATGACGAGCCCGGCCGAGGTTCCTTATGGTTCTGGGGCTTTGGGCTCGAAGTATCAGGGGCAACGAGGCCCGACACCGAGCAAGGCTTACTTGAACTTTAGGTAAAAATATGCGAATCAGCGTCATTGGATGCGGTTACCTTGGAGCTACACATGCGGCCTGTTTGGCGGCGTTGGGCCATGAGGTGGTCGGCATCGATGTCGAAGAAGCAAAAATTCAGACTCTTCGATCCGGAAAAGCGCCCTTTTATGAACCCGGCTTGAACGAGTTGTTACAGAAAAACAACGAGAGGCTGCGTTGGAGCACTGAGCTTGCCGACGCAGCCTCTTGCTCTATCCACTTCCTCGCTGTAGGAACCCCCCAAGGCCAACAAGGCCTCGACCTGAGCGCCCTCGAATCAGTGGTGCGTGGGCTTGCAGGGGTACTGCAGGGTGAGGATCACTTGATCGTTGGCAAATCCACCGTGCCGCCCGGCACCGCGGCGCACTTGGAATCGCTATGCGATATTGAAGTGGCTTGGAATCCTGAGTTTTTAAGGGAAACCCGCGGCGTGGAAGATACGCTGCGACCAAGCCGCATCGTCATCGGTGCCCGCACTGCCCGAGCAGATCAGCTCCTGCGTGAACTGTGGGCCGTGCCCATTGGGCGTGGCTGCCCTGTAGTTTCGTGTGATCGCGAAACAGCAGAGATGGTTAAGCTGGCCTCCAACGCTTTCCTGGCCACCAAGCTGAGCTTTATTAATGCCATCGGAAACGTGTGTGTAGAAGTAGGCGCGGATACCTCCACTTTGGCCAAGGCCATGGGCTTGGATCCTCGTATTGGCCAGAAGTTTATGCACGCCGGCTTGGGCTTTGGTGGGGGATGCTTGCCAAAGGATATTCGTGGCCTTGGACATATTGCCGAAGAAGTGGGCGCCACCTCTGCTGTGGGGTTGCTACGCCATGTAGATGCAGTCAATGCTCGCCAGCGCCAGCGCGCCATCGAAGGTTTAGGCGATGTGCGCGGCAAGCGTGTGGCAGTGCTTGGCACCGCGTTTAAGGCGGGCACCGACGATACTCGCGATTCGCCAGCAATTGATGTGGCTTCGCAGATCAAAGCAGCCGGTGGCACACCATGTAGTTATGATCCGATGGCACCGTGTGACGTCGACAAGCTCGAAGCAGCCCTACGCGGTGCGCATGGTGTGGTCATAGCAACTGAGTGGCGAGAATTTGCCATGATTGATCCGGCGTGGGCCAGGGGGCTTGTGGTGGAACCACTGGTGGTGGATGCTCGCGGAGTGCTGGATAAAGGCGCCTGGCAAGCCGCCGGGTGGAAGGTGGTCAGACTCGCCTGAGTGAAATAACCAACGCGAGATTTGGGCTTTGCTGCATCTTTGCGCTTAGATTTCAGCAGACAGGGCACACCCTCAGCCCTGGGCAAAGGAGCAAGCAACAGTGTCTAAAGCACGTGAAACCTTCGCCGGACGTTCCATGTTCATCTTCGCCGCCATCGGCTCGGCGATTGGACTCGGCAACATCTGGCGATTCCCCTATATCTCATACGATAACGGCGGCGGCGCCTTCCTCTTTCCCTACGTCATCGCCCTGCTGACTGCTGGTGTGCCGGTGCTCATCCTCGACTACGTACTTGGGCACCGTTTTCGCGGCTCGGCGCCACTTGTCTGGCGTCGATTTTCCAAGCGCACAGAAGCAGTGGGTTGGGTGCAGGTAGGCATTACCTTCATCATCGCCGTGTACTACTGCGTGATCCTCGCGTGGGCTGCCATGTACACCTGGTACTCCTTCAAGCTGAGCTGGGGTGAAGATCCCAACGCCTTCTTCTTCGAGCAGTACCTCCACGCCGATACCACCTCCCTGAACTCCACTGAGGTGATCTGGCCAATCTTCATCGTGCTTGGCGTTGTATGGCTTGCACTCACCGCCGTGATGGCGATGGGCGTGCGCAAAGGCATGGGTTTGCTTTCTCAAATCTCCGTGCCGGTGCTGATTCTGCTCTTCTTAATTCTTGTGGTGCGTGCCTTGTTCCTCCCCGGTGCCTCCGTGGGCCTAGAGGCATTTTTCACCCCCGATTGGTCGGCGCTGTTTAACCCGCAGGTATGGATGGCCGCCTATGGCCAGATCTTCTACTCGCTGGCCATCGCCTTCGGCATCATGATGACGCAGGCCTCCTACCTCAAGCGCCGCTCAGATATCTCCGGCCTTGGCGCAGTCGTTGGGCTTTCCAATTCTGCCTTCGAGGTGCTCGCCGGCATCGGCGTGTTCGCCACCTTGGGCTTTATGGCCGCAAGCCAGGGAAGCGCGGTAGATGAGGTTGTCAGCTCCGGCATTGGCCTGGCCTTTGTGGCCTTCCCAACCATCATCAACGCGATGCCAGGTGGCCCCTTCTTCGGCGTGCTGTTCTTCGGCTCACTCTTCCTCGCTGGTTTCACCTCACTGGTCACCATCGTGGAAGTAGTCGTTGCTGGCATCCAAGAAAAGCTCCACCTGGGTCGCCGCCGCGCATCGGTGCTCGTGTGCATTGCCTGCGCCATTCCGTCCATGGTGTTCTTCCCCGTCACCACCGGCCTTGCCACCTTGGACATTGTGGATAAGTTCGTCAACGTGGTGGGCATCGTCTTCATCGCGCTGGTGTCCATTGTGCTGATCGGCTGGATACTCAAGCGCCTGCCTGAGCTGCGCGCCCACGTCAATGCCGTTAGCTCCATCCGCCTTGGTCGCTGGTGGGATCTCTCGCTGATGGTGATTACTCCCATCGTGCTGGGTACCACCTTCGTGCTGGAGGTAGCCACGTTGCTCAGCGAAGGCTATGAGGGCTATCCAAGTGGCAAGGTCCTGATCTTTGGCTGGGGCTTGGCTATCTTCCTCTACGGCGGGGCACTGATTATGTCGAAGATTCCGTGGCCAAAGGGCACCATCGTCGATGGTCCGCCGCAGGGAGACTTCGGTGTTCCTCTAACGGGTAAGGGCGCGCCTTTTGGCCAGCATCTGGATAACCCCTATGAGTCTTTGAATGAGCGTCGAGCACGATTGGAGCGCAAGTAAATGTCGACAACAACAATCGTGGTGATGGTGCTCTACCTCGCAGTGGTGTGGGGTTTGCTGCTGGTTGCTGCAATCCACTTGGCTCGCACTGATGACGAGGCGATTGGAACACTAGGCGCCGCTGATCTTGATGATCTCCCCCAATACACACGCACATAACGCCACAACAGCCCGGGCACTATGCTCGGGCTTTAGCTTTTCGACGATCCCCTGTACCCGCTGAGTTCTATGGCCTAGCCCTATGCCGCGCGTGGCGAGGGGCTTCGTGCTCTTGGGGCGTAGTCCAAGCGGCAATCAAGGTGGTGATGGGGACGGCAAGCGTGAGCGCCAAGATGCCGATGGCTGAACGCAGCAACTCGGTGGCCATGACGTCGCTGGTGAGTGTCTGAGACAGGGATCGTTCAGAAAGGCTGAGAAGTAGCAGCAGCGGCAAGGAAGCGCCGGTGTAAGTCAGAACCAAGGTGTACATCATGGAGGCGATATGGTCTTGCCCCACCTTCATGGCGCCAAAGAAAAGGCGCAGGGGACGTGCCTTGGGGTCTAGGGAGGAGAGTTCTTGCACCGTGGATGCCTGCGCAATAGTCACGTCATTGAGCACTCCCAAGGCGCCGATAATAAAACCGCACAGCATGAGCCCCTGAATAGATACTTGCGGCAAATACAGCAGGACTTGGAGGTTATCCTCCTGGCCCAAGCCGCGAACATGCGTGTGTTGGAGTGAAAGCTGCGCCAGGGCTGCGGCAACGCACAGGGCGGTCAACGTTCCTGCTAATGCGGAAGCGCTTTTCCAATTCATGCCGTGCACAAAGAAAACGGCTAGCAGGAGGATCACTGAGCCGCTGAGTAACGCCACGGCTGCCGGATTGGTGCCATTGGCAAGCGCTGGCAGGGTGAAGATCGCCACCACCGCCATTGCCATGACCAGGCCAATGATTGCGCGCACCCCTCGCCATAACGCAAGGGCACTGACAGCGGCGATGGTCAGCAGCGCCCACAGCAACAGCGGGGTATCACGTTTGAAATCCACAAACGCGAGTTGCTCATTGAGCAAGATGCGTTGGCCTGCTTCAAGATCCGGCTCGCCGGGGGTTCCGGTGTTAAGGATTAAGGTTCTGTCGCCGTCTGCGAGCTCGGCAATGACCCAGGTGCAATTGGTGTCTTGGCCTGGAATGTGGCGCGGGGAGGTACTAAAACGCTGACCCACCTGATCGCTGGTGCAACTGCCCTCGGTGACGGCGACGACGGTGGCGTCGACAAGCTTTTGCCCAAGGCTGAATGTTTGACTAAAGCTCGGGGCAACTTCGGGGGCCGTGCGTGGCCAAAATACGGCGAGGCCAATCGCGGTGCCGAGCGTGCAGCAAAGAAGAAAGATGATGAGCAAGCGCTGGGGTAGGGACTTGCTCATTGGCTGATGCTCCTTATTGCTTATAGTCGGCGAGGAAGTTGCCAAGGCGATCCATGGCCTCGGAAAGCTCGGAGGCCCAGGGGAGTGTGACCACGCGGAAGTGGTCGGGCTTATCCCAGTTGAAGCCGGTGCCTTGCACCATGAGGATCTTTTCGGCGCGCAACAGGTCCAGCATGAGCTGGCCGTCGTCATGGATATCATAGTAGTTGAGATCGATTTTCGGGAAGGCGTACAGTGCGCCCATAGGCTTCACGCAGCTAATGCCCGGAATTTGGTTCAACTTTTCATACGCCACGTTGCGCTGCTCGGTCAGGCGGCCTTTCGCGGAGGTCAGATCATAAATCGACTGCCTACCACCCAGTGCCACCTGGATAGCGTGTTGAGCTGGAACATTGGGGCACAGGCGAGTACCGGCGAGCAAGTCCAAGCCTTCAATAAAACCGCGTGCATACTGCTTAGGGCCGGTCACCACCATCCAGCCGGCGCGATAACCAGCCACGCGGTAGGCCTTGGACAAGCCGTTGTAGGTGATGCACAGCAGGTCGGGCGCCAGGCTGGCGATCGAGATGTGCTCGGCATCGTCATAAAGGATGCGATCGTAGATCTCATCGGCGAGGATGAGCAGGTCATGCTCGCGGGCCACATTCACGATCTGTTGCAGCACTTCGCGTGAATAAACTGCACCCGTGGGGTTGTTGGGGTTAATCACCACGATGGCCTTGGTGTTCTCATTCACCTTGGACTTAATATCCTCGATGGAGGGGTTCCAGTTATCCTCCTCATCGCAGAGATAATGCACCGGCTTACCACCGGCCAGCGAGGTGGCGGCCGTCCACAGGGGATAGTCCGGCTTGGGGATGAGCACCTCGTCTCCATCATTGAGCAAGGCTTGGGTAGTCATGGAGATCAGCTCAGACACACCGTTGCCCAGGTACACGTCCTCCACGTCGAAGGAGGGGAAACCGGGGATCACTTCGTAGCGGGTGACGATGGCGCGGCGTGCAGGAATGATGCCCTTAGATGTGGAATAGCCCTGGGAAGTGGGCAGGGCGGCGATCATGTCGCGCATGATCACATCGGGTGCCTCAAAACCGAACACGGCAGGATTGCCGGTGTTGAGCTTCAAAATGCGGTGCCCGTCGAGCTCCATGCGCTCTGCCTCCGCCGTCACTGGTCCACGGATTTCATACAGAACATCCTTGAGCTTTTCAGACTGATCGAAGGTGCGACGCTTGCGGCGCTGGTTCTCGTTGCTGCTCATTCCCACATGTTAGCGCTGACGGAAGCGCTTGAGAACATCTGAGGCGATTTCCGTTGCGGCAGTATTCATTTCTTCCCGCCGCATTTTCCTTTGTGCTCGCTGCTCTGCGCGCTGGGCGGCGGCCTGCGATTCAATCGCCATGATCTGTTGGCGTTGCGCCGCCATGACCTCGCGCATTCTCTCGCGCTCCAACTGCTTTTGGCTGGGCATATGCCAGGAAGCAGGGCCGATCTTCATCACGTACAAAAGGATGAACATGGCCGGGATGAGGAAGAATAGTGGTGCCGCCGCCGGAGAAGCAGACAACACGGCGAGGGTGCCTACTGTGGTGAGGCCCATGATTCCGCCGCGGATATTGCGACCCGAACGCCACGCCTTATCTACTTCCTCAGCGGTGTAGGCCTGCGCGGGAACGATTTGGGCTTTGCGCTGCGGCAGATCGTCGAACATTTGCAAAAGTTCGCTGCGCATGGTTGCGGCAGTGATTTGGTCCAGGCGCTCATCGTATTCCGCGAAGGTCAAGCGCCCCTCGGCGTAGTGGGTGCCCAATTCTTCCATTGCTTGTCGACGTTCCTCGTCGCCAATCCGATAATCGGGTGAATATGGGTTAGTCATCGTGCTCCTCCTGCTGATTCATTCTAGGCGCAGGTGGGATCGAAGCACCGGGAGGTGGCAGAGGCGCACCGGGAGGAGGTACGGGTGGCGTTGGTGGTTTGGGCACAGCTCCGCCAGGCGCGGGTGGAGTGGGAGGTGCGGGAGGTTTCGGTACAGCGCCGCCGGGCGCAGGTGGAGTAGGAGGTGCGGGAGGTTTCGGTACAGCGCCGCCGGGTGCCGGCACCGCCCCGCCAGGCGCGGGCATAGCCGGTGGCACCGCCGGGGCGGCTGGTTTGGGGCTCTCCGCTTTGGGCGCCACAACCTTCGCAGGCTCGGGCTTTGGTTTGCTGATCGTCCTGCGCATCGGCTCGTCAAGGAAGGCGGGCTCGCGTCGCGGCGGCAGGTGATCGTCGACAAGCACAGCGTCGCGAAGCATTTGGGCCACGTCCTTGACCGCCGGGCGCGTCTGTTGCGTCTTGACGCCGGTGGTGAGCATGGTGTTGCAAAAGGGGCAGCCGGTGGCGATTTCCTCCGCCCCCGTGGCCACAGCCTCGGCGGCGCGGTTTTCGTTGATGCGGGTGCCCAATTTTTCTTCCATGAACATGCGCGCGCCACCAGCGCCACAGCAGAAGCCCTCATTCTTATTGCGAGGCATTTCTTTGAGCTCTACGCCGGAGATGCCCAGCAGTTCGCGCGGCGGATCAAAAACCTTATTGTGGCGGCCCAGGAAGCAGGGGTCGTGGTAGGTGATGGGCTTGCGGTTTTCTGCGGTGCGCGGCACTGGCGTCAAGAGTCCCTCGCGCACCAGTCGGTTGAGTAGCTGCGTGTGGTGGAATACCTCGAAGTGCCCCCCAAAGTCTGGGTACTCATTGAGCAGCGTGTTGAAGCAGTGGGGGCAGGTGGTGATGATCTTCCGCTTGGGCATGCCCTCAAAAGCGGTGTTGAGCGTTTCCACGTTTTGCGTGGCAAACATTTGGAACAAGAACTCGTTGCCCGCGCGGCGCGCCGGGTCGCCCGTGCAGCTTTCGTCCTTGGAGAGCACAGCGAACTTCACGCCCGCAGTGTGTAGCAGCTCCACCACGGCGCGGGTAGTCTTGCGGGCTTCATCGTCGAAAGTGCCAGCGCAACCAACCCAGAAGAGGTACTCGAATTCCTCCACGCCCTCGCTGATCACCGGTACTTCGAGCCCATCGCGCCGAGCCTCCTCGATCCATGTGGCGCGTTCGCTATTGTTGCGGCCCCACGGGTTGCCCTTCGTTTCGAGATTCTTGAATAGGCTGGTCAATTCGGAGGGGAATTGCGATTCGGCGAGCACCTGGAAGCGACGGAGCGCAGAGACGTGGTCGAGGTGCTCGATATCCACGGGGCATTGCTCCACGCAGGCACCACAATTGGTGCAGCTCCACAGCACGTCCTCGGTGATGACATCGCCCACAATCGGGCCAAGTGCGCCACCGACTGCAGCGTCGCGCAGGTCAGTCATGAGCATCTTGGGGCTCAGTGGCTTCTCGGTGTGCCATGCGGGGCATTGTTCCTGGCAGCGGCCGCATTCGGTGCAGGTTGTGGCGTCGAGAAGCATCTTCCATGGCGCATCTTCGAGCTTGCCGACGCCCACCGATTGCTCAAGATCAATGTTTGGCAAAGCCCCAAGCGCTTTGGCATCGATATTGCGACGGAAGAAGATGTTGAAGAACGCCAAAAAGCGGTGCCAGGCCACGCCCCAGCGTAGGTTGAGTGCCACGACCACCAGCCACACCATGCCGCTGAGCAACTTGACCAGGGCGAAGATACTGATGAGGTCCGCTGAGGCGGGCAGCAAGGTGGCGATGTGGCGGGTGAGGAAATCTGCCCAGGTGGCGTGCCCATAAGTAGCGATCTTGCCTGCCTTGACCAAGAGCATGCCAAGACCCTCGATGAGCACCACGGCCTCCACAAAGAAAGCTGCGATGGAGTTGGAGCCGTAGAAGCGTGCCAGGCGATCGCGCCCGCCGATGGTCAATCGGAGCGCAAAGAGGAAGGCGATTCCCAGGACCGTGCCGATGGCCAGGACCTCTTCAAGGAAGTGGTAGATGCTCCAATTGGAGAGGATCGGCCAGCCACCGGCGGGATTAAAGGTTTGGATATAGGCCTCGAACCACACCAGTGAACCGATGAGGAAGCCCAGCATCACAAACCAGTGGGCGATGGCCACCGCCGGTTTGCGGAGCATTTCGGTGTGGAAGAACACTTCCTTGAGCATCACACCGAAGCGACGAAGCGGCCTATTGCTGCGCCCAGGGGAGGGTTGGCCACTCGCGATCAGCCGATACAGGCGCGCGACCGCCGCGATGAACATGCCCCATGCAGGCAGGGACATAACGATGCCGATGATGCCAAGGATTGTTTGCACGCTGTTTACCTTAGA
The DNA here is from genome assembly GCF_003813985.1 of Corynebacterium gerontici. Taxonomy (NCBI): domain Bacteria; kingdom Bacillati; phylum Actinomycetota; class Actinomycetes; order Mycobacteriales; family Corynebacteriaceae; genus Corynebacterium; species Corynebacterium gerontici. The sequence continues at coordinate 246,879 of NZ_CP033897.1, forward strand.
GCGTTTGGCGAAGCATCACCCATCAGCCCAACTTTTTAGCGCGTGGATCGAGGCTTAGAAGCAAACAGGAGCGCCCGTTGCGGTCGCGAGTAGTGCGTGCCACTGAGCCAGAGAATATCCGGCGGGAAGATTTAGTCCGCCAAGCCAGGTAGTGGTGGCGATGCCACGGGCTTGGAGCGCCTTGAGGGGATCGGCAAGATCGCCCGAGGCGCTGAACACTGCCTGAGAAACCCGGGCCTTGGCCTCGATCTCCGAGTGGAAGCTGGTATCGAGCACGAGGTCGTAGAGGGAGTCCAATTCCGTGTCTGCTGGCACATTGCCGATGAATCGGACGGTAGAGGCGCCTGGGTTGGCGTTGCGATAGGGGGCAAGGCCGGCGGGTGCAGGGGCTGCGTCGATCAGGTCGACATGCATGGGGCGCTTGCAGGACATGAGGAGGTCCGAGAGGTATAGACCGTTGGCGCCAGCGCCGATTACCGCAATGCGAAGCATGAGGATCCTCCTTCTAGACTAACTAGTCTGCAAATATAGCACTAATCGGTTCGATTGGGAAGAGTTTTGTAGACGGAGTGGTACGGGAAGCAGAATGGGGATTGTTGTTCACATTCCGTTCATCTTGGAGATGCATAGTTTCTTCGACACTCTCTACCTCGCAACGTGAAAGTGAACCTTGATGTCCAACAGTGCGACTGCGCAGTCGAACGACAAATACTGGCACTTGACCTTTGGCGGCTTGTTAGCCCTTACGGTCATCGCCTTCTTCTTCTGGACAAACGGCTATGTTTCGGCCGAGGCAAACCGAGCCATGCTCATTACCACCATCGTTTTCGGTGTGTTCATGGCCTTCAACATCGGCGGCAATGACGTTGCCAACTCTTTCGGCACCTCTGTCGGTGCGGGCACCCTCACCATGAAGCAGGCACTGCTGGTGGCAGCAGTCTTTGAGGTTTCCGGTGCCGTGCTCGCCGGTGGTCAAGTCACCGATACCGTGAAGTCCGGGATCGTGGATCTGAAAGCTATCGATCTCGAGCCGATGCAATTCGCCTTCATCATGATGTCTTCGCTACTAGGCGCTGCGGTGTGGCTGCTGGTGGCTACCCGAATGGGGTGGCCCGTTTCCACAACGCACTCCATCGTCGGCGGTATCGTCGGCGCCGCGCTATGCCTGGGCATCACTCAAGGCTTGGGTGGCTGGGAAATGGTGCAGTGGGATAAAATCGGACAAATCGCTCTGTCCTGGGTACTCTCGCCGGTGCTTGGTTGCGTGGTAGCGCTGCTGTTGTTCGGATTCATTAAGAAGAAGGTGCTCGGCTACAACGACACCGCCGATACCGAGCTACGCCAGATCAAGGCGGATCGCATCGCGCTGCACAAGAACTTCAAGGCATCCTACGAGCGCCTCAATGAGATCCAGCAGCTCGCCTACACCAATGCCATGACCCGCGATGCCGCCCTCATCCAGGCTGCGGACTTTGAACCGGATCAGTTGGAATCCGACTATTACCGCAATCTGTATCAAATCAATTCCCGCCGCAACCAACTGGATACCCACCGCGCCCTAGAAACCTGGGTGCCGGTCATTGCCGCTGCGGGTTCCGCGCTCATCGGCGCAATGATGCTGTTCAAGGGGCTCAAAAACCTGAACCTACATTTCAGTACCTGGGGCAATGTGATCATCCTGGCCTTGATCTCCGTGGTGGTGTGGATGTCGATCACCGTGATGTCGCGTTCGCTTCGCAACCAGGAGCTTTCGCGCGCCACCTTCATCATCTTCTCTTGGATGCAGGTATTCACCGCCTCGGCCTTCGCGTTTTCACACGGCTCCAACGACATTGCGAACGCCATCGGTCCATTCTCCGCTGTGCTGGATGTGCTTAAGACCAACGAGATTAACTCCAAGGCCGCAGTGCCCACTATGGCGATGGTTACCTGTGGTGTGGCACTGATTGCCGGCCTGTGGTTCATTGGTCGTTTTGTGATCCAGACCGTCGGCAGCGGACTCACCGAGATGCACCCGGCATCCGGCTTCGCCGCAGAGCTCGCGGCGGCAGCAGTGGTGATGTTGGCATCCGTGCTTGGTCTGCCCGTTTCCTCCACACACATCCTCATTGGTGCGGTGCTGGGCGTGGGCATGGTCAATCGCGCTGCTAACTGGCGTTTGATGAAGCCAATCGCCATGGCGTGGGTGATTACGCTTCCCGCCGCAGCTACGGTTTCCGCCGTCTGCGTGCTGGTGCTCAACGGCATCTGGGGCTAAAAGCAAAATGCTCCTAGGAAAGGTTCCTAGGAGCATTTCTTATGCCAAAAATCAGCTCTGCTTGGCATCCTTGGCTTCTTCAACCACTGCAGAAGGCTTCTTGCGAATACTGATCTTTTCAAGGCGCTCGGCAAAGGTCAGGCCAGCGCCCGCTTCCGCGTCCTCGCGCGTGGCGATTTCAATGTCATCCAGCGTGATTTCACCGGCGCGCAGAGCAACGAGGTCGAAGTGGTAGCGAATAACCACGGCGATGGTTGCAGCGATCGGCACAGCCAGGAACGCGCCGATGACACCGAAGAGCGTGGAGCCCACAGTGACCGCGAGCAGCACCACAGCGGCGTGCAGGTTCATGGCCTTCGACTGCAGAGCCGGTTGGAGGACGTGGCCCTCGATCTGCTGCACCGCCAGGATAAGCGCCAGAACGAACAGCGCATTGGTGAGGCCGTTTGTCACCAGTGCAACAATCACGGCTAAGGCACCTGCGGTGACAGCACCGACGATTGGGATGAATCCACCGAAGAACGTTAGTACGGCGAGCACGAGCGCCAACGGCACATTGAGCACCAGCAAACCAATGCCGATCAAAATGGCGTCCACACCGGAAACGATCGCCTGAGTGCGGATGAACCCGGAGAGGGTATTCCAAATACGATTCAGCAATTCAGTGAGGTGCCAACCGGCGTTGGGGCCAGTTGCGCGGCGGATCATCGGCAAGAACTTCGTGCCATCTTTGAGGAAGAAGAAGGTCAGAATAAGCATGAGCACCAGCGTCATACCGATCGTGCCCGCAGTGGAAAGGCCAGCAAACACGCCGGAGGCGATCTGGCCAGAACGCTCCTGAATCATATTGGTGACGTCTTTGAGTGCGCCATCAAATTGAGAAGTATCCAGATTCAGCGGCGGGCCTTGAAGCCACTCCATAAGGCGGTTAATGCCTTCTTGGGCCTTGGTAATTAGATCTTCAGACTGCGAGCGAACGCTCGGCGCCATCGCCGCAAAAATACCACCAATGAGCGCGAAGAATCCCAGCATCACCAGCACGGCAGCAAGGGTGTCAGGAACATTCTTCGAGCGCAGCCACCGCGTCGGCGGCCACAGCACCGTTGATACCAGCAGCGCGAGTAACACTGGCAGTAGGCCGATCCACACGGCGTGTAGACCCTTCCACATGAAAATCGCCGCAATGGCGACGATGATAAAACGAAGCGCCCAACCGGCGACCCAACGGCCATCCTTGCCCAAAATTACGGCGCGATCCAGCGGCGGCGCAGATTCATCGAGCTTGCCGCTGAGTTCAAATGCGGTGCTATCGTCTTCCACCGCTTGTTCGAGGCGATGCGTCATGCCTCGTTGTTCTTGTGTGTATTCTTCCTTAGTCACCCGCAATACACTGCCACAAAAATAACAAAGTGCCAGCATTGAGCGGGCACTTTGTAATCAAGCTGTAACTTAAGCCAGTTCTGGCGAGATCACGCCGAAGCGGTGGCGGGTTGATGCCACTGCCTGCTCCAGCAGGAAGGGCAACAGCTCGCGTCGGCCATCGGCAAGCACGGGCTGATCGAGTACCACGGAGCCATTGGCTGCGGCGGCCTCGTAGATGCTTTCGGCCACCTTGCCCAGTGCGCGCACACGAGTGTGCGGCTTCAGTGCCTGGGCAAATGCCTCGTCGCTCATGCGTGTGACGCCAGGCAGGTGTTCTGGCGAGGTGATCACCACATCTGTGCCGGTGATCAGGCTGGCGAGACGCAGACGGTGGACGTCGAGAAGCTTGGCGCCGGAGCCCACACGGATCTGCAGCGGCTCAAGCAGCGGGCGGTAACGGAACACGTTGGCCTCGCAACGAAGTCCGGTGTTGTCATGCTCGCGGCCGAACTCTTCCTCCCAAGCCAGGGCATCTAGCTCGGCGGCGCGGCGCAGCCACTCCTTATCCTCTGCCGAAACATCCAGGCCGGACAGGTACTTCGCAACCTTGGCGTCGAGCGGAACGCCCAGGGCCTCTAAGGGGCCATCTTCCCAGGTGCCCTGTTGAGCCACATAGTTGGGGCCGCCTGCCTTCGCACCTTGGCCGATAGCGGAGTTTTTCCAACCACCGAAGGACTGACGCTCAACGATCGCGCCGGTGATGCCACGGTTGGTGTAGGCGTTGCCCACCTCAACGTGCTCGCGCCAGTAGTCCAGCTCGTCGGGATCCAGGGAGTGAATGCCGCCAGTGAGGCCGTAACCGGTTGAGTTCTGCCATTCTACCGCCTCCTCCAGGGTGTCGGCGCGCATGATGCCCAGGATCGGACCGAAGCACTCGTGGGTGTGGTACCAGGAGCCGGGCTTCACGCCATCGCGCACGCCGGGGCTCCAGAACTTACCCTCGTCGTCAAGCTGCTCGGGGCGGATGAGCCAACGCTCGCCTTCATCCAGTTGGGTGAGGCCGCGCTCGAGCTTCTCGCTCGGGGGTTCGATCAGACCGTTCATCGTGGTGGTGATGTCGGTGCCCGGGCCCACCTTGAGGGTGGAGACGGCGTCGAGGAGCTGGTTCATGAAGCGCTCGGACTTGCCAACCGAGCCAACCAAGATCACCAGCGACGCAGCAGAGCACTTCTGGCCGGAGTGGCCGAAGGCGGACTTGTACACGTCGGCCACGGCGAGATCCGGGTCGGCAGCGGGGGTGACGATGATGGCATTCTTGCCGGAGGTCTCGGCATTGATCACCATGTGCGGATCCCAGCTACGGAACAGCGCTGCGGTGTCAGATGCGCCGGTGAGAATAACTGAGTCCACGGAGGTAATGAGCTTCTTACCGGCTTCGCCTTCATTGGCGTTGATGAGCTGCACCAGGTCGGGATTCTGGCCTGCGGCTTCAAGGCCCGCGCGGATGTGCTTGACGGCAACTTCTGCGACGCGCACTACCTGCGGCGCAGGCTTGATCACCACGGCCGCACCTGCGGCGAGCGCTGCGAACACGCCGCCCACGGGAATGGCGAAGGGGAAGTTCCACGGGGGAGTTACCGCGACGACTTCGTAGGGGGTGAACTTGGAGCGAGCCTTGTCCAGTGCGCGCGCCTGCTCTCCATAATAAACGGCGAAGTCGATGCCCTCGGAGATTTCCGGGTCGGCCTGGTCGACGGTCTTACCAGATTCGTGGGTCATCACGCTGAGCAGTTCGCCGCGTGCATCGGCAAGGTGATCGGCGATGGTGTCCAGCACCTCTGCGCGATCGGCACCGGAAAGTTCACGCCAGTCGGCGCTGAGCTCCCGGGCATGCTCCACGGCTTCCAAGACCACCGCCGGTTCGGTGACGGTCTCCGACTGTACGGGGCCTGGGTCCTGCGCGATGGCCTTGAGCGCCCATTCGCGGTTTTGAGGCAGGGAAGGATCGGTATCGGGTTCGCCCACGAAGTGGCCGGGCTTGGAGTGGGACTGCTTGCCGGATTCGGTGTTGCGGTCCTGGGTGCGACGCGGCCCTGCGAAGGTGTCCCAGCGGTTCGCCACCGCCTGGCGGAAGACGTCTTCCTGGCTGGTCATTGCTTCGACTTCGGGGGCGAAGAGGGCGTGAAGGAAGTTTTGCTTCTCGCCGTTTTCTTCCAGGCGGCGCACCAGGTAGCTCACGGCCACGTCAAAGTCCTCGGCATGCACCACGGGGGTGTAGAGGATAAGGTCGCCGACCACCTCGCGCACGGCCCGGGCCTGTGCCGGTGCCATGCCCTGCAGCATCTCGATGTCGAGCTGGTGCTCAACGCCGCGCGCCACAGCCAGTTCGTGGGCGAGTGCCACGGTGTAGAGGTTGTGGGAGGCCACACCGATGCGCACGTTGTCTGCATGCTCGGGGTCGAGGATGAAGTCCATCAGACGGTAGTAGTTGGCGTCTACCTCGTCCTTGGTGAGGTACGGTGCTTGTTCCCAGTCGTGCACCTCGGCGTCAACTTTCTCCATGGAGAGGTTGGCGCCCTTAACCAGGCGGATCTTGATCCTGGCGCCGCCACGTGCGCGACGCTCTGCGGCGAATTCCGCGAGTTCCTTGAGCGCGTCGAGGGTGTCGGGCAGGTAGGCCTGGAGCACGATGCCGGCTTCGAGGCCCAGGAATTCTTCTTCGCCGAGCAGTTCTTTGAAGAGTTTGATGGTCAGGTGGAGGTCTTTGTACTCCTCCATGTCCATGTTGATGAAGGTGCCGCGCTTATTCGCCTCGCGGTAGAGGGGGCGCAGGCGTTCCTTGAGTCGTTCGGTGTTGCCGTCGATGTCCCAAGGGTTGAGCTGTGCGCAGACCGATGATGCCTTGATGGACACGTAGGTGACGCGAGGGTTTTTCAGTAGCTCCAGGGTGCGGTTGAGGCGGGATTTTGCCTCTTCTTCACCCAGGACGGCTTCGCCCAGGAGGTTGAGGTTGAGCTGGAAGCCTTCCTTTTTAGCCTCGTCGAGGCGGGCATTGAGCGCTTTGCCTTCTGCATCGAGCACAAGGTGTCCCACCATTTGGCGCATGCGCTTACGAGCCAGGGGCATCACCACTCCGGGCAGGATTGGTGCGGCGAGGGAGCCTGCGGTGACGAGGCCCTTGTCGACGGTGCCGATGAAGCTGGGCAGTTTGGAATCGGAGCGCAGGGGGCTGGCGAGCTTGGCGAGCTCTTTTGCGGCGACCTTATTGTCTTCCGGACGAGCCACTTTGTCGACGAAACCCATGGTGAAGGCGATGCCGTCTGCATCGCGTACCAGGGCGGCGAGCTGTTCGGTGGATTGCGCTTCCTTCTTATTGGCTGCATCGTCTTTGAGCGCGAGCCATTCGTTGGCGCGTTTGACCGCGGCATCGACGAGGTTTTCGAGCATTATGTGCCCCTTTCAGTCTGCGTGTTGCGCTTCGGGTCACACTCTACTTTGAAGTATTAATCAATTCATAGTCGAGCTTTTCGACGCCTCCGCGAAAAATCTCCACCGTCCTGAACAGGGATTTTCTGGATTATTTAAAAAAGTTGAGTCAAGTGGGAACAACTTTGAGGGTTGTGCCGTTGAGTTGAGTGACATTGACTCAAGGCTCTGGTACTCTCGAGCTCCAGAAGTTGAGTTGATGTGTATCAACTTTAAAAGCATCAGATAAATATGGAGGAATTTTTATCATGGGACGCGCAGTAGGTATTGACCTCGGCACCACAAACTCGGTGGTCACCGCCCTCGAAGGTGGCGAGCCGATCGTTATCGCAAACTCTGAGGGTGCCCGCACCACCCCTTCCGTCGTTGCATTTGCCAAGAATGGTGAAGTGCTCGTCGGCCAGTCTGCCAAGAATCAGGCAGTCACCAACGTCGATCGCACCATCCGCTCCGTCAAGCGCCACATCGGCACCGACTGGAACGTTGAGATTGACGACAAGAAGTACACCCCCCAGGAAATCTCCGCTCGCACACTGATGAAGCTGAAGCGCGACGCTGAGTCCTACCTCGGTGACGCGGTAACCGACGCCGTGATCACCGTGCCCGCTTACTTCTCCGATTCCCAGCGCCAGGCCACCAAGGAAGCCGGCCAGATCGCAGGTCTGAACGTACTGCGCATCGTCAACGAGCCCACCGCGGCTGCGCTGGCATACGGCCTGGAAAAGGGCGAGAAGGAACAGACCATTCTCGTCTTCGACCTCGGTGGCGGCACCTTCGACGTCTCCCTGCTGGAAATTGGCGACGGTGTGGTTGAGGTTCGTGCAACCGCTGGCGACAACGAGCTTGGTGGCGATGACTGGGATCAGCGCATCGTCGATTGGCTGGTAGAGAAGTTCAAGTCTGCCAACGGCGTTGACCTTTCCAAGGACAAGATGGCGCTGCAGCGCCTGCGTGAGGCTGCGGAGAAGGCAAAGATTGAGCTGTCCTCTTCCCAGCAGGCAACCATCAACCTGCCCTACATCACCGTCGATGCCGACAAGAACCCGCTGTTCCTCGACGAGACGCTGTCTCGCACCGAGTTCCAGCGCATCACCCAGGATCTGTTAGACCGCACTAAGGCACCGTTTAACCAGGTGATCAAGGACGCCGGCATCTCCGTGGGCGAGATCGACCACGTGGTGCTCGTTGGTGGCTCCACCCGTATGCCTGCCGTCACCGACTTGGTGAAGGAACTCACCGGCGGCAAGGAGCCCAATAAGGGCGTGAACCCGGACGAGGTTGTGGCTGTTGGTGCTGCGCTGCAGGCCGGCGTGCTGCGCGGTGAAGTCAAGGATGTGCTGCTGCTCGACGTCACCCCGCTGTCCCTCGGTATTGAAACCAAGGGTGGTGTGATGACCAAGCTCATCGAGCGCAACACCACCATCCCCACCAAGCGCTCCGAGACCTTCACCACCGCTGAAGACAACCAGCCTTCGGTACAGATCCAGGTGTTCCAGGGCGAGCGCGAGATGGCTGCACACAACAAGCTGCTCGGCTCCTTCGAGCTCGGCGGCATCGCACCAGCTCCGCGCGGTGTGCCCCAGATCGAGGTGACCTTCGACATCGACGCCAACGGCATCGTTCACGTCACCGCGAAGGACAAGGGCACCGGCAAGGAAAACACCATCAAGATCCAGGACGGTTCCGGTCTGTCTCAAGAAGAGATCGACCGCATGGTCAAGGACGCCGAGGCTCACGCTGAGGAGGACAAGAAGCGCCGCGAGGAGCAGGAGACCCGCAATTCTGCTGAGACGATGGCGTACCAGACCCGCAACTTCCTCAACGAAAACGGCGAGAAGGTGTCCGAGGACGTCAAGACCAAGGTAAACGAAGCTGCCGACGCCGTCGATGAGGCCCTCAAGGGCGACGATATTGAGGCGATCAAGCAGGCCGTCGAAAAGCTCTCCGAGGTCTCTCAGGAAATGGGCAAGGCCATCTACGAGGCTGAGGCTGCGAACGCGTCGGACTCCCAGGCTGATGCCAACGACGATGTCGTGGACGCCGAGGTTGTAGACGAGGAGGATGAGAAGAAGTGACGATGCCCGACAATCCGGGCGATCCGGAAAACACCGACCCCGAGGCGACCTCACCCGAGCAAGCCGAGGCTGCAGCGGAACGAGCAGAAGAGGCTGATCTCGACCCCACCCTCGAAGCAGACGTCGACGCTGCGCTCGCCGAGGAAGTTCCCGCGGAACCAACCGTGGAGGATCAACTGGCGGAGCGCACCGAAGACCTGCAGCGTGTGAGCGCCGAGTACGCGAACTATCGCCGCCGTACCGAGCGTGACCGCGCGCAGGGCGTGGAACTGGCTAAATCCCAGGTGGTTGTGCAGTTGCTGCCGATTCTCGATGATCTTGAGTTGGCTGAACAGCACGGCGACCTCGAAGGACCGCTGAAGTCCATGCGCGACAAGCTCCTCGGCGTCACCGAAAGTCTCAAGGTGCAGTCCTTTGGTGAAGAGGGCGAGCCTTTCGACGCCGAACGCCACGAAGCAGTTCAGGATCTCTCCGAGGGAGAGGAAAAAGTACTGGGTACCGTGCTGCGACGCGGCTACCAGATGGGTGATCGTCTCCTTCGCACAGCGATGGTGATTATCGCCGACCCGTCCTAGACGGAACATGCACTACCCAAGGGGCGCTGCTTAGACCATCACGATTTTTAAGGCAGCGCCCCTTGTTTTTAGCTTTAGAAAAATTAGCAACAAAAAAAGGAATAGAAACCGAGAACTTGAGTTTTCGGAAAGGAGGAAAGCGGCCATGGCCATGAAAAATGAGTGGGCAGAAAAGGACTACTATGCAGATCTCGGCGTGAGTTCCAGCGCGAGTGAGCAGGAAATTAAAAAGGCATATCGCAAGCTCGCGCGAGAAAACCACCCCGATTCTCACCCCGGAGACGCAGCCGCTGAAGAACGTTTTAAGAAGGTGGCAGAAGCCTACGACGTGGTGGGTGATCCGGAAAAGCGGCGCGAATACGACGAAATGAAGAGGGCTCTCGCAAGTGGCGGATTCCGCGGCTTCGGGAAGAAAGCGGGGTCCGGTTATGCCGGAGGGTTTCAAGAAGGGTTCGACCTGGGCGACATCTTCGGCCAACGAGGAGGGTTTGCTCAAGAGGACAATCTTGGGGATATCTTCGGTAGCTTTTTCAACCGCGGCGGCGGTGCTACTCGCAAGCCAAATCGCTCGGCGCGAGGGTCGGACGTCCAAACCGAAATAACGCTTGATTTCCGTGAGGCCGCCAAGGGCACCGCTATGCCGATTCAGCTCACGGCACAAGCACCCTGCGAAACCTGCCACGGCTCCGGATCCAGCAGCGGCAAAGTTTCCGTGTGCAGCCACTGTAACGGCTCGGGTTTCATCTCCGAGCAAAAAGGTGCCTTCGGTATGTCATCGCCGTGCGCCTACTGCGGCGGCACCGGGGAAGAGATTGCCGATCCCTGCAGTGATTGCCAGGGCAGCGGCACCAAAACCCGCACCCGAACCATCACCGTGCGTATCCCCGCTGGAGTCACCGACGGCCAGAAGGTGCGATTGGCTGGACAAGGCGAGGCCGGCCGCAACGGCCGCCCCGCGGGTGACCTCTACGTCACCGTGCATGTGAAGGCGGATCCGCTGTTCCAGCGCAATGGCGACAATCTTGAGATCACAGTGCCCGTGTCCTTCCCGGAGGCCGCTCTGGGTGACACGATCTCGGTACCCACCCTTGATTCGCCCGTGCGCGTGAAAATTCCTGCGGGCACACCCAATGGCCGCACGCTTCGTGTACGCGGCCGCGGCATCCAGCGCAAGGGCGCGAAGGCTGGTGACCTCTTGGTCACGGTTGAGGTGAAAGTGCCCAAGGAGATGGACGCCGCCCAAACCAGCGCCTTGCGTGCCTATGCTCAGGCGGAACGTGATGCCGGGTTCAATCCAAGGAAGGATTGGAGGTAAGTCATGCGCGAGAGTGAGGAAGTCTTCGTTATTTCAGTGGCGGCCGAGCTCGCAGGCATGCACGCCCAGACGTTGCGAACCTATGACCGCCTCGGCATCGTCACTCCGAGGCGCACCCGGGGCGGCGGGCGCCGCTACTCACGCAATGACGTGGAACTGTTGCGTACCGTGCAGCACCTCAGCCAAGAAGAAGGCGTGAACCTGGCGGGGATCAAATCAATTATCGAGCTCAAGCAGGAAAATGCTCGCCTGCGCGAAGAGCTTGCAGATGCACAGGAGCGCATTGAGCGCCTGGAGCGCACTCAACGCGCAAGCCGTGGTGAATTGGTGCATGTGCCCCGCTCGACGGCGGTGGTGATGTGGGAGCCGCGGAGGCGTCGAAAAGCTCAGTAACGCAAATCACTGTATGATGGGGCGTGGATCACAATTTCCGAGCTGAGAGGTCATACCATGACTGTGTACGCAAATCCAGGCAGTGAGGGCTCCATCGTCGAGTACCGCAAGCGATACGACAACTTCATCGGCGGTCAGTGGGTCGCGCCTGTCGACGGCGAATACATGGACAACATCACCCCAATCACGGGCGAGGTGTTCTGCCAAGTCGCCAGCGGCAAGAAAGAAGATGTCGAACTTGCCCTCGACGCCGCACACAAGGCGGCCCCGGCATTTGGCAAGACTTCTCCCGCCGAACGCTCCGACATGCTGCTGCGGATCGCCGCACGCATGGAAGAACACCTCGAAGAGCTCGCAGTGGCAGAGACCTGGGAAAATGGCAAGGCCGTGCGCGAAACGCTCGCCGCCGACATTCCACTGGCGATTGACCACTTCCGCTACTTTGCCAGTGCGATCCGCACCCAGGAATCTCGCACCTCCCAAATCGATCACAACACCGTGGCCTACCACTTCCACGAGCCCATCGGCGTGGTCGGTCAGATCATTCCCTGGAACTTCCCGCTGCTCATGGCCGCATGGAAGATCGCTCCTGCACTGGCCACCGGCAACTGCATCGTGCTTAAACCTGCAGAGCAAACCCCCGCATCGATCCTGTTTTGGGTAGATCTCATCGCCGACCTTCTCCCCGAAGGCGTGCTCAATATCATCAATGGCCTGGGCGAGCACGCGGGCGCCGCGCTTTCCGGCTCTGATCGCATTGGCAAGATCGCCTTCACCGGCTCAACCCAGGTGGGCAAGCTGATCAACAAAGCTGCGGCCGACAAGATCATCCCCGTCACCCTTGAGCTAGGTGGCAAATCGCCTTCCATCTTCTTCAAAGACATCATGGAGGCCGACGACGCCTTCCGCGATAAGTGCGTGGAAGGTCTTGCCATGTTCGCACTGAACCAGGGCGAAGTGTGCACCTGCCCTTCGCGTGCCCTAGTCCACGAATCCATCGCCGAGGAATTCCTGGCGCTGGGCGTGGAGCGAGTAAAGCGCATCAAACTGGGCAACCCCCTGGATACTGAAACCATGATGGGCGCGCAGGCCTCCAAGGAACAGCTCGATAAAATTTCCGGCTACCTGGAGCTTGGCCCCAAGGAAGGCGCCGAGGTGCTCACCGGTGGCCATGTGAACAAGATTGAAGGACTCGAAGGTGGCTTCTACATCGAGCCCACCATCTTCAAGGGCACCAACGATATGACGGTGTTCCAAGAGGAGATCTTCGGCCCGGTGCTCTCTGTCGCCACCTTCAAGGACTTCGATGAGGCCATCAAGATCGCCAACGACACCAACTATGGCCTTGGCGCTGGCGTGTGGACTCGCCACCAAAACACCGCCTACCGCGCAGGGCGCGCCATCCAAGCTGGTCGTGTATGGGTGAACCAGTACCACAACTATCCAGCTCACGCTGCCTTCGGCGGCTATAAGGAATCTGGTATCGGGCGCGAGAATCACCTAATGATGCTCGAGCACTATCAGCAGACGAAGAACCTGCTGGTGTCCTACGACGAAAACGCCACCGGGCTGTTCTAAACCCCCGACCCCGCTAGGATGAAGGAGTGTTTCATCAAAGCGGAATCCTAGGAATCGGTACCACTGACCACTCCTTCATCGAATTCAATCTGCGGCAGCCTTCAGCGGAAGCCATTGCAGCGATCGTCGAGGCTGTCAATTTGCCCACCACCGCGGGCGCCAATGTGGTGGTGGGCTTCAAACCCAGCCTGTGGGCGCAGTTTGCAGAGGCCAAGGACATTCCCGACAACGTCCACGACTTCGATGAGGCAATACAAGGCCCAGATGGTTTTTCCATGCCCGCCACTCAGTGCGACGGCTGGCTGTGGGTTCATGCCTCCACCCGCTCCCAAGCATTTGACGTACTCAAGCACCTGCTCAAGACACTCGGTGGCGTTCTTGAACTCAAAACTGAGACCACCGGTTGGGTCTACGAATCCAATCGCGACCTCACCGGTTTTGAAGACGGTACCGAAAACCCTGGTCTGCTCGAAGCTCCCAGCGTGATTGCCATTCCCGATGGCGAGCCGGGCGCCGGGTCCTCGGTGCTGCTCTTTCAATTGTGGAAGCACAAGTCCCGCGCTTGGGAGGCGTTGCCCGTGGAAGAACAAGAACTCGCCATGGGTCGCACGAAAGATGAAAGCGAGGAATTGGATGAGGAAATCATGCCCGATTCCTCTCACGTCTCGCGCACCGTGGTTGAGGTAGACGGTGAGGAACTAGAAATCTATCGCCGCAACGTTGCCTACGGCGATCACCGCGAACACGGCACGGTGTTTGTGGGTTTCAGTTTTGATCAGTGGCGCACCGAAGAAATGCTTCGACGCATGGCAGGCGCAGATGGTGGCCCGCGCGATGAGATCACGCGATTCACCGAGCCTGTTTCCGGCGCGTGGTACGTGTGCCCCTCCATTGACGCTTTGGTGAAGTTCCTGGACTAGCCCGATCTACTCCACTTCGGTTTTCAACCGTTCCAGGAACTCCGCCTTATCAACGTAGGAATGGCCGCGCGCTGCAATCGGCCACTTTTCGCTGCGATACCCCGCTGAGGCTGGATCAAGTCCGTGGATAGCTCCAAAGTTGTTGCCGCTGAGTCCGATGGGGTCCTGGGCGTTGAGCGTGGCGATGATCTTGGTGTCTTCGTTTTTGGGATAACCCTTCACCCCGGGGCTTCCCGCGTAGATGATGGTGTCCGCTTCCAGCCCTTCATGCGCTGCCAAGCCGGTGACGGTTGAGCCATAGGAATGCCCCAAGACGATGAGCTTCGCGTCGGGATTGCGTTGCCGCAATGAGTCCTGAAATTCCTGCAGTGCCGCGGCACCTTGGTGCGCTGGGCGGTGCGCAATACCGCCGACAACGTTCGGCGGCGCAACGTAGCCCATCCACGCCACCGTGGCCGCCCCGGTGCTGGCAGCTACCGTTCGTGCGTCCTCAATCTTTTCTGGCCATGTTTCTGGGTTCGAGCTCCCAACGCCAGGCACCATGGTGATAATGCTGCTCGCTTCATCCAAACTGCCAAAGGCAACAACCGCAGTGCCGTCACCCAACTGCAATACTTGGGCGCCGTCGAGGTTGCCTAGTGCTGGGGTGTCTTGGGCTTGGGCGCACAATGAGTTCAATTCTGCGGCACATGCGGCGTCGAGTTCATTGCCAAGTGCGCTGATCAGTGCGAAGGTTCCATTGAGCGCCGGGATGGCATCTAAGATGAATTGCGGTATGTGCGAAAGGCGATGCATCCATTGCTCTAATTCGGCTTGAGCCTTCGCAGTTTGTTCAAGAATGGCGCTGGCTTGCTCAAAGATTCCCGCAGGCTTGAGCCACGCCTCGAGATTCCTCCCCAGCATTGCTTGTCCCGCCTCAAAAGCCTCACCTTCAACGAGTGCAAAACCTTGCTGCCAGCGCTGTCGTTGCTCCTGCGCGAGACTTTGTAGTGTTTGTGCGTGTTCGCGATGTAAAAGTGCGCTGGTGAGTAGTTCCCCGGATTTCAATGGCAGGCTCATCGCAGGCTCGCCTCCAGTTGTTCATCGATGCTGAACACTTTGGTGATGAACGTCCCGATGCTCTTGTGTGAGGCGTGGATGTGCTGCTCTTCGCGATGCAAATTTTGGTGGATGCGTGCTTCTAATTGCTGAAGAGCCTGGGCGCTGAGGCTTTGGCTCATGGTGCTACGGTTGGGGGAGTAGCCGGAAAAATGCAGGTAGTGGAGAAGTTCTTGGGTTGCTTGCATGTCTTTGATGCTGCCGAGGCGTCGTGACGGAACCAAGCAAACTCCAAAAATTTTTCCTCAAACCCCCAAATCTGTGGATAACTCGCTAGGCTGTGGATCATGCGAATTGCTGTGGCACAAATTACTAGTGGAGCGGATAAATCCGAGAACTTGGAGCTCGTCCGTGAATACTCCCAACGCGCTGCGGATCAAGGCGCGCAGTTGGTGGTGTTCCCGGAGGCGACGATGCAGGGTTTTGGCACTGGCCGCCTCGACCACAACGCGGAGCCCCTTGACGGGCCATTTGTGCAGGCGCTTGAATCCATCGCGGACTCTTCGAGCATCACCATCCTCGCCGGCGTTTTTAGCCCTGCTGACCAGGTGGAACGCGATGGAAAGGCCTTCAATCGCATCGACAATGTTGCCGTCGTTCGCGGCAAGGCGCAGGCGAATTACAAGAAAATCCACACCTACGATGCTTTCGGATACAGGGAGTCGGATACGGTTCGTCCCGGCGAAGCGCTGTGCACTTTTGAGCTTTTCGACGTCACCTTCGGCATTGCCATCTGTTTCGATATCCGCTACCCGGAGCAATTCCGAGAGCTTGCGCGCGCTGGTGCCCAGGTGATCCTGGTACCCGCATCGTGGAATGACGGTGAGGATAAGCAGCGTCAATGGGAATTGCTCAGCGCCGCACGAGCCCTGGATTCCACCTCCTTCGTGGTGGCCTGCGGCCAAGCGCGTCCGGAAGATGAACGCCCAAGTGAGGCACCTACGGGCATTGGCTACTCCAGAGTGTTGGATCCAACTGGCCAGGTGATCGCCAGCGCCGGGGCAACGCCCGAGCTACTCGTGGTGGACATTGATCCGGAGGTGGTGGCGAAGGTACGCAAGACCTTACCGGTGCTCTAGAACTCGGTGGCGCTGCTTCGCCAGAAGGGGCGGAAGGTGAAATCCTGGCTGCTGATCTGCGCTGGCGGCGCTCCGACCTGAATGAGGGCGGCGCGACTTTGCTGCACCTGCTCTTGCGGGCCGGCGATCAAGATATTGCGGTCGCCCCATGAACCGAAACCGGCCAGCACCTCGCCCGCCTGCCCATGTTGTGGCAGGTGGAGGCCTCGCGGTGGCTTTGAATGGGAGGTTGCTCCGACCCACCACTCGTCCACAGGGTTGCTCACAATGGGCATGACGATCAGCCACGGTGCGGCGCTGGCTATTTGCCACAAACTGGCGAGCTCGTAGAGCTCACCGGGATATTCCGCCGCAAAGGCAAGGTGTGTGCGCGGGGGGTCGGGCTGAGAGAAAAGTTCGAGCAGCAGGGAGCGAAGGGCTGCGAATCCGGTGCTGTGGGCAATCAGGAGATTGTCACGGTTGGGGTCAAAGCGGAATCCGCCTCGGCCCTCCCCAATGAGCCAGCGATCCCCAAGGCGGGCCGTGGTTTCGCCGAAGATATGGAACTCAACTTGCCCTGATTCATTAGCTGGAATGGCAGGGAAAAAATACCGCCTGCTACCAAAGTGATCGCTCACCGGAACGTACTGCCCGCTGGCGTAGCGCAGTGGCTGATCTGCGAGAAGTCGAATCACGCTGACTCGACGTGCCCTGCGCTCAACGTGAAGCACGCGAGCACTGATGAGTGTTTCGGGTTCGGCGTGCTCGATTGCCTTAGCCGCGGCGCGGACATGTCGCTCGGCTTCAAGCACCTCGCTAAACGGTAGATCCTGACAGAATTCCCGGATAGCTGCACTGATTCTTTCCGCGTCTACCTGCCGAACGCCCGCCGCAGCGATCGCTGGGGCATTGGCGCGAAACTCCTGCTCCAAATCTTGGTTGCTGGCGGCAATGGTGGCATCGCACAGCAATGAGGCGTGTGGCTGATGCCCAAAAGCGGCCGTGCGAAAGGCCTCGCGATGCTCCGCGAGGCGCTGCGCAACGGTTACGTGACTCACGCTTAATAGATTACTGCACGGGGTAGCCTTCCACGGGTCCTGCCTGCGCGGGTTTCCAACCGAGCGCCGGGGCGACGTGTTCTGCGAAATTGGCAAGGATGGACTGGTTGATTTCCACGCCCGCCTGGTTCGGAATGGTGAGCATGAGAGTGTCGGCGGCCTGCACTGCCTCGTCGTCGAGCAGTTGCTCAATGAGCTTGTCCGGCTCATCAACGTAGGTGCGTCCGAAGGTGCCGGTGGTGCCGTCGATCATGCCAATGGAATCCTTGGACTCGCCAAAGCCGAAGATCTGCCGATCCCGTTCGCTGACGACCGGGAAGACGGAGCGAGAAACGGAAACGCGTGGCGTCCAATCGTGGCCAGCCTCCTTCCATGCGGCACGGTAGCGTTTAATCTGTTCGGCTTGCAGTTCTGAGAGGCTTTGGCCAGTTGCTTCGAGCACCAGAGTCGAGCTCATGAGGTTCACTCCCTCACGTGCAGCTTGTTCGGCGCTTGCGTGGGTGGCTGCACCCCACCAAATACGTCGATCCAAGCCGGGGGAGTAGGGCAGGACGGGGAGTTCCGTACCGGGCCGGTAGAGCTGCGGGTACTGTTCTCCGGCGCTGGCGGCCTTCGCCATAGCTTCGCCACGCACTGCCTTGAGGAACTTCTTGTAGTGCTCGCGTGCGATATCGGCGCCGCGTGGATCTGTGGAGCCCGTGTATCCGAAGGCCTCCCAGCCACGCTCAGCCGGTTCGGGTGATCCTCGGGAGACTCCGAGGGCCACGCGCCCGTCGGCAAGCTGATCCAAGGCGGCGGCTTCTTCGGCAAGGTACAGGGGGTTTTCGTAGCGCATGTCGATAACGCCGGTGCCCACCTCGATGTGCTCGGTGGTGGCTGCGATTGCGCCGAGCAAAGGCATGGGGGAGGCGTTTTGGGGAGCGAAGTGATGGACGCGGAAGTAGGCGCCGTTCACGCCGAGCTCGTCTGCGGCCTGCGAGAGTTCGAGGGCCTGCTTGAGCGTTTCCTTGCCGCTGGGGTGGCCGTTGAGGCTGTAGTGACCGAAACTTAAGAATCCGAATGCTTTCATGCGAACAATATAGGTGACGTATCAACAACATGTCAAGCGGTGCTGATTACAGGCGAAAAAGTCTTTCATCTTAGGATGTGCTTGTACCTGCTGAATGCACTAGGAGAACCCTCTTGGAATACACCCCCTTCACCATGATGACTGATGTCGGTTTTATTTCGATCCTCATGGTGGTCGGCACCTTCATGCGTCGCCACTTTGCATGGTTTCGCAAACTGCTGATCCCGGCATCAATCACCGCCGGACTTCTTGGCCTGCTTCTCGGCCCCGAAGTCCTCGGCATCATTCCTTTTTCCGACAAGCTCGGCGCCTATTCCACCCTGCTGATCGCCGTAGTATTCGCATCGATGCCCTACACCATGAACTTCAACACTGGTGAAGCCGCGAAAGCGCGCAACATGTGGGCATTCTCCACCGGCATGTTCCTTGGGCAGTGGGGCATTTTTATCTTGGTTGGCGCACTCGTTGTAGCTCCCATCTGGGGCACCGAAGACTGGTTCGGCATGATGTTGCCCGTCGGGTTCGTGGGTGGTTTTGGCACCGCGGCAGCCGTTGGTGGAGCCTTGGACGACTCCGGCGTTGCAGCTTCTCTCGGTTTTACCTCTGCAACAGTTGGCACGCTGGCCGCCATCGTGGGTGGCATTATTATGGCGAACTGGGCCATTCGAACTGGCCGCACCAATACTTTGCCCAAGGAGCTCCCCTGGGAACTTCGAAGTGGTCACTATGAGGATCATGAAAACCGCCCCTCCATCGGCAGTGCCAC
Source organism: Corynebacterium gerontici (assembly GCF_003813985.1). Classification (NCBI taxonomy): domain Bacteria; kingdom Bacillati; phylum Actinomycetota; class Actinomycetes; order Mycobacteriales; family Corynebacteriaceae; genus Corynebacterium; species Corynebacterium gerontici. Next base: position 265,889 of record NZ_CP033897.1, read on the forward strand.
CACTAACCCATCGAGCATTGAACCCCTCGCCCTGCACTTCGGTTTCATCGTTGTTACCGTGCTTTTTGCGTATCTCGCGCAGCAGGGGATCAGCAGCATTTTCCCTGATGTTTCCATTCCGCTCTTTGCGCTTTCTTTCGTGGCGGGAATCTGTGGAGTGATCTTCCTCAAGGTCATCCGCCGCCCCCACTACCTGGATCCGCAGACCGTGAAGTCGATCTCCGGTGGCTCGACGGATTTCCTGATCGCCTTTGGCATTGCGTCCATCGTCCCTGCCGCGGTGGCAAGTTATCTGGTGCCGCTGATCATTCTCTTCGTGCTGGGCGTGGTGTATTGCTTGATCTTCACTCTTGTGATTGCTCCGAAGTTCTTCGGTGAGCAGTGGTTTGAGCGCGGGCTTTTCGGCTGGGGCTGGGCTACCGCTGCAGTGGCTACCGGTATCGCGCTGTTGAAGATCGTCGACCCGGATCTTAAGTCCGGCGCCTTGAGCGAATACGGCGTTGCCTATGTGGGGTTCGCTCCCTTCGAAATCGGTATGACGATCCTGGCGCCGCTGGCCGTCATCGGTGGCTTTGTGCTGGGTCTTGGCGTCGCGGGCACGGCGGTAGCGTTGGTGATTTTGGCATTGCCCTTCTTCTTGGGGTGGACCAAGCAAAAATCTTGAACTTGAGTGGAACAAACTCAACTTTTGAGGCGTTGTGTCCTATGAACGCGGAAAACACCGCGAAATGAAAGGACACAACGAAACATGAACGCTTTTAATCCAACAACGAAAACTCAAGAGGCCCTGCAGCAGGCATTACAGCAGGCCTCCGCGAAGGGCAATCCAGATATTCGCCCGGAGCATTTACTCACGGCCATTTTGAGCCAGGAAGACGGTATTGCAATTCCCGTGCTGCGAGCCACGGGCGTTGATCCGAAGACGGTGCTCGATGAGGCTCGCGGGCTCGTCGAAAAGCTCCCAAGCGCCGAGGGTTCCAACATGGCGAACCCGAACTTTAACCGCGACGCCTTGAATGCGCTTAATGCTGCTCAGGAGCTGGCAGGGGAGCTTGGCGACGACTACGTCTCCACCGAAGTGCTGCTCGCCGGTATCGCTCGTGGCAAGTCCGATGCGGCAGCATTGCTGACCAAGCGCGGCGCGACCTATGACGTGATCAAGGGGGTCTTCCCCTCCGTGCGTGGCAACAAGAAAGTCACGAACGAGGATCCTGAAGGGCAATTCCAGGCATTAGAGAAATACTCCACTGATCTCACGGCGCGTGCGCGCGAAGGCAAGATTGACCCGGTGATCGGCCGTGATTCGGAGATTCGCCGCGTGGTGCAGGTACTTTCGAGGCGCACCAAGAACAACCCTGTACTCATCGGTGAGCCCGGCGTGGGTAAAACCGCCATCGTGGAAGGCCTTGCGCGCCGCATTGTCGCAGGGGATGTGCCGGAAAGCCTGAAGGGCAAGACGCTGATCAGCCTGGATTTGGGCTCGATGGTGGCCGGTGCCAAGTACCGCGGCGAGTTCGAGGAACGCCTCAAGGCCGTGCTCGATGAGATCAAGAGTGCTGAGGGTGAGATCATCACCTTCATCGACGAGCTGCACACGATCGTGGGCGCTGGTGCCACGGGTGATTCCGCCATGGACGCCGGCAATATGATTAAGCCGCTGCTGGCTCGCGGTGAACTGCGCCTGGTAGGTGCCACCACCTTGGACGAGTACCGCAAGTACATCGAAAAAGACGCCGCGCTGGAGCGTCGCTTCCAGCAGGTCTTCGTGGGCGAGCCTTCCGTCGAGGACGCCGTGGGTATCCTGCGCGGGCTGAAGGAACGCTACGAGGTGCACCACGGCGTGCGCATTCAGGACTCCGCGCTGGTGGCCGCAGCAACGCTGTCGGATCGCTACATCACCTCGCGCTTCCTGCCGGACAAGGCCATCGACCTGGTGGATGAAGCAGCATCGCGCCTGCGCATGGAAATCGACTCCTCCCCGCAGGAGATCGACGAGCTCGAGCGCATCGTCCGCCGCCTCGAAATCGAGGAGATGGCGCTGGAAAAGGAGACGGATATTGCCTCCAAGGAGCGCCTGGAAAAGCTGCGCCAAGAGCTTGCCGACGAGCGCGAGAAGCTCGGCGAACTCCAGGCACGCTGGAATAACGAGAAGGGCGCGGTGAACAAGGTCCGCGAGGCAAAGGAAGAGCTGGAGCGATTGCGCCAGGAATCCGAGATTGCCGAGCGCGACGGCGACTATGGCCGAGTGGCAGAGCTGCGCTACGGGCGCATCCCCGAGCTGGAAAAGGAAGTGGCTGCGGCTGAGGCCGAGACTCAGGAGACCACGATGATCTCCGAGGAAGTCACGCCTGACACCATCGCCGAGGTCGTCTCCGCGTGGACCGGCATCCCCGCAGGCAAGATGCTGCAGGGCGAGACGGAAAAGCTGCTCAATATGGAGCTGGAGTTGGGTGCCCGAGTGGTAGGCCAGCACGAGGCCGTGCAGGCAGTATCCGATGCTGTGCGCCGTGCTCGCGCCGGTGTTGCCGACCCGAATCGACCCACCGGCTCCTTCCTCTTCCTGGGCCCCACCGGCGTTGGTAAGACGGAGCTTGCCAAGGCGTTGGCGGAGTTCATGTTCGACGATGAGCGCGCCATGGTTCGCATCGACATGTCCGAGTTCGGTGAGAAGCACTCCGTGGCCCGCCTCGTCGGTGCCCCTCCCGGATACGTCGGCTACGACCAGGGCGGCCAGCTCACCGAGGCAGTGCGACGCCGCCCCTACACCGTCGTGCTGTTCGACGAGGTAGAAAAGGCTCACCCGGACGTCTTCGACATCCTCTTGCAGGTGCTCGACGAGGGCAGGCTTACCGACGGCCAAGGCCGCACCGTGGACTTCCGCAACACCGTGTTGATCCTGACCTCCAACCTGGGCGCCGGTGGCACCCGGGAGCAGATGATGGACGCGGTAAAGCACGCCTTCAAGCCGGAGTTCGTCAATCGCCTGGACGACGTGGTGATCTTCGATCCGCTCAGCGAGGAACAGCTCACGAGCATCGTGGACATTCAGATCCGCCAACTGGCAGCTCGACTCCAGGGCCGCCGCCTGGTACTGGACGTGTCCGATGCCGCCAAGCTGTGGCTTGCCGAGCGGGGCTATGACCCCGCCTACGGTGCACGCCCGCTGCGCCGACTGATCCAGCAGGCCATTGGCGATCAACTGGCCAAGAAGCTGTTGGCCGGTGAAGTCCGCGACGGCGATACCGTCCACGTGGACGTTGCCGATGGTGGCGAGCAGTTGGATGTAGAGGCCCGCTAAAGGGCGGCAACATAACGGCGCGCGGGAACGAGTTAGTCCCGCGCGCCAGTTTTTGCTGGCCTCGATCATTCAGGCTGTCGCTCGCCACGAAAAACGGTACGCAGCAACAGTGATTGCATCATTGGATGCTTGATCGAAAACGCTCCCGTCTTATCCTGAGACTTCGCGGAATTGTTCCGTTGGGGAAGCCCTGGGAAGCAAGCTCACCAATCCGGCAGCGGCCAGCAGTGCGATGATGAGGTAGAACGCAACGTGCGTCTGCGGTGCCAGTAACGCGAACAGCAACATGCCGGTGGGGATGCCGATCGTGTTCACGATCTGGTCGCGAACCGCGAATCGGTGCACCAACTCCGGGCAATCAAAGGATTGGCCAATCACGTCCCAGTTGATTCCGGCAATTGCGGCGAGCCCGCCGCTGAGAGCCGTCACTATCGAGATCAGGGCAAAATTGGGGCTTTGAGTGAGCGCGAATAGATGCAGGATGTACGCGATGCATACCCCGAATTGCATGAGGTTCCATGGGATCTTCTTCAATGGTGCCCAATTGGAGGAAAATGATCCCCGCAGCGAGCCTGCTGCGCCGGCAGCCGCGAACCATCCCTAGAAAGTTCTGCATCACCACAGTTGGTGCAGCGGTGCCTAGGAACCCAATTGTCACAGCGACCATGAGCCAGGTGAAGAGACCAAAACTCACCCAGGTTGGCAGTGTGATCCCGCGTGGCAGGACGTGGTTCTCCGCTTCTTGCTGCTCCACGGCAGGTTCTTCCTGCTCGGCCGCATGGATGTTCCAGTACGAGGCAATCAACGCGATCGAAATGAGGAACGTGAGGACGTCGATAAGCAAGACAGCCTGAAAACCCCGCCCAACAGCCAGGGCTGTGCCAACCAGCGGGCCGGTTTCGCCTTATGGCGCTCCTCCTCGGTCAAAATCACCGACAACAGCGAGAAGCGGTGCGGTCCAAACCAGGGAGTGGACAGGCCGTAGCAGAACGAGGAAACAACGAAGGCGAAAGGCCAGTACTCCGGTGTGAAGAGCATCCACAGCAACAACCCGCCTTGAGCAAGCGCGTGGCCGACATCGGAGAGAATCATGGCGCGTGCCGGGAAGCGCGATGCAGGGATTCTCTCCATCAATAGTTTGGCTGACCACAGTGCGATGAGAGCGGCGGTCAGAAGCCTGCCGGAGCTATCCAAGCGGAATGATTGGATAGCGAAGGCGACGGGAATGAGGCCGTCGCCGAAGGTTGAAGCCTAGACGGCTGCAAGGAGAGCTGACACTCTGGATTGAAATCGCAATCGGATCCTAGTCTGTGTCGAAGATTCCGGATGTTAGACCTCAAAAAGTATAGGCTTTTGCACCGTAGCTCCAAGGAGACTGAACGTTTCCGAGGTGCAAGCTCCGCAGTATACGGAGGGATGCTTTCGATTTGAGCTTTTGATTCCTGAATTTTGGTACATCCGCAAAGGGTTCCTTTGTGAGTGTCGCGCAAGATCGCAAAGGAGGTGTCGCTTGCAGCAATCGTTCGCCTCGGCGTTGAGGTCGTGCCGGACGGTAAAGGTGTCTAAGACCTGCTAGTTCCCTTTTTGATCGCGTTGGAGGCCTACGTTGGGCTTTGCAGGATGGAGCTCAACTTCTCAAAGCGGATTCATGCTGGATGGGCCGGTTTCTAATGAGTGACCTTCCTATACCGCTGCTTGGGACTCCTCAATGGTGCGGTTCGTTCCACCTCATTTGCGTTGAGCAGTTTGTTCAAGGCGTACTGCGTGGCGCTTCGGCTCAGTCCGAGCTTGGAAGTAATTTCTGCAGTGCTCAGACTGGAGTTGCTTTCGAGAAGCTCGCGGATCATTGCTTCCGAAGTCAAATGTGCTTCACCTTCTGCGATCCGTCTGCGCTGGAAAGTTATTCGAAAACTGTTGAGGTCCGCCTGGATCAGTGGGGGGAGGCATGAGGTTGTCTGCCAGCGACTTCCTAATCGCTTGGATTCCCGTTCCGCGATTTTCCGCAAGTGCACCCCGCGCAGTATGGAGGTTCTCTAGTATTCCGGCAATGTGCTGATTCCTAGTTGAGCTCACACCATCGTGACCCAATTGGTCCAGTCGAACGTTGCCGAATATGCCACCTGGGCTCAGGATCTCAAGCCGGTCAACGAACAGGTTGATTTGTACCTGGCTGCCACGTGCCTGCGGCGAATAGTCGCGGTGCATCAACGCGTTGACCAATGCCTCGCGGACTGCGACGAGAGGATAGTCGGGAACGTCCTTCCGGTAAACGCCATCGATAAGAGCAGCAGTATTCATGTTCTGCTCGACCAAGTCGACGCCATTTTGAACCAGGGTAGGAATTGCCCCAGCGAGCGTTTCCGAGGACAACATGCGAATGTCGCCAGCCCCATTTGCCTTAGTGGTGCCTGGATAATGTGCAAAAGTCACTGTCAAGCGCGGAAAGATGGCTTGTGGAAAGGCAGGTAGAGACATAAATTGCCTCATCTTCTGCAAGCTTCCCAACTTTGGGAAGTTGGCTTGCGAAGTTGGGAAGCTACCCCACGTCCCTACGCAGGAAACCCATCCAACCCAAGCACAGCACTACCACGGCAACCAAAGGCAACAGCAACACGCTGGCATTAAAGCCATGCAGCAGTGGGATCTCCTCATACGCCCAGCTCAGTGGTCAGAAGTTGCGTAGGTGTTCCAGGTCGGCGTTCGCCTTGCCCAGCGCATCCAGAATGAAGCCCAGCACGATTACGGCTGCGCCGCCTCCAACAGCGGGCCCCGCTTTCCCTGTGCCAGTACCAATCGCCAGCGCCACGCAAGAGCAGAGGAAGCCGATCAGTAGATAGCTCAGAATTTCCGCAAGCACTTTGCCCCAGTCGCGGCCGAGTTTCGCAGGCCCATTGAGTACCGCCAAACCAAGTGCCACCAAAAATCCAAGCAACACAAAGCGCACCACAATGGCCGCCACCTTCTGCCAGTACACGCTGCTGCGGGAGATCCCGTGGGCAAGTGTCAGCTCCAGAACACCAGTCTCTTCCTGGCCTGCAATCGCGCCTTTGCCCCACACCACGCCCGCGCCGCATAGGACAAACAACCCAAGCAACGAGAAAAACGTGGAGTGCACCCACCCCGCACCAGAAGTAATCGCAGCAAAACCGAGCGCATCCACCATGCCCTTGGGCATCGCTTGGATGAATTGCTCCATGCCTACGTCCATGCCCATGGATGGGTAGAAGGAGCTATACAGCGTCAATACTGCGAGCAGCGCCACGCCTCACAAAGCCAGGGTTCTAAGGCTGGCGCGGACGTCGAAAAGCAAAAGCATCCTTAGCTCCTCTGGTACATGGTGAGCACCGATTGCTCGAGGGAGGGTTCCTCGCAGAGTAGGTCGATGGCGTGGTGGCGGGCGCAGTAGTCGATGAGTGCGGCCACCTGATCCTGCAGCACGGCGCTGAGCAGCAGTTGATCATTGTGCTCGCGCACCTGCACGTCGGTGGCGAAGGACTGCAGTTCGCTGCACAATTGCTCTGCATCGCCCGAATCAAACGTGATACGCACTTGACGCCCTGCGGCTTTGCGCAGTTCAGCAACGCTGACTGTCTGCCCAATCGAGCCTTCGCGCAGCACTGCGGCCTCCTCTGCAATGTGTTCAATTTCGCCCAAGATGTGGGAGGGCAAAAACACCGTCGCCCCGTCGCGGGCGGCCTGGGCAAACAGCTCCAGCACCTGCTGTTGCACGATGGGATCAAGCCCGGACGTCGGCTCATCCAAAATAAGCAGTTTGGGTCGGTGCATGAGCGACTGGATGATGCCGATTTTTTACTTATTGCCTTTTGAAAGCTTGCCTGTGCGCCGAGCAGTATCCAGCTCCAGTTGTTGAGCGAGTGAGAAAGCGCGCTCAAGCTCATTGCCGTCGATCGGATTCAGTGCCGCCCCACGCCTTGAATAACGTCTGCGCGTTCTGGCGGGGATCCAAATGGATTTCCCCGGGCAGGTATCCCACTTGTCTGCGGATCGCTACGCCCTCGCGGCGGGGATCGCGCCCCAACACCTCAACCCTGCCGGAGGTTGGGCGCAAAAGTTCCAGCAGCATGCGCATCAGAGTGGATTGGCCGGCACCGTTTTGGAGCCGATCAGTCCAAACACCATGACCTCGGGAACTTCAAGATCGGTGGCGTTGAGCGCTGGGACCTTCCCGAATTTCTTCACCAGCCGCTGCGTGGTGATAACCAGCGTGCTTGCTCCTCACATCCTGAATACCGATGTTACGCCCGGCGGTGACGCCCAGGTTGTTGAATAAACGCTTCACCCAGCACCAACAGTGGGAGGACAAAGAGCAACGCAATAGTGGTGATGAACATCGTATCTGTACCAACGAAGGTGGGATCTTCCACTCCCAGCGTCCCCGCCAAAGGTGACAGGTACATCGCAACTGCCACCGCGCCTAGTGCCCAAGCGAGATCGCGTAGAGGGCCGCGAATCGACAACACGCCAGCGATCAGCAGCGCCGCCACGCAGAAATAATGAGCCCACACGATGGAACTGAACACCACGGTGCAGCAATACGCCACGCAGGCCAGGATGGCGAAGCGACGGCGCTCGTTGAACAATGCAGCAACGCCGGCAAGTGCTGCGGCACCGAGTGCAAGGCCATAGTTGAGCACCTTCACGCCACTTGGAAGGCGTGAGCTTTCAACGCTTTGCACAACGAGCCCTGGTTCAAGTTGCTCACTGAGATGCTGAGAGTACAACGACAAGTTCGCGCCGCCTACTTGCACCTGTGAGCGCAAGGTTTGCAGCCTTTCGATCCATGTCCCGAATACCTCAGGACCCAGGGTGATGAAGGAGACGATCACCACTACGGACGCGGTGCCTGCGGCCATCAGGGCGGCAGTCCTGCGACGGGGGAAGAATGCTAACAGCACAATAATCGCCAACGGTGTGAGCTTGATGGCCGCAACTAATCCCAGGCAGAGCCCCGCTCGTTTTGGTTGCACGTGCGCCATGGCCAGCGAATATGCCACGGCGGCAACGATCAGGGGCGTGGTTTGCCCAAGCCACAGCGAAAATTGCAGGGGGAAGGAGATGAGCAGCAGCACCATTCCCGGCAGCGTTACTTGCACTGGTGCCGTTCGCCCGCGCCACAGGTAGAAAGCGCTCGCGGGGATGATGGCGCACGCCAAGCAGCTCAAGTAGGTCAGTCCCAGCGCCGTCGCTTTTGCGCTGAGGCCGATGGACGCCAGGAGGCTGAAAAACCACGCCACTGCGGGAATGTGGACGAAGGGGTGCGGGTGCGGGGAGATGTCTGCAATGCTGGGCGCAAGGTCTGTCCAGGGGCCTGTGCCGATGTTGCTGAAGTCGAGCGGATCGAAGTCATAGATTCGCAGGGGATCAATCCCCTCAGCGATGATCTTGCCTGCGAGCCACAGCGAGGCGAAGTCATCGACTTGCCATCGGTTTTGTATAAACCACGTGGCAAAGAAGGCAAGGATGGCAGCGAATGCCCACGAGGACTTGGTCATGAGCGGGCTGGGCGTTCGAAATTCCAAGGAATACTCTCTTCGGGTGGCTGCAGGTGCTTTGTTCAGAATACGTGGGGCGTCGAAAAGCCAAAAAGTGTGACTCAATCTACTTCAATGCGCATTCGGCGGGTGCCCCCTTTAATATCGGAGGGCATGAGCGTAACTATCTCTGCTGAAGAACTGGCTGAACGCATCCACTCAGGCAGCAATAACATCCTGCTTGCTAGCCTGTGGTCCGCAAACGAAGGCGGCGGTTTTGCCCAGTTCAATTCCGAGCACATTCCTACTGCGAAGTTCTGCGATCCTGCGGCGGCCTTGGCCGGTACGCCGGGTTCCGCTGGCGGGCGCAACCCATTGCCCACCAAAGATATTTTGGATCGTTGGTTCAATCGCTGGGGGCTGACCGATGACCGCCAGGTGGTGGTCTATGACAACTTCCGCGGCCTCTACGCTGCGCGTGCGTGGTGGGTGCTGAAGTGGGCTGGTGTGCAAGACGTGGTGGTGCTCGACGGTGGTCAGTCTCACTGGGAAGCGACCGGCCACCAGCTCATCGGCGGGCCCGGCAATCCGCGAGGTTACGCCAATATCACCTCACAGCCTGGTCAATTGCCCACGGCCAGCATCGAGGATGTGAAAAAGCACGACGGCATTCTCCTGGATGCGCGTGAGCGCAATCGTTTTGCAGGGCGCAAGGAGTTCCTTGACCTCAAGGCGGGCCACATTCCGGGAGCCATTAACATCCCCACTCGTGATGTGCTCAATGAGGATCTCACCTTCAAATCCGCAGATGAGTTGCGCAAAATTTTCAACGATGCGGGCATTGAGTCGGCCGAGAACGTCATCATCTATTCGGGTTCTGGTAACCACTCGGCGCAGGTCATCATGGCGATGGAGATCGCCGGGATTGGTATTCCTCGCCACTACATCGGTGGTTGGTCGCAGTGGTGCGCGAATGAGAAAAACCCGGTAGAGCGCGGCGACTAAACTCAATCCCATGCTCTTTTTCCTCGCTGCCGTCCTCGGGCTCGCCGGTGTTGCGCTTTGGCTTTTCGACGTCCAACGTAACCGACCCCCGCGTCAAACATTGCCTGAGCAGGAGCCCATTGTGAAGGCGGAACTTGGGCCCGAGGAAGTGGAGTCTCCGGAGGAGTTTAGCGCTGGACCGCCAGCGGCTGAGCCGAAACCGAAGCGTTCTTCTTTCCAGGGCTTTCCTGCCGGTTTGCGTAGGGAAAAGCGCCAATGGGCTCAATCTCAGGGCTTTGATTTTGAGAAAAGCGATGATCTCTTGGCGCAGGAATGGGAGCGAGGCCCTGAGGGGACAGCGAAGAACATAGTGAGCGGATCTGCGCGCGGCACTGAGATTCGCCTCTTCGAAATCAATGGAATCACTATGATGGCTGCTCGCAGGAACGCGGCCTCCGAGGTGCTCTTCTTGGCGCAGCGCGAAGCGGATCCGGATCTCATCCGCGTTGGCCAGGCCGATGATCTTGTGCTCATGGGCAGTGATCAGGGCGCTGTGCAGCGCATGTTGGATGAACGGGCATATCGCTGCTTCTCCTTATTGCCTGACGCCGTTGAATCCGTGTGGTGCGAGGCTGATTGGGTCCTCACGCAATTGTCTAAGCCAAATCATCAGCAGGATTGGAATCAAACTGCCCAGGCCATCACCTGGCTTGCTGACGCGGCTATGGTGTTGCCGAGGCGTGGCAATACCGATCTCCCCGTCCCGCTTGAGCAGATGGATCCCACCCGCCCCCTGCCACCGACCCCACCGGCGCAGGAACTGGAACAGGACGCTACTGCGGCCAATGTCCCTGAGCCGGAGATCGAGGCGACCGTGGTGGAGCTCCCCAGCCGTGCAGCGAAGATCTCGATGGGGGAGGTGGAGCAGCGCCCACTCGGTGGTGATGAGATTGATCCCATTGGCACTGGTGAAAAGCCACAGCCCAGTGATTTCCAGGGAACCCGGGTGCTCCGCGACTTAAGCGCTGGTTCCAGTATTTTTGATGACGTTGCCCGCGATCTTGGCACCGACCCTCTAGAAAAGGATGAGTGAACATGAACGAATCGAAGAAGCAGCAATTGGCGCAGCTCGTGAAAGAGCTTGCAGTTGTGCACGGAAAAGTCACGCTTTCTTCCGGCAAGGAAGCCGATTATTACGTTGATCTACGTCGCGCCACCTTGCATCATGAGGCGTCGAGGCTCATTGGCGAGCTCTTGCGCGAGCTCACCCACGACCTCAACTACGTGGCCGTCGGTGGTCTGACGCTGGGCGCTGATCCCGTGGCCACCTCGATCATGCATGCTGAGGGCCGCCCGATCGACGCGTTCGTGGTGCGCAAAGAGGCAAAGAAACACGGTATGCAGCGCCGCATTGAGGGCCCAGACATTGTGGGCAAGAAGGTGCTGGTGGTTGAGGACACCACCACCACTGGTAACTCCCCGCTGACGGCTGTTGCGGCTTTGCGCGAGGCCGGTGCGGAAGTGGTGGGCGTTGCCACCGTGGTCGACCGAGCAACCGGTGCCGCCGATGTCATCGCCGCCGAGGGTTTGGAATACCGCTACATCTTGGGGTTGGATGATCTTGGTCTTGAGTGATCAACCGGGGCCGACGGAATGGGGCGAATCTCGCCACGGCGTCGGCCCCTGGGAACAGGAGCGCCCCGGCCAGCTTGCCGACGACCCCCGCTACGATCCAGAACTGCTCGCCGAAGGGGATCGCCGTAACGTCGTGGATGCCTACCGCTACTGGCGCCGCGAGGCAATCGTTGCCGACATTGATACCCGCCGCCACGATCTGCACATCGCGATTGAGAACTTCGAGCACGACGCCAATATCGGCACCGTGGTGCGCACAGCGAATGCTTTCGCCGTGAATACCGTGCACATTGTCGGGCGCCGTCGCTGGAATCGGCGAGGCGCGATGGTGACGGATCGCTACCAGCACCTGCAGCATCATGCGAATATCGCCGAGCTGCTTGAGTGGGCAAAACAGCAGGGGCTGATAGTGGTAGCCATCGACAACACCCCCGGCTCAGTGCCCCTGGAAACGGCAGCATTGCCACGCCGCTGCCTGCTGTTATTCGGCCAGGAAGGTCCGGGTGTTTCCGAGGATGCCAGCAGTAAAGCAGCGATGACATGTTCCATTGCGCAGTTTGGTTCCACCCGTTCGATTAACGTGGGCGTAGCGGCAGGTATTGCGATGCATGCATGGATTCGTCAATATGCTGATCTAGGTAACGCTTGGTAAAAGAAGTGATAGGGAGATTTCGTGTCTGAGATGTGGCTGCATCGCGCAGATCTTGCTGAACAGGCAATTAATGAGCGGCATGCGCAGTCATTGTGGTTGCTGCCAAAGACCAATTTGGCGGTAGTTGCGTGGCCGCCCACCACGAAGGAAAAACTTCACTACCGGTGGCATTACTGGTGGCAGGCTCATTACTTGGATTGCCTTGTCGACGCAGCCTCGCGCCGCGCAACCAAAGCGCGCAAACTTCAAATCCGTCAGACACTCCTGGGGCTTCGTATCCGCCAGCTTGGCAGGCTCACCCGTAATAAGTACTACGACGATAAGTCCTGGCTGGCGCTCGCCATGGCTCGTGCCAAAAAGCTGGAGAGAAAGTCCAAACCGAAGTACCTACGCGCGCTTGAAGCCAACATTATTGACGGCATTGATTCAACCACTGGGGTGCTGCCGTGGCGGGTAGGGGAGCACTTCTTTAACGTTCCAACCAATGGTCCTGCGGCGATCATGCTGGCGCGCAACGGTGATATTCGCCAGGCGCGGGAGCTTGTTGATTGGATGATCGACAATCTCTTGGCGGAAAACGGCCTGATTATGGACGGTATCCGCATGACCATGGAAGGCCCGAAGGTGGTCAAACCCACCCACCCCTATTGTCAGGGAGTGGTCATCGGTGCCTGCGTGGAGATCGCGGAGGCTCTGCGTGAGCACGACTATGAAACTTCCGTCCAGTACCTCACTCACGCTCGTGCTCTGGTGCATGCGGTTGCAAAAGAAATGGCAACGTCCGCGGGAGTGATCGACTGGGCAACTGGCGATGGCGACGGAGGTCTGTTCAAGGGCATCCTCGTTCGCTATCTGGCGGATCTGGCTGTACGGATTCCTGAGGATAATGACGCCAATATCGCCACCAAGCGCATTGCGCGGCGGCTGGTGCTTGCCTCGGCTGAAAGCGTTTGGGCCCACCGGCTAGAGGTCGATGGCCTCCCAGTTTTCCCAACGGACTGGACTGAGGATGCTCGTTTGCCTCATAACTTTGGTGTGGGTGGCTCGTCGCTTTCGGATATTGTCCGAGTTGTCCGCATTGACGAGCGTGATCTCTCCGTGCAGCTCTCCGGCTGGATGCTGCTTGAAGCTGCTGCGCGAGTATCTGCTCACTCCAGTTAAGTTGGGCTCGTGTTTGCCCATGCCCGAATATGTGGGATTTCTCTCGCAATTTGCGCGGATTTTTTCGTAATCGGGCAAGCGAGCGAATGCTTTCGCTGGCATACTTGAAAAGTGACACATTGATTCGCTCGACTGGAGGGTCACTTTTATGCCAATCGCAACTCCTGAGGTCTACAACGAGATGCTTGATCGCGCTAAGGAAGGCGGCTTCGCTTTCCCGGCCATCAACTGCACCTCCTCGGAGACCATCAACGCCGCACTCAAGGGCTTCGCTGAGGCTGAGTCTGACGGCATCATTCAGTTCTCCACCGGTGGCGCCGAGTTTGGTTCCGGCCTTGCGGTGAAGAACAAGGTGAAGGGCGCTGTTGCTCTTGCAGCTTTCGCGCACGAGGCAGCGAAGTCCTACGGCATCAACGTGGCTCTGCACACCGACCACTGCCAGAAGGAAGTGCTGGACGAGTACGTTCGTCCGCTGCTCGCCATCTCCCAGGAGCGCGTCGACCGCGGCGAACTGCCCCTGTTCCAGTCCCACATGTGGGACGGTTCCGCAGTGCCGATCGACGAGAACCTGGAAATCGCCCAGGAACTGCTGGCAAAGGCTAAGGCAGCGCACATCATCCTCGAAGCTGAGATCGGCGTCGTCGGCGGCGAAGAGGACGGCGTTGAGGCCAAGGCTGGCGCTAACCTGTACACCTCCCCTGAGGACTTTGAAAAGACCATCGACGCCCTGGGCACCGGCGAGAACGGCCGCTACCTACTGGCCGCTACTTTCGGCAACGTGCACGGTGTGTACAAGCCCGGCAACGTGAAGCTTCGCCCCGAGGTGCTGCTGGAAGGCCAGCAGGTCGCTCGCAAGAAGCTGGGTCTTTCCGATGACTCCCTGCCTTTCGACTTCGTCTTCCACGGCGGCTCCGGCTCCGAGAAGGAGAAGATTGAGGAGTCCCTGCGCTACGGCGTCATCAAGATGAACGTGGACACCGACACCCAGTACGCCTTCACCCGTCCGATCGTTGGTCACATGTTCTCCAACTACGACGGTGTGCTGAAGATCGACGGTGAAGTGGGCAACAAGAAAGTGTATGACCCACGCTCCTTCATGAAGAAGGCTGAACAGGGCATGTCCGAGCGCGTCATTGAGGCTTGCCAGGACCTGCACTCTGTTGGCACCACCCTGGGCAAGTAATAACTTGCATCTTACTGGCCCCGTTTGGGGCCAGTTTTGTGAATTCTGGGTTAATTTTTCGGCATCGTGCAGGTCATTCGGGGATATAGGCTCGCCCGCGAGCGTGCACTTGGGTAACAATATTGGGCGGATTGTTCGCCTATGTTGCCAAGGAAGACTTACACCATGCGCCGCATCGCCACGGCACTGCTGACCGCCACTCTCGCCGCATCTGGGATGCAGGCGTGGGGCGTCGAAAAGCCGGAACCCCAGCCCTTTGGGCTTGACGCCTACTGGATTTACCAGTCTGACCGCAGCTCATACCCCGACTGGATTTACGACCAGGTCATTGGGGAATTTAAGGACCTCAAAGCGAATCACCCCGAGGTGATGCAGTCGAATCTGGACCAAGTGGTCAAGATCAACAACAATGCGGACGCAGACACCATTGCGCGAGCTCAACAGGACGCTGCCACGGATACCGAAGGGGTTCTGGGGCATTTTGCCGATGCTTTCGGTTCCGAGCTTGGGCAACAATTCCGCGATGCGCTGGCAGAAGGGCGCCTGCCCAAGACCACAATGATGTTCGATGGCGTCACCGCGCGTGCAGGCGGCTTGGCAAATTCCACGTTCATCGAGAAAGAAATTTTCGCCAACGAACGTCCCTATATTGAACATCCGGATCAGATCAAACGCTACGACGTCCCCGGCAAAGACATTTATCCCACCTCGAAGTCCTTCCCCTCCGGTCACACCAACCAAGCCACTTGGACAACCACACTGCTGGCGGTCCTGCTGCCCGAAGCGGCTCCGCAATTACTTGAACGCGGCTCCGCGGCCGGGTATCACCGCATGGTGCTTGGAGTTCACTACCCACTCGATGTCATCGGTGGGCGCATGACGGGAATCGCCGCCGCAGCAGATCGTTGGAATGATCAGCGCATGCGCGCCAACCTTGAAGCCGTTGGCCAGGAAATCCGTGCCGAGCTCGAATGGCGTTGTGGTGCAAGCCTGAGCGAGTGCATGGCGCGCCAGGCGGAGGATCCCCAAGCGGCGGTGGAGCGCTACACGGAGCGTCTGAACTACGATTTTGATCCCGTGAACAGCTTGGATGCACCTATGGTGGTGCCGCCGCAGGCGCCCGATCTGCTTCTGGGCGCATTCCCTGAGCTGAGCTATGAGCAGCGCGCCTCCATCCTCGCTCAAACCGCAGGTCCGGCCGGTATGCCGCTCGACAATTCCTCAGCTTCGTGGGAGAGGATTAATCTAGCAAAGGCAATGACAGCCAATGTGCGTACTGAAGCCGATGGCAGCGTAACCGTAGTGAACTAAGGAGAAGCTTTGTTTCCCGCTTTCAATCGACGCCGTTTTCTCCAGATTGCGGCTACCTCCTCGGCTGTGGCTGCCGCTCCCCGCGCTCTGACCGCAACGGGCCAGAACCACGCGGTGTTCCAGCATTCTGTTGCCTCCGGCGACCCAACAGCAGACGCCGTCATCATTTGGACCCGCGTCACTCCGCAACCGGATGCCACCCCAGGCTCCGGGATCGGGCCAGCCGTGGAAGTGCGATGGGAAGTCGCCACTGATATCGACTTCACGAACATCGTCACCGGTGGCACCCTAAGCACCGGCGCGGAGCGTGACCACACCGTGAAGGTTGACGTGCAAGGGCTCGCCCCGGACGCGCACTACTTTTATCGTTTCCACGCGCTTGAGCAAACTTCGCGCACGGGCCACACCCGCACCGCCCCCGCAGAGGCTGTAGAGGCCATCCGTTTTGGTGTGGTGTCTTGCTCCAATTACGAGGCCGGCTATTTCCGCGCCTACCAAGATTTAGCGCAGCGCATGGATCTCGACTTCGTGCTGCATTTGGGTGACTACACCTATGAGTACGCCACCGGTGAATACGTTGGTGCGCACAAGACTCAAGTGCGCCAGGTGCAGCCGCCGCAGCGCACCACCACTTTGACGGACTATCGCATCCGCCAGGGCTGGTATCACCTCGATCCGGACTTGGCCGATCTGCACGCGCTCAAGCCAATGATCGCGATCTGGGACGATCACGAGTTCGCCGACAATGTGTGGCGCGACGGCGCCGATGGTGACTCTTTCCAGCCCGGCGAGGATATTCATGCCCTCAGGGCAGGTGCGAAGCAGGCGTACTTGGAGTGGATGCCGGTGCGTCGTAGCGCGGATGAACCCGTATATCGCACGTTTTCTTATGGGCCGCTCATGGACATTATCGTCCCCGACCTGCGCACATACCGCGACAAGAAGGCTGAAATTGGCCTCGAGTCCAATGATCCTGCGCGCACCATGATGGGGTCGGATCAATTCGCATGGTTCCGCGAGCAGCTTGATGCGTCTACGGCTCGCTGGCAGGTGATCGCCAATGAAGTGATGTTCGCTCCCATGACGCTGCCTCCCGGCCTTGATCCGCAGTTGCAACGCTGGCTCATCGAGCAAATCGGTCTGCCGGACCAAGGCATTGCGCTGAATACGGACCAGTGGGATGGCTATATGGCTGAGCGTCAAAGGCTTATCGACGCCATCCGTGAAGACGCCAACGTTGTCTTCCTCACCGGCGACATTCACTCTTCTTGGGCCTCCGACATTCCGCGAAACGTCCAGGGATACCGTGAGGGCAGTGATCGTCGAGTAGCCGCAGCGGAATTCGTCACTCCTTCCGTCACGGCGAAGGGCGCGTATGAGACCCTTGCCCCTGCCCAAGCAATGGAGCCGGCTTCGAGGCAAACGACCCGCGCAGGCGCAGAACTCCTCCGCAGCGCCGATACCTGGTTCAAGTACATCGATTTTGAATACCATGGCTATATGGCTGTTGAGGTATCCGAACATCAGGTGAAGGCGGACTGGCACTACACCGACAATGTGCTATCGCCCAACACGCAGTTTAGGCTCGCTGCAAGTTTCAGCACCCACGCCGGTGAACAAGGGGTACGTCCCGCCTAATGCCGAATACCTGGGCACGACTACGGAGCGGGAATCGCCTCAAGCAGGGGATCAGCCGATTGCGCTCCAATTGGCTGTACGTCATCCAAGCTGGCATGGCCGCAGGTTTGGCGTATCTGATGGGCAAAGTACTCGGTCATGATCAGCCATTCTTTGCCCCTATGGCCGCGGTCATCGTCCTTTCCACCACAGGAGGCGAACGCTTCCGTCGCTCCATCGAGTTGGTGATTGGCGTGAGCTTAGGCGTGGGCTTGGGTGATCTGCTCATCGCAACTGTAGGCACTGGTCCTTGGCAGATTGCCGTGGCGGTGATGGCGTCTATTGCTCTTGCCACGGTGATTGATAAAGGCGTGCTGTTGGCAAATCAGGCGGCGTTTGCTGCGGTGCTGGTGGCCACCATCCTCCCGCCGGGCACGTCTGGCGGCACGAATCGCATGGTAGACGCCTTCATCGGCGGCATGGTCGGTTTGGCAGTGATGGCGATCGTGCCGGAATCGCCGCTGCGTTCGGGCCGCCGGGAAATTGCAAAGATCCTTGGCATCACGGCGCAGGTACTCACACAGGTGGAACGGGCCGCCGCCGAGGCAGATGCCGACGCCATTGCCGAAGCGCTCCGTGAGGCGCGCGGCACTCAGGGGCAGATCAACTCCATGATTGCCGCTGCGAACTCGGGCAAGGAAAACCTCAATGTGTCTCCGCTGTTGTGGACGCAGCGCCATCGGATTCGATCGCTCATACGTGTGCTCAATCCGGTGGACAACGCCATTCGTAACACACGAGTGCTCGCGCGCCATGCGCGCCACTTGGCGGAAATTCACCACACCCCTTCCGGCGAACAATTGCTCCTTCTGCAACGCATTGCTGCAGTTGCGGGGCGTTTGAGTGATCTGTACTTCGGGAAGGGGAGCGAGAGCGCCGAGATTCCCGTCTTAAGTAGAGAGCTTAAGGAAATCGGGGCGCGAGCTGGGCGCGAAGTTGCTGTGGATCAGGCATTGCCTGCTCAGGTTATGCTTGGCCAAACGAGGGCACTGATCGTCGATTTGCTGCAGATCTGCGGACTTTCTCGAGATTCGGCCATGGAGGCACTTGCGCCCATCGGTACAGTGGAAAAGTATGGGCAAGCAAACGTCGCGAACGACAGCGTATCTGAAGGAAATCGATAACTCGCTGCAAAATCGTGCGCTTCGCTTGCGCAGGAGTTTTTCCTCCATTCTTCAGGCATCAATCGCCGCTGGCCTGGCGTTTTGGTTAGCGCACGATGTTGCAGGCCATGAGCGCCCATTCTTCGCTCCGATGTCCTCGATCATTATTCTTGGGCTTTCCAGCGGCAACCGGCTTCGCCGAGCAGTGGAGTTGTCCATTGGCTGCTCAATTGGCGTGGGCCTGGGCGATCTGATCATCATGGGCATTGGCACCGGCAATTGGCAGATGACCTTGGCCATTTTTGTGTCCCTGGTGGTGGCTACCTTCTTGAGTTCTAGCCAGCTCCTCATCAACCAGGTGGCGGTGGGGTCCATTCTGATTGCCACGATTATTCCGCCCGGTTCGGCGGCGGGCCCGGAGCGGATGTTCGACGCCGTCATCGGTTGCACCGTGGGAATCGTGGTGATGGCTTTGATTCCGCATTCACCTCTTGCTGGAGGACGCCGGGAAGTGGCGAAGGTGCTTCGGCTTGCGTCCTCAGTGTTGAAAGACGTTGCTGTGGCGTTGCCCCGGCGAGATCACGAGTCCATCTTTGCAGCTCTCAAGCAGGTGCGCGGTTCGCAGGGCGCCATCAATGCAATGCTGGAGGCTGCGAAATCGGCGAAAGAAGACACCAGGGTGTCTCCACTGTTGTGGGCTTCAAAGCGCCGCGTTCGTTCCTTCGCGCGCATCCTCGCGCCGGTAGATAACGTTATTCGCAATACCCGAGTGCTGGCCCGCCGCGCACAAGTGCTCAGTGAGGATGGGGATGAGGTTTCCCAGGAGCAAATCTGCATTATCGAAGAGCTCGCTGAAATTACCGATCACCTTGCCGACGTTTATGCGCAACCAGAGCAAAACCAAGAGGCCTTGGAAATTCCCGAGACGGTGAAGCGCCTCCGACAGCTCGCGGCCCGCGCTGGTATCAGCATTGCCACCGATGTACTTTCTGCCCAGGTAATTTTGGCGCAGACCCGTTCCATCATCGTCGATTTGCTGCAGGTCTGCGGCATGTCCCGCGAGTCCGCCGTTGCTGCTCTGGTTCCAACGTCCCATTCGCCAGCGTTCCCGCCCGAAGTGGTGACTGACCTAAAAGAAGATTAACTGAAAAACAGTTGCAATAAAAACCAACTTGATCCATACTGATCCTCTAAAGGTATTCATTTGCAATAGGGGAGAAGGTCATGGCTGTCTTCAAGGCGCTGCTTCGCTGTCTCAGCGCCGTGATATTGCTGCTCGCGGTGGCAAGTCCAGCGTCTGCGCAAGAACTCAACGATCCGGTCGTGCTTGACAGTGGGCACGTGGATGCATTCAACGTCACCAGTGACGGGCAAAGTCTGAACTTGAACCTCAAAGAGGACGTCACCGGACAACACGTTGAGCGGGCACCGGAAAGCGCGACGTTAAGAGTCAAGCCAGAAGCTTTCCACGACAAGATCCCCGGTCTCGATCTCCCCGGCTACCTCTTGCCGTTGAGTCAAGATCCAAATCTGATCTGGCCGGGTTGGGACACCATGGGTGTTGCGGCTGCTGGATTGGGATCAATTGATATCCGATTCGATAGTGTCTCCGGGCCGGGCCGCGTCTTCCTTTTTACTCAGTCCGGCTTGGGCGGCGGCATTGAACCGCTGCTCAACGATGGCCTCGAACTGCATAGCGGCTCCGTGCGCACGCAACCTGAGCCTGCACATACCCACGCCTATTGGGTTTTCGAAGCCCCGGGAACCTACACCATGGAAGTTTCGGCACATCAAACCGGCGGCGGTTTGAGCTCCCAAGTGCGCACCTACACCTGGGAAGTAGGGGATGGAACTAATCCGGCAGTTGTGCCCCCACCCGCTGACGTCGAGAAGCCTGAAACGGCGGCGGAAGCCCCGGTGTGCACCCCATCGCTTGTGCCCATGATCCGCGATGATCGCACTTCGCCTGGTCAGTGGCGTAACCCATCGGAGTTGAGTTTCGGTCTGGGACCTGCGGCGGCAACGGCTGCCCAGCAAGCGATCGGTTCCATTCCTGCCGGAACAAAAGTTTGGGCAATTGGATCGGTCCAACAACAGGGTGTGCCCTGGCTCGGTGCGAACACTATGGCGGAGTCTTTGATCGAGAAGTCCACTGGTGCGGTGACGTATGAAATCGTTGGCTTTCATGGCCCCGGCACCATGGAAGTGCTAGTTCCGGGCGGACTAGACCGAGATCAGGGCACTCCGTGGTTCCATGGCGATCCTGGTGGCTTCAGCGGATCAGTGGAAATCCCTGCGAATTCACATGTTCATCCTTCCTGGGTCTTCGATACAGAGGGCACGTATGAGGTGAGTATTCGTCAAACTGCAACACTGCTCAACGGCGAGCAAGTAAGCGGAGAGGCCGCGCTCACGTTCATCGTCGGTGGGCAGGGCAACGCTGATGAAGGTCACTTCGACTTTGGTGCGCAGATCGACGAATCCTGCGGTGCCACCGAGGCTCCCGCTGCTGAACCAGCACCTCCCGCTTCTCCCACCACTTCCCGCGGAACCTTGGCGAACACCGCGGGCGGACCGCTAACCGGAGCTATCTTTATCCTCGGCGCAGCGTGGCTGCTGCTCGGCGGGTCGGTGATCTTTGCCAACCGAAAACGATGAAGCGAGCATGGCTGCTCATCGTTGGCCTGCTTGTGGGGTGTAGTGCTGAGGCGCAGCCCCATGATGAGCTTCAGGTGGTGGCAACCACACCCATCATTGCCGATATAGCACGTCAAGTGGCTGGGAACCGGGCAAATATAAGCGGCCTAATCCCGGATTCAGCGGATCCCCACGTGTTTGAACCCAAGCTCAGCACGGTCAGATCGATTGCGAATGCCGACGTTGTGTTGAGCAACGGGCTCCTACTGGAAGAACGGGCAATGCAGCGCGCGCTCGAAGCCCATAGGCGGGAAGGTGTGGAACATGTGGAGCTGGGCGCGCAACTTTCTCAGCACGGCGGGTATCAATTGCCGCTCGTGGAGCATGCAAACCTGGACACTGTGTGGCTCGGATTTCGGGTGCACGGACGCCTCATTGATCAAGCGCAGGTGCGCATAAAAGTCAGCGAAGCTCGAGGCCCGGGTGAAATGCAGGCCTTTATCACCGGAACCTTCGGTGGCCCAGAACAACTCTTAAACACGTCCAACCGAGCTGAAGCTTTCGTGCCGCAGAATGCGCACACGCATGTGAGCTGGGCATTCAGCGAACCGGGTGAATATTCGCTCACGCTGGATGCTGTGCTCACCGTCGATGGAAAAGAGGTAGAGCATATTGCAACGCAGGCATTCCGCTTTGCCGTTGCCGTTGAGCCTCGTGCAAACACAGTGCTTGACCAAGGGCACGAGGATATTACCGTGGACCTCGAACAGCGGGCATTCACATTGGTGGGTGACCATGACGCGGATCCGAACAGCACGGTGATCGCAGTGCCAGCCAGCACGCTGCAGTTCGTGCCCAAAGATCCCGCGTATCGTTTCCTCGGGCGGCCGCAGGAGCAAATCTATCTTTTGCACCAAGCTGTGCTCGGAAAACACGTGCACGGTGACGTGGATCCACACATTTGGCTTGACCCAAACAACGGCATGGCGATGGCACAAACGATTGCTGAGGCGCTAGCGAAAGCCGATCCAGAAGGCGCCGAGGAATACCTGCAGCGGGCTGAGCGCTACCGGCAGCGTCTTGAACGTGTAGCAGACACCATGCAGCAAAGGATTGCGCAGATTCCGAAGCAGCGTCGAAAACTCGTGACTACCCACGACGGATATGGCTATTTGGCACGCGCCCTCGGTTTGGAGGTTGCAGGTTTTGTCACCCCCAATCCCGCAGTTGAACCTTCCCCGCGCGACATTGCGGCGCTTCGTTCCACCTTGCACAACTTAGATGTGCCAGCGGTGTTCGTGGAACCCAACGCCAGCGCTCAGTCAAAGGACCTGCGGGCCGCCGCTGAGCAGGGCGGAGTGCGGGTGTGCACGATTTTTGGTGATTCATTTGGTGGCCAATTGCACAGCTACGTCGAACTTCTAGATCACGATGCCGAAACGCTTCGCACATGTTTGAAAGGTGAATGAAAAATGCGCACAATTCTTCGAGTACTGCTTGTGCTCCTGGCATGCACCCTGGCAATCCGCCCTGCCTACGCTGTAACGCTGGGCGAGGGGCACGCCGATTTTGGCCCAACCTTGGAAGGCTCCTTCGCGCTTCAGCTTCGCGACGACACCGTCACCCCGCCCCAATGGCGCAATGCTGAAGATGTGGTGTTTGCTCTTGGGCAGGCATCTGAGCAGCAACTTCCTGAAGACAAGGACTTTGCGTTCACCGGTGCCAAGGCCGGCGACACAGTATGGGTGATTCCACAAACTCAAAAGGCAGGGGTGCCGTGGCTTGGCTGGAATACCCAAGCGCCCAACATCCAAGAGGCCGTAGATCGCGGCGTGACCTTTGAATACGTCGGACACCAGGGGCCGGGTGACTTCTCGCTGTTCTTGCAAGATGGGGGTCTCGGAGGTCCTGAAAAGCTTTTTGTTGAACCCGGTGACACGGCCTGGGTGGATTTAGGAACCCATACTCACGCCAATTGGGTGTTCACTCAACCGGGAACTCACCTAGTGCGCATCAAGGTCAGCGCTGGCAATCACCAGGCAACGGCTGACCTGCGCTTTGCCGTGGGTGACACGAGTGAGGCCGCCATCAAGGCCGCAGAGTCCAGCACTTGGGAAGGCCGCAGCGAATCAAGCCGATCCTATATCTGGCTCATCGCTGGTGGCGTTTTGATCGTGGCTGCGCTGCTGTTCCTGAGAAAGAAGGTGTGACCATGCTTGAAGCTCGACACATGAGCGTGCGCCTCGGCGGCCGATCCGTACTGCAGGATATTGATCTTTGCGTTGAGGCTCCGGGTGTCACCGCCCTGCTTGGCCCCAATGGAGCTGGTAAAACGACGTTGCTTCGTGCTCTGCTCGGTTTGATTCGCCCAAGCGTGGGCATTGCAAGTTGCTCGCAACATTGTGGCTATGTGCCCCAACAATCGGGATTCCATTGGCACTACCCAATGACGTGCCTTGATGTGGTGCGCACCGGATTCATCCGCGGCCTATTCGGAGCGGTTCGCGCCACCGACCGCTGCGTTCAGGCGCTGGACCAGGTGAAGATGGCTGGGCTTGCTCACCGCCCGATAGCGGAGCTTTCTGGTGGTCAGCGCCAACGTGTGTTGCTCGCCAGGGCGCTTGCGCCGCAGCCCGACACGCTTGTGCTCGACGAACCATTTACGGGCGTAGACGTTCCAAGTCAGTTGCTGATTACTGAGGTGCTTTCAAAGCTTGTCGACGTCACCGTGTTCATGTCCACCCACGACATTCCCGCAGCGCTGCACAGTGCGCACAGTGCTGTTCTGCTTCGCGAGCGCATCATCGCGCATGCGCCAATCCCGCAACTGCAAAGTTCCGAATTGTGGGCGGACACTTTTCAAGTGCCGGAAGAAAGTTCAATCGTTCGCGGATACGTCAAGCAGGTGGAGGTGTGCAGGTGATCAGCCCGATTGCATTCTTATCCGACTTGAGCAATCCAGCTTTGGCGTTCCTTCCGAAAGCGCTCATCGTGGCAATGCTCAGCGCGGCACTGTGTGGACTAGTGGGATCGCACATGGTGCTGAGGGGCATGGCCTTTGCAGGTGACGCTATCGCACACGCAGTGTTCCCCGGCCTTGCGGTGGCCTTCGTGCTCGGAGGATCACTGTTGCTCGGCGGACTGATCGGCGGCATTGCTGTGGCTGTCCTTGTAGCGCTATTTTCCCAGCGTCGTGAGCTGAAAGACGACGCGCTCATCGGTGTCTTTTTTGCCGCAGCATTTGCCATTGGTCTAGTGGTGCTTTCAAAAACACCCGCCTACGCCGGCTCATTGCAAAGCTTCTTATCCGGCTCGATCACCGGCGTGAATAATTCAGACATCGCCATCACCGCCGGGGCCTCAATCTTTATCCTCGGCGTACTCACACTGCTACATAGCCGTCTGGCACTCAGCAGCATTGATAGAGAACTCGCCCAAGCCGCAGGGATACCTGTCCTGTTGCTCGACATCGTCCTTTACATCGCCGTCGCGATCGCCGTGGTGGTTGCGGTGCACACCGTCGGAAACATTTTGGTGCTGGCGTTGCTCGTCACCCCAGCCGCAACCGCACGGCTGTTGAGCACTCGCCTTGTCCCAATGATGATCACATCCGTCCTGCTAGGCGCGAGTGCCTCATTGATCGGCGTGTATCTGGCGTGGTCCCTCGACGTGCCCGCTGGCGCGGCGATCGTCTTGAGCTCTACCGCACTGTTCTTCCTGGCGTGGTTCGTCCAGCCCTGGGTTCGCAATCTTAAGGAACACAAATGAAACGTTTATTCAGCGCAGTCACTCCTCGATGGCTCCTCGCGCTCGGCGCTTTTTGTCTGGCCGTCGCACTAGCTATCCCTGGGCCGGGAATGAACGTCATGGCCTTGGTAGGAGCATCGCAAAAAGAAACACACCGCCCGGGCAGTGGGGAAGTGCACACAACATTGCCCCAAGATCAGCGTTGGTATGCCAATGGGGAAGCTACTGACCAGCTACACCCCTGCGCGGGACGTGACCTTCTCTACCACGCCCATGTTGATGCGGGATATGTGACGCGAAACGACAGTGGCGAACTCGACATCATGGCGGTGAACGGCTCAAAAGTGATCGAGCAGTCCAGTGCCTGCATGCGTTTGGGGCCCGATAGTCACAATGGCGTGGAAGTGTCACGCTTTGTGGTTCCAGATGATCCAGCACTGCGTTTCCTTGGCGCGCCGGGCACAATACTCTGGAGGGCACCATTTGAAAATTACGGTTCGCAGTGGCTTCCAATTTGGGCTGGTCTGGGTGCCTTTGATCCAGCGCATGAGTGGAAGGTGCCCGAAGACTTCTTGGCAAATTCAATCGATCTCGAACTCGTAGGATTCGAAGGCCCCGGGGAGATGAATATCTACAATTATCTTCCCCAATGGGATCGCGCGAACAGAATCATTTCTTCGAAGAATCTCCGCACCACCTCGTTGGGGGTTGGTGGCCACGGACATATGAATTGGACGTTTTCCCAGCCGGGCCTGTACACCCTGACGTGGCAAGCGCAAGGGCGGCATTTCGACGGCTCCGTCGAACGCTCGAAGCCAGTGACGCAATACTGGTTGGTGGGCGAAGACGGCCAGGTTGGGCTGTTGCCGGGCACGTCTCGAGGTCTAGGTAATTACGGCAAACGTGCAGAAACGCTCCGCAGCGAAATGGGTCTCCATGAGCCCAGCGGAGACACGAACGAAATTCCACTCGCAGAGAGCGCACCGGGCATCGAACCCGGTGAACTCAAAGATCTGGTGGAACGAGAATATAAGCGCACTTCGCAAAAGCCATTAGCTTCGGGCGAGGTAGTGATGCATGTTGGCTATACCGAACAGGGTCTCTTTGGCGATCCCGAAGCCAGCGTGACAACCAAGGTGGGGAATGAAAGTGTCTCGAACACTGTGGTCATTGAGGTCCCGGATTCGAGTGCTCGCTGTATCGCTGCGGACGATCCAGTGCTCGGCAATATTGCATCGGCGGCTGGGGCCAGATTGGTTTGGCGCACCGGAGGTATTGCTGCCCCTTCAATTGCTTTCGATACTTCCTCACTCGACCCAGAAAAGCTAAGCCCTCAGCAAGTCATTGTTGAACCTGGAATGAGCGTGCCACGCGGCGGCGTCTTTGCTCTTGGCGTTGGCGATGATGCCTCCTTTACACCTATTGCAACGAATGCTGACTCAACATCTAAGCCTTTGCAGTTGCTGGGCACAGCTCGCCATCCGGTGCAATATCTGATGACAACTCCGGGGGTATATCGAGAAGACGGTACCGTTCGCGTTTTTGATAAGAAGGAACCTCGCTATGACTTTTACAGCCCAGTCTTCCTGGTAGGTAACCAAGTCATTAACGAGTGGCGCAAACGTGCCGGCATTCCAGAGCGCCTGGAGGAATCCAAACCGGACTGCTCCAAGCTTGAAACGCTCCGTGGCACGCCAGCATTTCCCGCGCCGGAAGAGCCAGAAGCCCCGACTGATGAGCAGCCGCAACCCCCGACTGAGCAACCCCCGACTGAGGAACCCACGACTGAGGAACCTCCGACTGCGGAACAACCAGAGCAGCTGCATCCGATTCGCCAGGGGCATTTGGATATGGCACTTGCCCAACTGGATGGAAAGCCGGTCGCGTATTTGAAAGATGATTCAAACCCGGCGAAGCCGGTTCGACGTGAATCTGGCACATTTTCGATCCTGGTTCCAGAACGTGCCTGGCATGAAGAAGTAAACCTCGACCTTCCCGATTTCAAACAAGGTGCGTATGTTCTCCCGGAGGTTCAAGATAGACGTTTGCCTTGGCCAGGTGTCTCGAATGAAGCATTTGATTTCGCAAACGTCCATCCCGATGAGCCGTACACCTATTTTGGTATTAGTCGAGTGTTAAACGCCCCTGAAGATGGTCGGATGGTTGTGAGCGCAACAGTGGACATGCAGACGCAGATCCAGTTGGATTCCGCTGATACTTCGAAATCAATCGGGCTTCCAGCTCATACACACGCGCACAAGGCATTTTGGTTCAATAAACCGGGCACGTATCAAGTGGAATTTGTGTATTTCTGGCGAAGCGCCTCGGGTGAACAGCAATCAATCCCCTTGGAAGTCACGTTTGAGGTAGGAGATCGCGCAGTCGGAGAAATTCCCGCAGACAAGCCGACGTCGGTCGCGCCTTCATTGCCGCCTCAGCCGAATGTGCCTGCGAAACCTGTTGTGCCAAAAAGGACAGTGGATGCACAGCGCCCAGCAGTACCATCACAGCGCCCAGCAGCACCTCAACCTGCTCCAATAGAACCTGCACCATCTCCCAGTTCGGTCAAAGTTCAGCCTCAGGGCCCGGCCGGTCCAGCTCCCCAAAGCCCGCCATCTCCTCAACCTGCTCCACCAGCGCCCAAACCTGCTCCAGCAGCGCCACCCCGGAGTCCGGCCAAGGCTCAGCGCCCAGTAGCCCCCGCACCTCAAAGCCCGGCACCCCAGATTCGCGCGGCGACGCCTAACGTCCCGCTCGCCCAGGGGCCGAGCACTCGTCGAACCGCGGAGGACAAGGGGATGGAGCTGTGGCGCGGTGTGCTATTCGGCGTGGGTGGTTTTAGTTTGCTGCTTGCGTTAGCGGTGTTTGCTCATGCTTTGGGCAAGCGTTCGGTGCAGGGCGAAGATTAGGCTCGTACTGCTTGTAGATCCCGCAGGTGCCGGTAGAACGTGGCGCGTTCTACTGGCCGTTTGCGGGATTGCCCGTCGATGGTGATGCGCAAGTTCACTCCTCCTGCTTGCATCGCCCGTCCTTGGTGCGCGGTGGCGTCGATAAGCGAAGGGGCGACGGGAAGCACTTTCTGCCAGAAGCCTCCGGGGTGTTCGCTAGAGAGGATGCGATTGCCCTCAATCCCGGGGGCGTCGAAGGTTGAGATCAAGCGTGCCCCGTACTGGCCTTTGCGGGGGTTGCGTGTGCGTGCGCTGTGGTGGAGCAAGACGGTGTCGTCGACGATGATTTCTCCGGTGATCTCTCTGCCGTCCCAATCGCTAATGGTGGCTGAATGGGCAACGGCCTGGCCTGCGTCATCGCGGATCAGAGGCTTTGGCTTCACGGGTGCTTCGAATGCGAATTCCTTTTCTTTGGGCAAGCCCCATGCTTGCGCCACGGTACTTTCCTCGGAAGGAATGAACGCCACCTCTGCCCACAGTGCGTCGATGCGCATCAGGCGGGTCAACACGGCGGCGAGTGCTGCGTCGGTGCCGTGGACGATGAGGCGTAGGGGGTCGTCGATAAGCTGAGGCGCGGGGCCCGGTGCTCCGAGGTGGGCGACGTTTGGGGAAGCCGCGATCTCGTCCAGCGACGGTGTGGGATCCTCCGGGAGTACTTCTTTGCAGATGGTGTTGATGATCTTGAGCTCGGTGCGGGTGGGGATTGCAGACAAGCTGTGAGATTCAGCCGCTTGCAGGGGCGGCACACCGCAGTTGAGGATCACGTGGCGCATGGGCATTGATTCTAGCGCTACACTGGTATCCGGCATTTTTCACCTATTTCAAAGGACGAGCCATGGCGGCAATCGTAATTGTGGGCGCTCAGTGGGGCGACGAAGGTAAAGGCAAGGCCACCGATATCCTTGGTGGGCGCGTGGACTACGTAGTCAAACCCAATGGTGGCAACAATGCAGGCCACACCGTTGTGGTTGGCGGAGAGAAATACGAGCTCAAGCTACTGCCCGCCGGTGTGCTTTCCGAAAACGCCGTGCCCATCCTTGGCAATGGTGTGGTGATTAATCTTGAGGCTCTCTTCGAGGAAATCGACGGCCTTGAGGCACGCGGAGCTAACGCATCGCGCCTGCGCATCTCTGCCAACGCGCACCTGGTGGCGCCCTATCACCAGATCCTCGACCGCGTGCAGGAGCGCTTCTTGGGCAAACGCGCCATCGGCACCACGGGTCGCGGTATCGGCCCCACCTACGCCGATAAGGTTTCGCGCGTGGGCATCCGCGTGCAGGACATCTTTGATGAATCCATCCTGCGCCAAAAGATTGAGTCTGCACTGGACGTCAAAAACCAAATACTGGTCAAGATGTACAACCGCAAGGCCATCGTTGCCGATGAGATGGTGCAGTACTTCCTCAGCTACGCCGATCGACTGCGCCCGATGGTCATTGAATCTGAACTCGAACTCAATCGCGCCTTGGACGCAGGCAAGCACATTCTTATGGAGGGCGGCCAGGCCACCATGCTCGACGTGGATCACGGCACCTATCCCTTCGTCACCTCCTCCAACCCCACCGCAGGCGGTGCTTGCGTTGGTGCGGGCATTGGTCCCACCAAGATCACCAGCTCTCTGGGCATTATCAAGGCGTACACCACTCGCGTTGGCGCCGGCCCATTCCCCACAGAGCTCTTTGATAAGTGGGGCGAGTTCCTGCAGACCACCGGCGGTGAGGTCGGAGTGAACACTGGCCGCAAGCGTCGCTGCGGTTGGTATGACTCGGTGATCGCACGCTATGCATCGCGAGTGAATGGCTTCACCGACCTCTTCCTGACCAAGCTCGACGTGCTTACCGGCATCGGCGAGATCCCGATCTGCGTGGCATACGACGTGGATGGCAAGCGTTTCGATGAAATGCCCACCACCCAGTCCGATTTCCACCACGCAGAGCCGATCTACGAAACGATGCCCGCGTGGGACGAGGACATCACCGGATGCACCACCTTTGAGGAACTCCCCGAAAAGGCTCAAGCCTACGTGCGCCGCCTCGAGGAGCTTTCCGGCTGCCGCATCTCCTACATCGGTGTGGGCCCCGGCCGTGACCAGACCATCACTGTCCACGACGTGATGGACAACCCAGAGCGTTAAACCCAGCGCTGCACCTTGAAGAAGATCTCAGGCATGCTCCGGTCCGCCCGCTTCAGGGCGATCCGGACGCCGAACACCGCAAGTAACGCCACGCTAACCAGGCACACGGCCGCGCCCGCAGCCATCCAGGCCGCCCCGCCAGCGTTGGCACCGTAGAGCATGAGTCCTAGCCCGGGGCCAACCAGTGGGATGAAGGCGACCAGTCCCACAATGCCGGTGATCATGGCATTGGTGTTTTGCCCTGATCGGTCCTTCATCAAGGATGTGCCCGGCTTGGAGGTTGGGTAGGCGTTCAGCGAGGACAGCAGCATGGAAACCACCACGGCTCCCGCTGCACCGCACACGATTGCGACGCTGACCGCCAGCCAGAGGGCAGAAAAGCTTTCCACAAAGCCCAGCGCCACGATGTACATGGCCAGAAGCGGGGCGGAGATCAGCCCGAAGCTCAACGTCTCAGCGCGCAGCTGCGTGCTCGGCTTCGTGGGCGTGACCATCACTGACCAGTTCGCAGGCCCGTTGTAGCCAAATATATTCGCACCTTGGGTTGGCAGTAACATCACCAGCAGTCCAGCGGTCCAGTGCAAGGACGTATCGCTGAAGGCCCCCACGAGGAAGAACCCCAAGGCCATGATGCCGATGGAGACCATACCGATCACCATGCGAGAATCGCGTCGCATATAACGAATCTGCCTTGATACCAGTGCCCAAAAATCCGTGTACGGCAGGCGCCCAACCATAAGCGCCGAACTCGAGCTTTTCGACGAAGCCTGCGCCCCCACGGACACCTCGCGCAGCTCATTGCGAATGCCCATGAGGATCAAGACCCAGCAGGCGCCCAAGTACACCAGCGCCAGCACACCGCTGAGCACTGCAAATGCGATGTTGCCCTCCAGGGAAAACGAGGTAGGCCCGATCGCGGCCCCAAAAGGCGTCCACGCCAGATACTTGCTCAGGCTGATCAGCTTGGTCCAATCAGCGTTGGCAAGCAGGGCAAAGTAGAGCACGGCGAACACCAAGGCTCCGCCCAGTCCGCGATAGGTGCGCGATTTCTCACTGCCGCCGCTTGACACGGTGCGAATCGCTGCAACACCTAGCAGCGCCGTGCCAAAGGACACCGCGATGCCCAGCACGTACACGGGAATCAGCCCCGCATGGCCTGCATTTGCCAGTCCAAAGCTGCCGCCCACGGCAGTGATCAAGGAACACCCCAGCGCAGCGATGCCGCGCGATTGGATCAGCTCGATCAGGATCATCGGCACGCGTAGTTTGCGCGGTTGCAGTGGGAGCGCGATGAAACGCTCCAGATCAATCTGATGCTCAGGCGAGGGCACAGTGTATTGGAAAATCCACAGCAAGACGATGCCCAGGGAGGAAACGCCGACCATTGCTTCCAGGCCCTCGAAAGCCAGCATGAAGGCCAGGCCGACGGCGGCGGCCATGGAATACAAGATGACTACCACGACCTGGAAGATCGTCATCTTCTGCGCCTTCAGCAAGCGCTTCCACAGGGTGAATTGGGTAGAAACCAGTGCCTTGGTCAAGCTCATCGCAACCACCCCAGGGAGGACTCGTCGATGTCGCGGGCACCTACGAGCTCGATGAAGGTGTCCGACAGCGAACCTTGCATGCGAACCTCATTCAGAGTTCCGGAGGCGCGCACGGAGCCATCGGCGATAATCGCCACGTGGCTACACAGGCCCTCGATCACTTCCATGACGTGTGAGCTCATCACCACGGTGCGCCCGGCCTGCACGTAGGCCTGCAGCATTTGGCGGATCGTGCGAGCAGAGACGGGATCCACGGCCTCAAGCGGCTCATCCAGTATCAGCACTTCGGGCCGGTGCAACATGGCGCCAGCCAAAAGGATCTTCTTGGTCATGCCCGCGGAATAATCGGCGATGAACTTGCTTCCTGCATCTTGCAGATCCAGCGCATTGAGCAGGGATTCGCTGCGGCTTTTGACCGTCTCCAGATCCATCCCGCGCAGGGCGCCCAAAAATTGTAAATATTCGGTGCCGCTGAGCCGGTCGAATACGGGCATGGAGTCCGCCAGTAGGCCATAGGATTGTTTGGCGAGGTAACCTTCGCCCTCCCACACCTTGTGCCCGTCGATCCAGGCATTGCCGGCGCCTGGCCGCAGCAGCCCGGTGGCCATGGTCAGGGCCGTGGTTTTGCCTGCACCGTTCGGTCCAACAATGCCGAAGAAGCTACCGCGGGGTATGTCGAGGCTCAGATTGCGCACTGCAATCTGCTTGCCGAAGTTCTTACTCAAGCCTCGCAGCGCAACGGCTGGGGCTGTGACGTCCTCGGCTATTGGTGCAATGTGTGGCTCATTCATGGCATTCATGTTAGGTGAGCCACATGCATAGTTCTACTGCGAACGTTCTACCGGCGGCTGATCAGACCACGGGAAGACGATCCATTCATCGGTGTGCTTCCACACATAATCGGGGCTGACTACCGAACGGCTCTTGCCATAGATCACCGCGGAGCGCACTTCTGCGCCATGGGATTGCAAGAGCTTGAGCACTAGATCAAGGGTGCGCCCTGAGTCTGCAACGTCGTCGACCACGAGCAGCTTCTTGTTGGCGATCGAGTTGGTGTCCAGCAGGGGTTCAAGCAGGACTGGGTCGGGCAATGTTTCATGCACGTCGGTATAAAATTCCACGTTGATGGCGTCGGAAAGCTTCACACCCATGGAGTAAGAGAGGGCACCGGCGGGTACCAAGCCACCGCGCGCGACGGCGATGATGATGTCGGGCTCGAACCCCGAATCGACAATGCTTTGGGCAAGCTCACGGTTGGCCTTGCCGAAGCCTTCCCAGGTGAGCACTTCCTTATTTTCGAGATCTGAAGAATCTGCGTGGTAAGCCATGAACAAACTTTAGCGCTTTTCGGCCACGGCGGTACGCTTAGGGCTATGTTCACCCCGGAATTTATCTCAACCCCCGCCAGCAACGACCCAACGCGAGTCCTGATCCTGGGCAATTGCGAACTCGGTCAAAATCTCGCTGGCGCCTTCCGGGGCTTAGGCGTGGAGGTGATCATCCACGACACGCAACTCTCCGATCCTGCCCAGCTTATCGACGTCGCACGCCAGGTATCTCCCCACATTGTCGTCCCGGCGAGCGATCGGGTATCAGTGGCGGCACTGAAAGAAATCGAAGCGATCTATCCCAACAGTGTGGCGCCGAGCTCGCGCGCGCTCGAGGCCGCGTATAACCGGGAAACAATGCGAACGATCGCGGCGGAAGAACTGGGCCTGCCCACCTCCAAATTCTCCTACGCCGACACCCTCGAGCAGTGCGCGCAGGCCACCCAAGACCTAGGTTTTCCCTGCGTGGCGAAGCCGGTTGAAAACACCGGAGGTGGCACCATGTTTGTGTTGCGCGACCCAAGCGATGTTGCCGCTGCGTGGAAACACCTGGGTAATCAAAGAATCATCATCGAGCGCTTCGTCGATTTTGATGCCGCAGTACTCATGCTCGCGGTCCGCTCAATTAACCAAGGCAAGCTCTCCACTTGGTTCTGCGAACCGATTGCGCAACAGCATTATGAAGGGGAACTGCTCGGCGCGGTGCAGCCGGTCCGTCTCAGCGAGCCCGTCCTCGACAGTGCCCGAAGCGTGACCGCCCGCATCACCAACGCAATCGGCGGCCGAGGTCTCTTCGCAGTAGAGCTCTTCCTGGTGGGGGAGGACATCTACTTCTCGGGAGTCTCACCGCGCCCCCTGCCAGGCGGGACGGTGACCCGGGTGAGCCAACGCTTTAGTCAGTCAGAGCTTCACGCCCGCGCAATCCTTGGTTTGCCTATCGACGCCACGCTCACCAGCCCAGGCGCCTGTGCATTCACTAATCGCATCCCCGCCGAGATCCCTCGTGAGCGTTTTGCGCAGGCTCTCACCGTTCCGGAGTCGGATATCCACTTCAACGCCGATGGCGCGGTGGCGACGATGGCCACCGCCGACGATATTCACCAGGCGTGGGAGCGGGCTATTGCTGTGCGTGAGGCGCTGCTGGCCTAAGCATTGGCCGGTGCATGATGCCGGCGTCGTCGAAAAGCTCCCCGCAGGGCTCGAACCCGAACTGGCGGTAGTAGCCCTCTAGGGCCGCCTGCGCGGCGATCCAGACCGAACCTTCGGTGAGAGACAGCGCCTGGTGCATTAGATCCTGGGCGAGCCCGGTGCCGCGGAAATCCGGGTGCACGGCAAAGCGCCCAATCACGCTCATCCCATCGCGGGGAAACACGCGTGCGGTACCCACGAGCTGCCCGGCCTCGATGGCTCGAATGTGGATCGTGCTCTTTAGCGCGTCGATGGCATCGATTTCCTCGTAGGGGCAATCCTGTTCCACCACGAACACATCCGTGCGTAGCTTATAAAGTTCGTGCAGGTCAAGCGCGGTGAGTTCGTGGATATTGGAGCAGAAAAATTGCATGCTACTTTGCGCGGGAGTGGGTGAGCATCTCGTCCCATTCGACGATCTTTTTGCGTTCGCGACCTTCGGCTTCACCGAGGGCGCGTTCTGCTTTGTCGAGTTGATACCAGCCGTCCCAGGTGGCGTAGTCGATGTGTTTTGCTTCGAGGAGTTCGAGCACGTCGCGGTTGTTTGCGGGGGCGAGCTTGCCGTTTCTCCAGTCGTCGAGCAGCATCCCGGTGGTTTCTTTGGCATCGGATTTGGTGTTGCCGATCAGACCGACGGGGCCGCGTTTGATCCAGCCAGTGGCATAAAGCCCTGGCACAATGTTGCCTTCGTCGTCTACAACATGTCCGCCATCGTTGGAAATCACATGCTTGCGTTCATCAAATGGGACGCCCGCAACCGCATCCGAGCGGTAGCCGACGGCGTGGTAGACGGCTTGAACGTCCCAGGTGGTGAATTCGCCGGTGCCATGGACGTTGCCGGTGCCATCTAATTGCGTGCGTTCGGTGACGAGTCCGGTGACGTTTCCGTTGTCGGCGAGCACCTCCACGGGAGTTTCGAAGAAATGGATGAACAGCTTGTGGGGTGCGCCCTTCGGGTCACGCATGGCGTAGCCTTCGAGGGTTTGACAGACGAGGTCTTGGGATTTGGAGTCGTGTCTAGATTGGATGGAGGCGTCGTCGTAGTCGATGTCTTCTGGGTTGACGATGACTTCGATGGTGTCGGAGTGGTCGAGCTCCTTCAGCTCCAGCGGGGAGAACTTTGCCTGCGCTGGGCCGCGGCGTCCGAAGACGTGAATCTCTTTGGCCTGGTTGGTGTTCAGGGCTTCGTAGACGTTGTCGGGGATTTCAGTCTTATGGAGCTCGTCGGCGGTTTTGGCCAGGATGCGGGCGATGTCCAGTGCGACGTTGCCGACACCGACAACCGCAACTTTCTCAGCGGAGAGATCCCAGGATCGTTCAAAGTCGGGGTTGCCGTCATAGAAGCCAACGAATTCGCCGGCGCCTTGGGAGTGTTCACCGCCGGGGATGGGCAATGGGCGGTCGCCGGTGGCGCCGGTGGAGAAGATGATGGCGTCGTAGTATTCGCGCATTTCTTCAACAGAAATATCGTTGCCCACGTCGATGTTTGCCAACAGGCGGATCTGAGGTTTGTTCATCACGTTGTGTAGGGAGGTGATGATGCCTTTGATGCGTGGGTGGTCTGGGGCAACACCGTAGCGGATGAGGCCGAAGGGGGCGGGCATGCGCTCGTAGAGATCGATGGACACCTCCTCGCCGGATTTGATGAGGAGGTCGGAGGCGTAGATGCCTGCGGGTCCGGCACCAACAACGGCAACACGAAGCATGAAAATCCTTTTGGGTATACGACAATAAGACACCCAATTCTAGCGCAGTAAGACCGCACTTCCTTTCTCTCTGTGATGCGTGGCTCAACGCGGTAAGCTGTGTGCTTAACGCCATGAAAGAAAGGATGCCCGTGACTGACTATCAGCCCACTTCTGTGCTGCTTACCCGCGCTGGCCGTAACTTTGACTCCTTCAACTTCGACGCATTCGCTGACCAGCTTGGTTTGCAGGTGCGCGAGTTGATCCAGGACACCCCCGAACTCGGAGTCATTCTCGCAGAAGATCCCCTTGCGCAAGGAGACGTCCTCCTGGTGGGCTCCGGGAACGTCGACTTTGACGCCAAGGCCGCTTCCGCCTTGGGCGTACCGCTGCTTTTGCTAATCGACGCCCCCGGTATCCATATCGACCTTGCCAAGCAAGAGGCGGCTGCTTTGGAAGCCTCGCTCGCCACTACTTTCACCGCAGAAGAAGCGATCAGCGCGGACGGCATCGCCCGAATCCGCGAGGCCATTGCCACCTGCGAAGCGCGCCGGGTGATGAGCGCGCCCGTCTTTGAGCACTGGCTGCTTGATCGCGCGCGCCAGACCCCCGCGCACATTGTGCTCCCTGAAGGCGATGACGACCGTATCCTCGAGGCCGCCCACCTGCTGCTGGCTCAAAACGTCTGTGAGTTGACCATCCTCGGCGATCCGGCCACCATCCAGGCTCGTGCTGAAGAGCTCGGCTTCGACCTGGGCGAGGCCAATTTCCGCGATCCTGAAAACGATCCGCAGGCTGAAGAATTTGCCCAGGAATTTGCTGATCTGCGCAAATCCAAGGGCGTCACCATCGAGCAAGCTCGCGAAACAATGAAGGACATCTCCTACTACGCCACGATGATGATCCACAAGGGACTTGCCGACGGCATGGTTTCCGGCGCTGCGCATACGACTGCACACACGATCAAGCCTTCCTTCCAGATCATCAAGACTTCCCCCGGCACCTCCGTCGTCTCCTCTATCTTCCTGATGGTGATGCGTGACCGTTTGTGGGCATTCGGCGACTGCGCCGTGAACCCGAACCCAACTGCGGAACAACTTGCGGAAATCGCCGTGGTTTCGGCTCGCACAGCAGCGCAGTTCGGGATTGATCCGCGTGTGGCAATGCTCAGCTATTCGACGGGCACCTCCGGCTCGGGCCCTGACGTGGATCGCGCTGCGGAAGCCGTCGAAAAGGCAAGGGAGCTAGACCCGAACGTCAAGGTGGACGGGCCCCTGCAGTTCGACGCGGCCTGTGACCCGAGTGTTGCCAAGAAGAAGATGCCGGAGTCCGAAGTTGCTGGACTCGCTAACGTCTTCGTTTTCCCCGACCTCGAAGCCGGCAATATCGGCTACAAGACGGCGCAGCGCACCGGCCACGCACTCGCTGTTGGACCGATCTTGCAGGGCTTGAATAAGCCGGTGAATGACCTCTCTCGTGGCGCGACGGTGCCCGATATCGTCAATACCGTTGCTATCACTGCGATCCAGGCGGGAGGAAAATAATGTCGTTGGTTCTCGTCCTGAATTCGGGATCGTCCTCAATTAAGTTCCAGCTTGTTGATCCAACCCAGCACGCCACCGACGACCCCTTCGCCTCAGGGCTGGTAGAGCAGATCGGTGAGCCCAAGGGCAAGGTCACGCTCAAGCATGCGGGTGAAAAGCACGAAGTGGAAGCGCCGATCGCGGATCATTCAGCGGGTCTCGCCCTCGCTTTCGAGCTGATGAACGAGCATGGCTGTGGGCCTGCCGACGCGGACATCGTGGCCGTTGGCCACCGTGTGGTGCATGGCGGCATCCTCTTCTCGGCACCGCAGGTGATCACTGACGAGATCGTGGATATGGTGCGCGATCTTATTCCGCTTGCGCCGCTGCACAATCCTGCCAACATTGATGGCATTGAGGTTGCTCGCGCCATTTTGCCGGACGTGCCGCACGTCGCCGTGTTCGATACCGGCTTTTTCCACTCCATGCCCCCTGCCGCCGCGCTGTATGCCATCGAGGCGGAAACGGCAGCGGCCAACGGCGTGCGTCGCTATGGCTTCCACGGCACGAGCCATGAGTATGTGTCTAAGAAGGTAGCTGAGCTGCTTGATCTGCCCGCAGAGGCCATCAATCAGATCACGCTTCACCTCGGCAACGGCGCCTCCTGCGCCGCTATTCGCGGCGGGCAGGCGATCGATACCTCCATGGGGATGACGCCTCTGGCTGGTCTTGTTATGGGTACGCGTTCCGGCGACATCGATCCGGGCATTATCTTCCACCTATATCGCTCCGCTGGGATGAGCATCGATGAAATTGATCAGCTCTTGAATAAGCGCTCGGGCGTGAAGGGTCTCTCTGGGGTGAATGACTTCCGTGAGCTGCGCAAGATGATCGACAATGAGGATCAAGATGCGTGGCTGGCCTACAACATTTACATCCACCAGCTCCGTCGCTATATCGGCTCCTACATGATCGCCCTTGGCCGAGTGAATGCGATTACCTTCACTGCCGGTGTCGGCGAAAATGACGTCGACGTGCGTGCCGACGCCCTGGCACATCTTGAAGGTTTCGGTATCAAGATCGATCCGGAGCGAAATGCGTTGCCGAATACCGGTCCGCGTGAGATCTCCACCGATGATTCCGCCATCAAGGTGTTTGTTGTTCCCACGAATGAGGAGTTGGCCATTGCTCGCTATGCCAAGGAGCTGGCGGAGTAGATGAACTCTGGGTAAATTTCGAATAAATATTCGAATTTGCTCTTGCGGTGTGTGGTGGGGCGTTTTATCCTTTTCTTAGAACGGGTGATCGGGAAAGGGGGATGAAATGTTCTACCGCAACTGCAATCTTGATGATGACTTAAGTCAGCAGGGCGTATTCCTTCGCCGCTATGAGTACCTCATGTGGGAAGAAGCGACACCAACCGTTGCTGGCTCCAACTGGGAAATGGATGCCCTCGAAGTTGGGGCGAGTCTTGGAATGTCGGCCTCTGCAGTACTCAACCGCTTCTCAGCGGTGTACACGATGTGGAACCTTCCCGCTACGTATAAGGTTTTCCGCCAACATTGGCATCTGGATATTCCTCGGCTGCTTGCCATCAGTTCAGCATTGAGCGAAGCGGATAATTATCCGCAATATGACGAGGCTATCGCCGAGTTTCTTACTCCAAGCGTGGAGGATGAAGCGGTGCCGTCTGCTCGTCAGATCCGAAACTTCATCCGAGGGCTGCAAGAACCTTTTGATCAATCCCAGGATGAGGAAGAAGATCAACTCTGGGTTGTTCCTGCAACCAATGGCAGAACTGCGGTGGGCGTGGTCTCTAGCGACGCCACCGCGTCGCTCATCCGTGAGCGCCTCCGAGCAGAAGCTTCAAAGGGCGACGTGCCGATGGGGGAGCTGCTGCTTCAAATGCTGCAGGGAAACACAAAAGTGATGCTCAATGTCTACGAGGATGCCTCCGGCACAATCCGCACTGCGGCTGGAGCGCAATTCAGTGAGATTGAAGCCACCTGGCTGCGGGAACGAGCTGCCCGTCGGGTTCTCTCCCGTGACGAGACCACCGATGCCTACCGCTTCACCTCGCGGATGCGTGCGTTTATCGCCGGCAGGGACGGCCACTGCCGCTACCCCGGCTGCACCGTGCCCGACTACGCCTGCGATATTGACCACGTGCTCGAGTTTGACCGGGGCGGCAAGACCACACCTTCAAACGCTCAACTGCTGTGCAGGCACCACCACAACCTTAAAACTTACAAACGGCTCACGTGCAGCATAGACGAACATGCGGTAGTCACCTGGCACATCGGAGAAAAAGAAATCCGAACCACACCTGGTGGCGTACTCCCGCCCTAGAACCAAGTCATCGGCCGCACCTTGTTGGCCATATCCGCTAGGGAGTAGCGGTGTCGAGCATTCGGCGCATTGCGAGCGAGGATGCGGAGGGATTCCGACAACCCAACCTGCAGTCCGTGCTGCGTGAAGGGATAACCAAGCAGATCCACATCCGCAGTAGCAGCGCTGAGTTGGTGTGCCCGAAGCCAATTGAGCCCAGCATTGAGCACGGCAACCTTGATCTGTAGGAAACGTGCTTCGTTATTTGGAATGGCCTCAATCCTTCTGGCCGCCCGACGAATCCGCGATTCGTTCAAATCTCCGCTAATCAAATACAAGATCGCGCTGAGCTCGGCCATCCTGTAGTGAGAAGACGCTGGGGAGACTGAATCGAGCGTCGATACCGCTAAATCCACCTGGTTTTCCGCAACAAGCTGCCGGGCCAAACCGAAGGCGGAAGAAACAGTGGTCGGATTCGTTTTCCACACCAGCGCATAGAGATAAATGGCCTTAAATCTCAGCACCTCGGGAGAACTCGCCAGCTCCCGCCACGTGCCGCCAACCTCGGCGATCGCTTCGCCTTGCAAATTAGCAGCAGCAAGAGCGATATCGGGGTTCAGCAGGGATTTTGTATTGTGGCCATTATCTTGCAGGAGCAATTCGGACACTGCGGCGCGTGCCAACTTCGGTGCGGGCTCGCCGGGGAGGATGTTGTAGACCTCATTGAACGCATGCTGGGCGCTGGCGTAGTCGTCGAGAAGCAACGCGGTGATGCCGGAGTACCAAAGGTGGCGCCAGTCGTTTTTGATGGTGAGTTTTTCCAGCCAGGAGCGTGCTTCGCGGATGAAGCCGAGATCAAGGAGTGACCGCACGACGGCGAGAGGGATTTCTCGCGACGTGGGGAAATCGGCCATGGCTTCGCGCATCATCTCCAGCGCTTCGGAAGGTTCGGAGTAAGAAGAACCCGTGATGAGCCCCGCGCCCGGGTCTTCTCGGTCCAGTAGCGGCACTGGCAGGGCGGTGTTGATTTCCTCGCTGGTGATGCGGACGTTGCGTTCGACGCCGTCGATAAGCTGATCCGTGCGATACACCAAGTGTTTGGTGCCAAACGTAGAGCGCTGCGGGGAATATAGGGAATGTTGCGCAGGGAATTGTTCGTCCCGGTGGACGGCCAAAAATTCCCGCAGTACCCCGTAGAGCTGGGTTTCTAAGGTGCGAACATCGGCGAAGCGGCGGTTGGGGTCCGAGCTGGTGGCGCGACGAAGCAGGCGGTAAAGGGACATATTGTGGGCGAAGAGTGGCTCGTCGTCCGGGGTGGGTAGACCCTGCATGATGCCCTCTTCTGTGGGCATGTGCACCACCATCGAGGCGAGCGTGCGGCCGATGGTGTAAATGTCGCTGGCAACCGACGGTCCTTCTGTGGGCACTTCGGGCGCCTGGAAACCTTTGGTGCCATAGATGTAGCCGAAGGCGCCGATGCCGGATACAGCGCCGAGATCGATCAGCATCACCTGATCCTCAGTCAAGATGATGTTGTCCGGTTTGAGGTCGTTATAGAGCACGCCGCGTGAATGTAGATATTCCAGCGCAGGTAAAATTTCGAGGATATAGCCGATTGCGACATCGATGGTGAACACGCCGCCTTGCTGTCGGCGCTGCTGGGAGCTTAACGACGGCCCAGGTACGTACTCCATCACGATTAGCCCGCCGACCCGTGGGTCGTCCACGAAGTTGTAGGCCTTCACAATTTCGGGATGGCTGATGCTCGCCAGGAACTCACGCTCAATTTCTGCGGCACCCATTTGCTGTGCGCCCTCGCGGATGCCTTTGAGCACGACCATTCGTCCGGACACGTTGCGGTCGTGTGCGAGGTAAATGTAGCCCATGCCGCCCTGGCCGATGACGCCGGCGATCTCGTACTGATTCGCCACTACGTCACCGGGGTTGAGTTGCGGTGCGGTCTTGGGCTCTTTGAGCGCGTCTTCCAGTGGGATGAGGGGGATGAACGGCAGGGTGACCATGCCGTTGGCGACGGTTCTATCCGCGTGGCTCTCCGAACGCTGGGAGCGAAAGGTGCTCAGCGCCTCCTCTCGGGCGCGGATGCCAACTTGCTCGCGATAATCCTCTTCGTCGTCGTCCGCAAAAGGGTCGAAAGGTACCGCTTCAGTGTGTGGTTCCGTCATCCCTGCTCCTCGCGGTAGTTCAACTTGGGTGGTCGTTGCTGGGGGAGATAGCTGCCGAACCATTCTTTGAACAGCGCATTCCAAGTGCCGTTTTGGAAAATGCGCTCGAGCGTTGCATTAGTTAGGCGAATTAGTGCTTCAGTGTTGTGGCGGCTGCCGGGTTTGGCAAACGCGATTCCATAGTCCTCGGTGGCTAATGCGCTGCCCACAATGTGAGTTTGCGGATCCTGTGCCGCCATGCCGGAGAGGATCGTGTTGTCGGAAACTACCGCATCGGCCTGTCCTTGCTGCAGGGCGAGCAGACAGTCGGCGCTCGAACGCACAATCAACAGTGTGGAATCCGGGGCGGCCTGCGCCACACGCTGAACTCCCGTTGAACCTGAAGAAGCGCATACAGTTCCCTCGCCGATGTCTTGTATGCCGCTGATGTCTGAGCCGCGTTCCGTGAGCAATTGCGTATCGCCGGTGAAGTACGGAGTAGAGAAGAATACCTGGTCTTGGCGCTGGCGGGTGATGGAAATCGAGCGAATAACAAAATCCACGTCCCTGGCTTCCAAGGCGCCTATCCAAGAGGAGGAATCGACGTAGCGGAACTCAATTTTTTGGGGATCGCCGAAAATATCACGGGCGACTTCCTGAGCCAGCGCGACTTCGAAGCCTTCGAGCTTCCCGGTGACTGGATCCCGGAAGCTGAGCAGATTTTGGGATTGATCCACTCCGACGATGAGCCTGCCGCGAGCTTTGATTTCCGGGACTTCCACGTCCTGCGGTCGGAGTGACCCTAAGAGCCCAGAGGTGACAACGCGCCGCTTGGGAATCTCCGAAGCCGGTTTCTGAACGGCGCCCTCGGGCAGAGGCAGGGAGGCCGGGGGCGGTGTTTCGTCGCTCACCGGTGCTTCGGAGTTGGCGCAGGCGACCAGGCATGCGCAGCATAGGATGCTGAGCCACTTGCGCATTAGAGGTACTCCTGAAGTCGGGGGCGAATGCCAATCCAGATTGATATGAGAGCGAGGCCGCTGAGCACCAGCATGCCGACGTTAAGCCAGGAAGATGCAGAGATGCCGCGCTCAATGAACGAGCGAGTAGTGCTTCTAGTTTCACTGATCAGCGAGGCCATGGAGCGATCGAGCTGATCGAAACCCACGCCGCTATCTTCCTGAGCTGCCACTTTCCATGCAGAGTCAAAGTCTCCCACGCTGATAGCGGCGGCGATATTCGCATGGTCCTGGGCCCACTGATCGGTGGCCTCGCGCGCGGTGTCGATTGTTTCTGTATCTCCTTTGGTGGAGGCCTCGTCCAGTGCTGCGTGGACGTGGCGCACAGCAGAGGCGAATGATTGCTCGGAGGTATCGAGGGATTGGCGGCGAACCAGTGCCAGGGTTTCGGCGGAACGTGCCTGCTGCGCCAGGATGCGGGCGTCGGTTAGCGATTCCATTGGCGCAATCGCTTGCTCGTGTCCACGAACCCCGGCCTGCCAGATGATGATGCTGGCGCCACCGGCCCACAAGGTAGCGAGCGTCATGAAGACCGTAGCGAGCAGGAACCCAACATTCAGCCTGCGGCGCGTGGTTCGGGCCAGCCACACCTGCGCCAGCAATAATGCGGCGAGAGTGACTGCCAAACCTGCCAGCGGCCACAGCAAAGGGCGTGAAGCGCGGCGCTGCTCCTCAGTCACTACCTGCCCGGTGATGGTGTAGAGCTCAGAGCCTGCTGGCAGGATCTGTTCGCGCATGAGAGTGGAGGCCTCGGAAAGGTATGCCACGCCGACTGGGTTTCCCTGCCTGGCATTGGCGCGGGCTGTTTCGATGAGCCCCGCGAAAACCGGCAGCTTTTGAGAGATGCTGGACACCAATTCAACAGGGTGCCCCTCATCGTTGTTCATGCCCACGGCAGTTCTGGCTACTGCTGCACCGGCGTTCTGTAGGGCTTGGTTGTAGAGTTCGCGGGCTGACTGCGAATTTGCATCGGAATTTACAAAGTCCAATGTGGCCATGGTGTTGGCGATGGAAAGCTCCGAATAGAGGGTGTGCGCAAGGTAGCTGACGGGCTCGGTGGAGTTCATCAAAGTGTTCAATTCCGCGCGGCGCTGGGCGGAAGCTTGGGAGATGGTCAAACCAGAGACGAGCATCAAGATGCTCAGCAACACCACGATGGACGTCATCTTCCCTGGGGTAGTGGTGAGGTAGCGCCACAGTTTGATCGACCAAGCGCGCGGGTACTTGATGGAGTCGTACCAAATTTGATGCCAGCGATTCCTGCGCTGGGCGCGGTGTTCACTGACGCGGTCGAGCCAGTGATCTTGGGTGTCTTGATCCACCAGGGCGGTGGAGGGCAGCTTCGTGCGAAGCGTGGAATGCTCCTCCATCCAAAACCTCCGTGACTGGTGTGACAGGTGTGCTTCATAATCTACCGGGAAAGAGGCAGAAACACTACGATGGGGTGCTATGGCTGGCGAAGGTAATGGATGGGCAGCGGGACCAGGCACCATGCGGCTATGGGGCAAGTACGGTGCGGCGGGGCTGCTGTTGGTGTATCCGGAAAATGAGTCCTTTCACGTGCTCATGCAGCACCGCGCGTCATGGACCAGCCAAGGCGATACCTGGGCCTTGCCAGGCGGAGCCCGTGATCTTGGAGAAACGCCTGAGCAAACGGCCGCTCGGGAGGCGTATGAGGAAACGGGCGTGCGCAGCGAGGATTACAACATCGTCGAAACCCGCGTCACCGCAGGTCCCTTTGAGGCTGATCCTCAACGGCCAGAGCTCGCAGGCGGCTGGACGTACTCGACCGTGCTTGCGCTCGCGGAAGAAAAGCTGTCGCTCCTGCCCAACGAGGAGTCCTACGAACTCCGGTGGGTTGAGGCGGGGGACGTCGAAAAGCTGAAATTAATGCCAGCCTTTGCCCAAGCGTGGCCGGAACTCTTTACATGGATCGCTAGCCGGATTTAAGCGGCTGTGGAACACTGAAGCGCATGATTCGAGTGCGTGGGCTGAGCAAACAATTCGGCAAGATTCTTGCCGTCGACGACCTCAGTTTCGATGTTGAGCCGGGCAAAATTACCGGATTTTTGGGTCCCAACGGTGCCGGGAAGACCACCACCATGCGCATG
The DNA here is from genome assembly GCF_003813985.1 of Corynebacterium gerontici. Classification (NCBI taxonomy): domain Bacteria; kingdom Bacillati; phylum Actinomycetota; class Actinomycetes; order Mycobacteriales; family Corynebacteriaceae; genus Corynebacterium; species Corynebacterium gerontici. The sequence goes on from NZ_CP033897.1 coordinate 310,739, forward strand.
ATCCTGGGTCTCGATCGCCCAACGTCCGGCAGTGCCACTATCGATGGCCAAGCATTTCGCGAGCTTCGTGCACCATTGCACACTGTGGGGGCGCTTCTCGACGCCAAAGCGGTGCATCCCAACCGCTCAGCCCGGAACCATCTGCTATGGATTGCACAATCCAACGGTATCCCAAGCAAGCGGGTCGATGAAGTACTTGAGCTGGTTGGGCTGAGCTCCGTTGCGAAGAAACGCGCGGGATCGTTTTCGCTAGGCATGGGGCAACGCCTTGGGCTGGCGACTGCACTGCTGGGGGACCCGAAAGTGCTGCTGCTCGATGAGCCAGTCAACGGCCTCGATCCGGAAGGGATCAGGTGGGTGCGTGAATTTTTGCGCTGGCTCGCGGGGGAGGGGCGCACCGTTCTCGTGAGCTCGCACCTGCTCAGCGAGATGGCGCTGACCGCAGATCATCTTTTGGTGATTGGCAAAGGCAAGCTCGTTGCGAACGCCTCCACCAAAGATTTCATCGCTGAACATTCTCAGGCGCAAGTGGTGGTGCGTGCTGAAAACTTGGATCACCTCAAGGAAGCTATCTTTGCCCAAGGTAAGAAAGCCAGGGTTGAGATTGACCACGAACAGCGCATGCAACTAGTTGTGATGGACGCGTGCACCGAGGAGATCGGGGCACTGGCCTTCAGGGAAGGGATTCAGTTGCATTTGCTGAACCAACAGCACGCCTCGCTTGAAGATGCCTTCATGGAAATCACGGGTGAAGCCTCCGTTCACCACAGCAATCAAACCGCCGGCAGGCACGCACGAAAGGCGCACTAATGCTTCTTAAGGCCGAATGGACCAAACTGCGCAGCACCAAGGCGTTTTGGTGGACGAGTGGATTGTTCTTTTTCTTCAGCTTCGGCTTCGCGCTGCTCATTCGCCGAACGCTGGATCAATCAGCCGAGCTCAGCGCATTGCTCATGGGAATGCAAAGCTTTGGCACGCTGGTGCTGGCAGTGCAGTCGATCATGGTGATTACTTCTGAGTATCGCTACAACAGCCAAAACGTCACCTTCCTCGCAGTGCCTTCGCGTCTGCGTGTCGCCGCAGTGAAATGGCTGATCTACGCACTGATCGTGGTGCTTTTGGTAACTATTGCCGTGCTATTCATCGCGCCTTTTGGTGAAGGATCAGTGTGGAAGGCGTGGTGCGTGAACGTGTGTGGGGCGCTTGCGTTGATGACGCTTTCACAAGGAGTCGCCTACATCACCCGCCAGGCTGCGGGTGCAATCGCGATCGTGTTTTTGTGGCAATTCGCGCTGGAACCAGCCCTGGCCTTTATTCCGAAGGCCGGAGCTGTGTACCGCTACGCCCCATTCAATAATTACGGCGCGTTTCTCCTGCAACGCCCTGTCGCAGACGTACCGTGGGGTTGGCAAGGCTCCGGATTGTATTTCGCCGCATGGGCCCTGGTCATGATGGCGATTGGCGTGACACTACTGCTCAAGCGAGACGCCTAGCAGTGGGAGCACCACCCAAGACAGCACTATCCCGCTAAAGGCGAGCGCCGGCTGCCGCGCGCAACGCCGAGCAACCCATTCTGCGGCGCGGATGAGTGCGCTGCGGATAGGGGTAACAAGCAGCACCAGTAGCGAGCCCACCAGGTTGAACAGCAAATGCACCAACGCCACGAGCAACGCGATGGCCTGCAGCGGACCCTCCAATGCCATTGCCGCAAGCACCGCGGTGAGGGTGGTGCCAATGTTGGCACCCAGCACCACCGGCAGGCTGTTCTTTGGCTTGATCCCCATACCTGCGACGGTACTGATCGCTGCCGCAGAAAGCTGTAGGAGCATGGTTGCGCTGACGCCGAGCAGCAGCCCAAGTGTGTCCGAACCGTCCAGCAACGGACGGCCTGTGCCCTGGTATAAGCGCTGAGAGAGGAAGCGGATCAGCCGCATCAGTAGCAGCATCACCACAATCGCCAAGATTGCGGACCAGAGCCCCAGCGGATTGGAGAAAGCTGGAAGTGGGTCGGGTATGTGTGAATCCGGTGGCGCAATCCAATGCGCCAGGCGGTAGAGCGGGTGGAACACGAGCTCGAGGGGGAGCAGCGTCGCGGCACCAGCGAGATTGAATAGCGCGTGCTGCCAGGCCACGGTCTGGGCGGATTGGAAGTCGTGGCGTCGAAAAGCGAAGGAAAGCAGCAAGGGTGTGACCACCGTGCCAACGTTTGCGCCGAAAATAGCAGCGATCGCGGCTTGCGTGCTTAACTGCGACGTCGCCACCAGATTGATAATCAGCACGGACGTCACCGAGGAGGACTGCAGCACTACCGTCACCGCGATACCGGCCAAAAAGGCGGAGAGCAGCGAGTGCTCAAAGGCACCCACCCCGAACCCCGGAAGGATTGCGCTGGTGCTGCGACTAAGAATTCCGAGTGCGAGTGTCAAAGCGCCAAGGCAAGAAATGAGGGCGGCAATCAGCGCTGCTTGCCCAAAACGTGTGAGTGAGATTTCGTCCACGACCCTCCTTTACAGTAGCTCAGCACAATTCTTGCATGAGGCGGGGAGTACGGTAGTGCAAACGAGGAAAGGAGACTGCACTGAAGGAGCAAAAACTCAGCATCGGGCTGCTCGCCAGCTTGGCGCTTCTGATGGCGTCGGGGCCGTTTGCCATCGACATGTACCTGCCAACCTTGCCCGCCTTGGCGCGAGAATTCATGGTGAGCGAGGCCTCGGTTCAACTCACACTCACCGCATTCATGGTCGGCATGGCGGTGGGGCAGTTGGTGGTTGGCACCATCTCGGACTCGCTGGGGCGAAAACGCCTGCTGCTGATGGGCGCTGCGTTAAGCCTTCTCGCATGCCTCGCGTGCGCACTCGCCCCGCAGATTTGGGTGCTGGTCCTTGCTCGTCTGGTGCACGGTTTGGGCTCAGGCGCATGCGTGGTGTTGGCCAGGGCGATCGTGCCCGATTTGGCCTCCGGTGGTGTTGCCGCGAAGGCGTTCACCATGATGATGGTGATCCAAAGCGTGGCGCCGGTGGCGGCCCCGGTGCTCGGTGGCTTGTTGGCGGAACCAATTGGGTGGCGCGGCATATTTTGGGTACTCGCTGGGTTCTCCGCACTGCAGCTGTTTGTGGTGGGCTTCGTGATTCCCGAAACTCGCCAACATCGATCCGCGCTGCGCCTTGGGCCAGTGGCGCGCAATTTTGTTTATGTGTGCAAACAGCGACGTTTCCTTGCCATGCTGCTAGCGTTTTCTTTCGGGTTCGGCTCGATGTTCAGTTATATTTCGGCGTCCTCCTTCGTGATCCAAGACATCATGGGCTTCAGCGTGCGCTCCTACACCCTGTGCTTTTCCATCAATGCCTTGGGCATCATGGCCTCCGGACTGTTGAACAATCGTTTGATTGATCGTGTGTCGCAGCGAGCGCTTCTGCTCGGAGGTCTTGGCACATTGTTGCTTGCCGACGTCACCCTGCTCATCATCGTCCTCACGGGACTGTCCCCTTGGGCGTTTTTCCCCGTGCTGTTTTTCGGCGTGGCGCCAATCCCGCTGGTGATGGGCAACGCTTTCTCGCTCGGCACAGATCTCGTCCGCAAACATGCAGGTGCCGCCTCCTCCCTCATGGGATTCGTGCAGTTCCTGGTGGCGGGTCTGGCGACGATCCTGGTGGGAGTTGGCGGCAATATGGCGCTCAGCATGTCGCTGAGCATGGCAGTGATGAGCGCTATTGCGTTGCTAGCGAGCGTTCGCGCCGCTTGACGTAGAGCAGCACCAGTACGAAAGCGATCAGGCTCACGGCGAGCTTGAGCACTGCATTGCCCACTGGGGCGTTCCACATGAAGTGCAGACCAAAGCCGAGGGCGAAAAAGCCCAGAAAGCTGAACACTTTCTTGTGGAAGAGCGCGACAACCCCAACGCCGATGATGGCGCTGTATAGCCAGTGCGAGGCAATGCCGATGAGACTTCGCAGGATGGTCACGGTGAGTGCGCCGCTGAGGTCGCTGTTCGGGTCTTCGATAGCGAAGATCGCTGCATAGGTGATGTTTTCAAAAATCTGGAAACCCAGGCCCACAAAGGCGCCGATGAGCAGGCCGTGGATTGGGCGGTGCAGCGCGGTGGAGGTGAGCAGCATGATCAAAATGATGCCTAGCGTCTTGGACCATTCCTCACTGATAGGGCCCGCGAATGCGGCTCCCCAATCGGCGCCGTTTTCCATCAAGTCTGCGGCGATGCGGGTGAGATGCTCATTGGCGTAGACGCTCAGCCAGGTGGGCACGGTGGCACCGAAGATGAAGGACCACAGAAGCAGCTTTGGGCGCCGAGCTTTGGAGCGGTCCGTGAGCAAGATCAGCCCGGTGAAAATCAACGTGGTGACGATGAAGATCGGGGAAATGATGAGCAGCGTCTTTGCGGCCGGGCGGAAATAATCGGCCTGGGCAATCGCAAGCCCCACGGTGCCTGCGGCGATGGAGAAGATGAATAGCCACCAAGTCCAATATTGGGGTTTAGTCATGTGTGTCCTCCTTGAACGTGATGGACTTCAGCAAAGGGGTGATGTCGTGGGGTTTGTTGGGGCTGAGTTCATACACCATGGCCATTTCCTGGTTTTCCCCAGCAAAACCGCAGGGCCCCTTCCCTTCGTTGGAGGTGACGGTGCACTGATTTCCTTCAAGGTTCAGCGTGATGTGATCTCGCTGGAGCTCGGTCACTTTCCTGTGCTTCGCGGTGTCCAAGTCCTTGACGTTGCTTTGGGTGCTCACAACGATGGTGGAGCCGTCGCTGTGAACGAGCGTGACCTTCTTGGGATCGGTTTGGCTCTCCACTCGGAAATCTTGGGGTGGGTGGAAGCTGACGTTCCCCACATTCATTGTTTCCGGTGCGGGCATGGTTTTCGTGGGAATGAGGTGATCAATGAGGGCAGGGACTGCCCATGTGCCTGCGAGTCCGCAGGTGATGAGCAGGGCTGCCACACCCTGCTTATTGGGTATAGATTTCTTTAGCACCCCATGATGTTGCACTACTGAAGTGCAGAGGTCAAACGCATAATGTTATCGATATATCTACGAACAATGCCGCGCTCGTTCCACTCTTCGAGGGTTAGCAGCGTTGAGCGTTGCTTATAATCTTCCGTCAAATCCGTGAGCTGCTGGATCAGATTGCCGCGGGCCATCATCAACGTCACCTCGTAGTTAAGACCGAAGCTGCGCATATCCATATTGGAAGAGCCCATTGCCCCAACAGCGCCGCCACCCGCCTCAGCATGGGGATCTGCCAGCATAAACTTGGAATGTAGGACGGCCGGGGCGGGGTAGCGATAAATCTTCACGCCGGCTTCTAGGAGCGCCTGGTAGTAGCTCGATTGTGCATGGCTCACCATGAACTGATCGCCTTGCTCATTTACGTACAGCTCCACGTCTACTCCGCGGAAGCAGGCGGAGGTCACGGCCTCCATCATGGATTCATCGGGAATGAAGTACGGTGAGCATAAAATGAGGCGCTCTTTCGCGTGATGAATGATCGAGTTGAACAGGCGCAAGTTCGGTTCCGAACGGTACCCGGGACCCGAAGGCACCAACTGCAGTACGTTCACATCGGACTTGTTGTGTGTTGGCAACGCGGGGTTTTGGGGACGCTCCGCTGCGCCGAGCAGTTCATCTGATTCCAGGTACCAGTCCACGGCAAACACCACGTCCATGGCCGAAACCACAGGCCCGGTGAGCTCCACCATGATGTCCACCCAGTGGCGCCCCTCTTTCACGTTCTTCTTAGTCAGGTAGGAGGAGTCGATCATGTTTTGTGAGCCCATGAATGCGCGCTTGCCGTCGATTATCAGCATCTTGCGGTGATTGCGAAGATCGGGGCGGCGGAAACGCCAACGCCAAGGCTGAAGCGGCAGCATGAGGTGCCAGTCCACACCGATAGCGTCCAAGCGTTTGCCAAGCTGCTTATAGCCGGGATACTTCCAGCTTCCCACCTGGTCAAAGAGCAGTCGGACCTTCACCCCGCGCGCCACTGCACGCTCTAGTGCGCGGAAGAATACATCTGTGGTGTCGTCCCAGGACGTGATGTAGATTTCCACATTCACGTACTGCTCGGCCTCATCGACGGCAGCCGCCATGGTTTCAATGCTTCGCTCATAGTCTGGAAGCAGGCCATGATTCGAGCCAGTCACCGCTGGTAGACCAGTGAGACAACGGTTGAGACGGATCATGGAGTCTAGTTCGTCGTCGATCACGGTGTCCTCGGGGCGGTCGGGGATCGACGTCTGCTTCTTGTTGATCTCCTCCAGCGCCTCCTGCTGAATGCGGTGGCGGCGACGGTTGATATAGGGGCTGCCCATCAACAAGAACAGTGGCAGGCCAACGAAGGGGAGGAGCAGAATGACCAGCAACCACGCGGTTGAGGAGCTGGGTCTGCGGCCTTCGGGCACGAAGCCGATGGCAATAATCTTGATGGCGTAATCGATGACAAGGCCGACCGTCTGCCAGGAGGTGAGGTCAAATTGAAAACTCACGGGGTACCAATCTCATAATCCACGATCACCGGAGCGTGATCGGAAGCGCCCTTGCCGCTTCGTTCATCGACATCGATGAAGGAATGCTTGGGCACAAGCTGCTTGCTGGCGAGTTGGAAGTCGATGAGCATCCCCTCGTTCTTGCCAAAGCGCCCAGCCTTGTAATCCCAGTAACTATAGCCCTCAAGCGGGCTTGTGACGCGAAGTCCTGTATCAAGCAGATATTCGAAGGCTTGGCGCTCCGGTTCGGTGACGTGCGTGTGGCCGTCGAAAAGCCGAATATCCCACACGTCCTGGTCGCGGGGAGCGATATTGAAATCGCCGAGCAAAACCGTCGGAGTGGCGAGCTCATGCTCAATGTATTCGGCCAGGTTGTAGAGCCAGCGAAGCTTGTAGTCATAGTGCGGGTCGGCAATTTCTCGGCCGTTTGGCACGTACAAGCTCCAGATGCGCACCCCGCCGCACAATGCGCCGATGGCTCGGGCCTCCACGGCTTGGTCGGCCTGCGGGTTCTTGGCGAAGCCGGGTTGATGAGGAAATTGCGTGAGCGCATCTTCGAGGCCAACTCGCGAAAGAATCGCCACGCCATTCCACTGGTTCAGCCCGAAGTGTGCCACCTCATAGCCAAGGGCCTCGAAACGCTCGCGGGGAAATTGCTCGTCGGTGCACTTGGTCTCTTGCACTGCAAGGACGTCGACGTCCTGGCGCCGCAAAAATTCCACCATGCGATCAACCCTCGTGCGGGCTGAATTGACGTTCCAGTTGGCAATGCGCATAGCCCATACTTTAGGGCAATGTGGCATAACGATGCCGATGATGCTCCCGGAACCCGAGCTTAGAGTAGAGCCGGATCCCCGCCTCGTTACTCGCGATCACCTGCAAATAGGCGTTGGTAGCGCCGTGGTTCTGGCCCCAATGCAGCATGTGTGCCCCAAGCGCGGTGCCCAACCCCTGCCGACGAAACTCCGGCGCTACCTCCACTGCGGAATATCCCAGGTAATCGTCCGTAATGGTGCCTCGCGTGATGGCCACCGTGCGCCCCTGAATCTCGAGCCTGCCAAAACCCATCACCCCATCAATACTGGTGCGCAGCAGTTCGAGCGCATTGGCAGGCAGCGGCTGGCCACGGAAATGGTACATATCCAGCCAAGCTTGGTCAGGCTGATCGTCGATGCGGAAAAGGAAAGGCGTTTCAGGCTTTTCGACGCCCAACGTCCGCGTCATCACCAGAATCTCAGGGCCAAGCTTCCAATCGCGTGCCATCTGCTCCGCCGGCTTGGCAATGCGCTCGGGAATCAGGATCTTCGCCGGCAGCTTGTGGCGGGCATAAAAATCGCGGATTTCTTCCACGGGAACCGGCTCAAACATGGCGCTAGGGCCAAGCGGTGCCGCGGAGTTTGAGCGTTCAGTAATGCCATCGCCCGCGCGCAGCAGCCACTGACCGCACCAAGTGTGCTCAATGCCGGGGAAAGCTTTGGCTGTGGCGTTCTCGATGGCACGAATATCGCGATTGCGCACCGTCACCGGGCTGAGGCGCTTGACTACCTCAATTTCCTCGCGCGGGACGATCACGGCTGGCAGTGAAGAAGGGAAACCTCCCACTGATTGCGGCGCGATTTCGATGCGGTGGGCGTCGAAAAGCTTCACATGCCCAATGACGTCACTGTGGGCTCGGCCAATGCGGCGGCGAACCACCACGCGCTCGCCGGGGCGCACCTCATCGGAGCGGAAAATGCGCGACACGCCTCTACCAGCCGAAAGGATCCGGATCGACGCCGGGCATCCACGTCTGCCCGCCCGTGGTCCAACCATTGCGCTTAATCGCCTTCTTCGCCTGGCGCGCGTAACGGCCAATCAGCATATCGGTGTAGACGTAGCCATTCAGATGACCCACCTCGTGTTGGAAACAGCGGGCGAGGAATCCCGTACCCTCCACCTCGACCTGCTCGCCGTGCTCATTCAACCCCGTGACCTTGGCCCAAGAAGCACGACCGGTGGGGAAGCCCTCTCCAGGAAGCGAGAGGCAGCCCTCATCGTCACTGCCATCATCGGCGGGCATGGTCTCTGGAATCTCCGAAGTCTCCAGCGTGGGATTGATGAAGCAGCCGCGGTGCATGTGGCCCTCATCATCGGGGCAGTTATAGACGAAAATGCGCTTGTTCACACCGATCTGATTGGCTGCAAGACCAACCCCGTGCGCGGCCTCCATCGTCTCGTACATGTCGGCAATGAGCTGCGAAAGCTCTTCGACGGGCTCGGTAACTTCCTGAGTGGGGGTATGCAATACCTCGTCGCCACAGATCACGATTGAACGAACAGTCATGCCCTACAGTGTAGGCATGAGTGACAGCCACCCCCAGCTCAAGCTGCTGGAGTTCGAATCGCGTGCGCCCAAAAGCGCCGGGGCGAAAGACGACGCCATCGTCAAAACCTTTGGTATCTCGCCGATTCGTTACTATCAGCAACTCAACGTGGCTATCGACCAACCGGCCGTGATGGAGGCCTATCCCGTGCTCAGCGCAAGGCTGCGCAGGATTCGAGATAGTCGAGCAAACGCTAGGATGAACAACCGTGACTGAGCAACCGGAAAACACGGGCGGCGCCCACCGCCTCGAAGAAAGCACGTCCGCGCAGCGAAGCCTACCGCTGCGGGGGCTAGCCATGATCCTGATCGCCGTCGCCGTGCTGCTAGTGGGGTGGGGCATCTACGCCTCCAAGAAGGACTCCGAGCCTGTGGCAAGCACGAGCATCGCAGAATCTCCGACCCAGACCCAGACCCAGGCCGAGACCCCGCCTCAAAGCGAGACCGAGGAACAGTCCCCAGTTCCCCCAGCGGCACCTCCGGTTGAGACGGTGAAGGTGCTGAATAACTCTACGGTGCAGGGCATGGCCGCCACCGTTGCTGACAAACTTGCGGCAGAGGGCTGGAAGAAGGGCGAAGTGGGCAACTACGCGGATGCGGTAGTGCCACAAAATACTGTCTACTTTGATTCTGCGAACCCGAACGCGGAGCAGGCGGCACGTAAGCTCGCCGATCGGGTCGGCGGCGTTGCGCAGGCGGGGCAACCTGCGGGCACCGAGGACCCCAATGTGCTAGTGCTTGTGCTGGCAAAAGATATTCCATAATTTCGTAGTAAGGTGCCAGCCGTGGCTCAAACATTCAACGCATCCCCCAAACCCACCATCGGTGTGGAATGGGAATTGGCCATCGCGGACCCTGAAACCCGCGATCTGGTGCCTGCAGCGCATGAACTGATTGCACGTGCAGAACAAATCGACCCCGACGTGCAATTTGAGCACGAATTCCTCGCCAACACCGTGGAGATCGTCACCCCGGTGTGCCAGAACGCGAGCGAAGCCACGGCGGCGCTCCGCCGTGGCTTGCAGGCGCTGAGCACCGCCGCCGATGAACAAGGCGTGGCCCTGTGGGCATCCGGGTCGCATCCCTTTGCCATCGCTGCCAAGCAAAAGGTGGGCGAGAAAGGGCACTACAGCGAAATCATCGAGCGGACCCGCTACTGGGGCAACCAAATGCTGATCTGGGGCTTGCATGTGCACGTCGGCATCAGCGACAAGGGCCGCGTGTGGCCGCTCATCAACGCATTGATGACCTACTATCCGCATCTTTTGGCTCTTACCGCTTCATCGCCGGCGTGGGAAGGCATTGACACCGGTTATGCCTCCAATCGCACCATGCTCTACCAGCAGCTTCCCACGGCGGGCATGCCCTATCAGCTTCAAAGTTGGCAGGAATGGGAATCCTTCATGCAGGATCAGGACATTTCTGGGGTGATCAGCCATACCGGCTCCATGCACTTCGATATTCGCCCCGCCGGGAAGTGGGGCACCATTGAAGTTCGAGTGTCCGATGCCTCCCCAAGCCTGAAGGAAACGGCCGCGGTGGTGGCCTTGACGCATTGCCTTGTGGTGCACCTCGATGAGAAGCTCGCGCGCGGCGAGGACCTGCTGGTGCTGCAGCCTTGGCATGTTGCGGAAAACAAGTGGCGCGCGGCGCGCTACGGCCTGGAGGCCATCGTGATTACCTCTCGCGCTACCGATGAACGCCTCGTGAGTGAGGAACTGCTCGATTTGGTTGAGGAACTGGCACCTGTGGCACGGCGTCTGGGATGCGAGCAGGAACTGGCGTGGGTGCGTGACGTTGTAGAGGAAGGGGCACCATATCAGCGCCAGCGCGCGCTCTTTGAGGAAACCGGTTCCTGGGTCCCCGTGGTGGATCAAAGCATTGCAGAGCTGCGGGGCGGCCTTGAAGGCTAAGCTTCTCAGCGCGCCACTGCTGGCTTTTCTTTCTGCTTTGATCGCTTTTCGCGTTCTGGTGCGCGAGTCTTACCTTCCCGAGGAAAAGCAGATCAATCGTTGGATGCCGGTCGATCTTGACGTGTACATGCTCGGCGGCAAGGCGGTCTCGGAGGGATCAGCGTTATATGCCGGGCCTTTTGTGAAAGATCTGCCTTTTACGTATCCGCCCTTCGCTGGGGCGATGTTTTCCTTCTTTTCCGCTCTGGATCCCAAGCTGCTCACGATTGCCTGGCAGACCACCAATTTCATTGCCCTCGTGGCGGTGGTGCTGATGGTGTTTGCCCGAAAGCGTGAGCTCACCCCCATGTTGGGCATTGCGTCCCTGTGTTTTGCCACGGCAATGTTCATCTCAGAGCCCGTGCGCGCCAACTTCTACTACGGGCAGATCAACCTGCTGCTGATGTGCCTCATTTGCTTGGATTTTCTTCCTCGCGAGCATCGTTGGGCAGGAATCGGTGTGGGGTTGGCTGCTGGGCTCAAGCTCACCCCCGCCTTTTTCCTCTTGCTTTTCGTGCTGCAGCGCCGCTGGCGGGCACTGTTTGTTTCCATTGCCGTCTTTTCGGCGACGGTTGCTGTCGGGTTCTGGCGTGTGCCAGACGCCAGCGCTTTTTGGACCCACGCCATCAGTGACTCATCCAGAGTGGGCTCGCACAACAATCCGGGTGCGCAGTCGCTTCGAACGATCCTGATCCGCGTCTTCCACAGCGATGGTCAGGGATTATGGCTCGCGCTGAGTCTGGGCATCGTCGCGTGCACCGCGATCGCGTGCGTGTGGGCGATTCGCCGTGACCAGGTGGCCATTGCGGTGTCTTTGTGTGGATTCGCGGCCTGCCTGGTTTCGCCTTTTAGCTGGTTCCACCACTGGGTATGGGTGGCGCCAGCCGTCGCGGGCGTCATTGTGCTTTTCGACGCCCCATCGCAGCGCCTTGAAGGCTGGAAAGCATGGGCCTCGGCGCAAGGATTGTTGCTGTGTGCCCTTGGGCTTTCTGCGCTGTGGCTCCTGCCCACCGTGAATAAGGCAGTGGCACCCGGGATCGCTCAAAGGATTCGGGGTGAGGAATACATGCACGATCCCCTGAACGTGCTGTTCATTGCCGTTGGAGTGGTGGCGATTATTGGTTATGCAGCGTTTGGTTGGATTGGCACGAGGCGTCTAGCTTCGTCTTCCGTAGAGTAATTCGCCAGCCGTGCTCAAAGCGGCTGCGATTGATTGTTCGGGCGTGCCGCCGAAGCCCATGGCCCACCTAGAGTGAACGTCATTGCCGGCCAGGATGAAGGTGGCGGTGGATTCGAAGATTTTGCGCTGGTGGAATTGCAGGATTTCGATCCGCCTGCCGCGTTCTGCCAGGAGTTGGGTGCAAGCCAGAGCAGCGCCAGCGCCGACGATGGTGTGTTCTTCTCGTTGCTGTCCGCGTTGCAGCAGGGTGATGTTGTATTCGTTGAGGGTGCCGCGAAGCTGCGTGGTGGAGTTGATGCGAACCCGCAGGTCTGCGATAGGGGCGAATGTGTCGGTGAACGTTGCCCAGGAGATGCCACTGGCTTGTTCTTTCAGCCCTGTGGGCAAGGGGAGCCCGAAGCGTTCGTAGAAGGGGTCGGTGGTGGTGATGTATTGCTGCGTTTGCATCGTGTGGTCCCATCAATTGCTGGTGCAAGGTAATGCGGACCGACTCTCGCCTTGTTGTTTAACGGCCACTCCCCGAAGGTGGGGAGTCGATCCTAATGTCCCACCGACGGGTACGTAGCCTTGAGCACTCGCTTGGCGG